>CAXUEB010000101.1:0-2709 GCA_964249775.1 uncultured Spirosoma sp.
GCCCAAACCCCCGTTTAGCTGGCCCGTATTTGTTACGTTTGCCCTAGCTTCGGCGGTCGTGGCTGCGTTGTATTTGATTCCGGCCTTGTTTGGGTTCAAGAACGTGCCCGCTCGCCCGCAACCGGTGGCCAAGGTTCGGCTGCCCATCTGGTTCTGGGTGGGTCTGCTGGCCTGGGGGAGCGCCGTCGTTCTGCTGTGGACCAAAGCAACGCGGCCCGAGTGGTTTCTGCGTTGGTCCGATCTGCCCCTGTTCTGGGGCTTTACGCTGATGATCGACGGCTGGGTATACGTCCGGCAGGGCGGCAAGTCCCTGATTAGCCACGCCCCGCAGGAAATCGTTGGCATCGGGGTCGCGTCGGTTACGGGCTGGATGCTGTTTGAGTACCTTAATTTTTTCGTCGACGACAATTGGTTTTATCCCAAGGGCGACATCATCGACCGAGAAGTGTTTTTGCTGTACGCCATCGTTATCTCGTCGGGCCTGCTGCCGCTGGCGTTTGTCTGGTACAGTTTACTTAAGACCGTTCCCGCCCTGCGCGACCGGTTCTCGCGGGGACCAACGTTTACGTTGCCCGAGTGGGCAAAAACAGCCTTTTTGATTTTATCCCTGCTGGGTTTGTTCGCGGCCGGGCGGTTGCCCAACTCCTTGTTTTTTACGCTGTGGTTGTCGCCCGCCGTGCTACTGGCCGTCGTGCTGGACAAAATTGGGGTTTGGACGCCGTTGCGCCCCATCGGGCGGGGCAACTGGACGCCGTTGGTCTTATCAGCGCTGGCGTACTTAATTGAAGGGTTTTGCTTAGAAGCGCAGAACTACTTAAGCGCCACGCACAACGCCGACGGAACCGTATCGTTCACGGAAGCACCGGCTTATTGGCAATATAGCCTGCCGTACGTGAATCAATTTCATATCTTTGAAATGCCAATTCTGGGGTTTTCCGGCTATTTACCCTTTGGGGTTTACTGCTGGCTGTGGTGGATCGCTTTTGCGACGTTGCAAGGCATTCCATCCCGGTATTTTGCGGAAACTCCCTTCGAGACCGGCTCCCCAGATTGATGAGACTTGTTTACGTCGCCTGTTGCCTGCTGTTGATTGCCCTGTCGGCGACGGCTCAGCCCATCGTTTGGGCTGGTAATGTGGATTTTATAAACATTAGCCCGCAGGTAGCCGTCCTAAACGACCCGCGGGGTGGCCTCAAAATCGAGCAGGTCGTTTCGCCGGGTTTCGCGAATCAGTTCGTGCCGTCGAAGAAGGCCATTCTAAACTTTGGCTTCACCGATCAGGTGCGCTGGTTCCGGTTTACGCTCGACAACCCAACCGACGACAAACTGCTGTTGGAAATCGCCCAGGCGTTTCTGCCCATCACCGAACTTCACTATCCAGACGACACTGGAAAGCTGGTCACGCTGACGGCGGGCTACCGAATTCCCGTGGATGCCAAGCCGGTCAAGCATCATTACCAGGTGTTTCCGCTGCCGCCTGGTAAGCGCACCTATTACGTTCGTTTTCTGACGCATTCGCAGCCCATACCCGTCAGCCTCTGGGAAGCATCGGCCCACGAAATCAAAACCTACCAGCAACGCTTAGTTTACGGGTTTTACTTGGGGTGCATGTTTTTTGTGTTGCTAAGCAACCTTTTTTTCTTTTTTTCCCTGCGTAACCGGCTGTATCTGTTTTACGCGTTGGTGGCGCTGATTTACGTCTGCTATGCCATTGCCGTGCTGGACGGATTTGTCGTGTACTTCTTGGACGACATTAACCTGACGTTCTGGTACATCACCATCCCCACGATTGGCGTAACCGTCCAGACCAGCTACTGTCTACTGTTCTTGGAAGCGTCCAAGTACGTTCCTAAACTTAGCCGGTTCACGTGGGGCGTCGTCGCGTATTTTGCGGTCTACATGGTCTTGAAATACGCGTTACCCTTGCCGGTCATTCTCGCCCTTAACACGGTTAATGCCCTCTTGTCGTTTTTCTTGATGGGCTACGTGGGCGTCCGGGTGGGCCGACGGGGCAATAAGCTGGGCTATTATTTCGCCTTGGCCTATTTCATCTACTTCCTGCTGGTGCTGACCGAGGCCATCTACATCCAAACGGGCAGCCCAGGCTACGTGGCCGAGTTGAGTTACGTCACGATAGCCACCCTGGTCGAAAGCTTTATTCTTTCGTTTCTGTTGTCGAAGCGCTTTGAGTGGGAACGCGCCGACGTCGAACGGGCCAAAGCCGAAACCCAGGCGCAGTTGCTGGCAAAAACCCGCGAACATGAGCGGCTGTTACTCACCCAGAACGAAACGCTGGAACAGGAAGTCGCCGAGCGCACCAACGTTATCGGACAAAAAACGGTGGCCTTGCAACAATCGCTCGACGACCTGAAAACGGCGCAGACGCAATTGATTCAACGGGAAAAAATGGCCAGTTTAGGGGAATTGATGGCCGGCATCGCCCACGAGATTCAGAATCCGCTCAATTTCGTCAATAACTTCTCGGAACTTTCGGTCGAACTCATTGACGAACTTCAGCAGGACTTGACGGCCGGGCGGGTCGACGACGTGACGAGTACCGCGCAGGTTATCGTTCAAAATCTCAACCGGATCAACCAACAGGGCCAACGGGCCTCCAGCATCGTTCGGGGGATGCTTGAACACGCCCGCACGGGCACCGGCCACAAAGAACTGACCAACCTCAACGCGCTCGTCGACGAATACCTGCGC
>CAXUEB010000101.1:2719-5754 GCA_964249775.1 uncultured Spirosoma sp.
CCTTCAACGTGATTATCGATCCCCAGCTTGACCAACAACTCGGTCCGATTGACGTCGTTCCGCAGGATTTGGCGCGGGTCCTGCTGAATTTGTACAGCAACGCCTTCTACGCCCTGCGGGAAAAAGCCGCCCAGATGACGGCGGCTAATCAACCCTACCAGCCTAAGCTTTGGGTAAGCACAGGGCAAACCGGTCGCACCGTTACGCTACGGGTCAGGGACAACGGCACGGGCATTCCTGGCGAACTGATTTCTAAAATTTTCCAGCCGTTTTTCACCACCAAACCCACCGGCAAAGGAACCGGCCTGGGTTTGTCGCTGACCTACGACATCATTACCAAAGGACACGCTGGCGATATCAACGTCGAAACGGAACTTGGGCAGTTCACGGAAATTCGGATTTCGCTTCCCCGGCCCCGTTAGAACCAGCAATGGGCCGTTCGGAGTTTATTCCAAACAGTGTTCCACGCAGGAATGAGTCTCAGCGTTCAGCACACCGTACTCTGCCACCAGCGCCCAGTTGTGGGCCTCGCACTGCCAACGCATCTGCATCAGCGGTTGGTCAAGCAGTTTCGTTACAATTCATTTGAGCGGATATCACGCTGGCCAGCCACTGAAATTGTGAAGACCATTAACTGTCTATTCTATTGTAGAACATTCAGATAATGGTCGCCGACGGTAAAATAAGAACGTAAATACCTAAACAGCTAAAACATCATTGATATTCTTGTTCACATTTAATGAAGATATTCGCAACCATCAATCCAACAGTGTAGACCATTCTCCACTGCTGTTTTTATACGATGAAATACATTATTCCGTTTCTGCTCGTAACGAGTCAATTTGTTCAGGCACAACGTGTTGGAACCAATCCTTTCGTTTTTCTGGATGGTAAATTTAGTATTCAATACGAATACCCAACCAATCACCCACTCACGTCTTTGATAGGAGGAGTAAGATACTACAGTCCAAATTATGGTATCTACTCTGGTTACTTCGCCGTTCCGGTTGAGTTGCAAAAGATCAATGATTTTGAGCTTGAGCAGGGGGTGAAACGGTATGTGTTCTCAACCATCTCAAGAAGAACACTGTTTATTGGTGTGCTGGGTAACGTAGCGTACTCGTCGTTACGATTGAAGGAAGCCTTCTTCGTCAGTCCGGATTCAATCTCCGCCAAGGGCTTTGTGCTTAGTCCCGAAATTAGAGCGGGACTTGATTTGCCACTATTTAGAGGTAGGGTTGTTATTCAACCAATTGCGGGTATAAGACGGCGCTTTAGTTTGATGAATTTCGATAAGTTAACGCATCATGACGGATTTTGGAGTATAGGCCCTCGTCTTCCAGGCGGTGGGTCATATTCACGCGCCGAGGTTACCCAAATTCGAAATCGACCTATGCTTATTATCGGAATTAATCTATTCGTCGATTTATCGAGAAGACAATCTTTGTGAGATCATAGTAAGACTATCATAGACTTAAGTTTTTACTTTCTATTAAGGCTTATCTTCCTTTTATTTTAGCACCACTCGCCACTAAGTACTCCGCTACCAGCGCCCAGTTGTGGGCCCCGCATTGCCAACGCATCTGCGTGATCAGCCGGTCGGCCCACCGGCGGAGCCACGGCTGTTCGTAAGCGGTCAGCAAACCAGCAATGAAAAAATGAAACGTGTTGAAATCCCGTTCGATGTTGTCCAAATTAACAGCGGGTGGCGTTTCACCGAGACGTAGCAGGGCCGTCGACAGAATAATTTGCTCCAGTCGGTTAGTCGCGTGGGCCAGCAGCCGTTGCGTGTCGGCGATCAGACGCGGGCGAATCGGGGCCAGTTCAACCGGGTCGCAAGCCGCCATCAGCCGCGCTAAATGGTAGCTAATTAGCGACGTTCGGGCGTAGTGCGGGGCGCACCGAAACGGTTCGACTAAATACCGGCCCGTTTCGACCACCGACCGCAGGTACGTCAGCGAATCGGCGTCGTGGCAATCGCGAGGCATTTTGTAGTGGTAAATGCAGTACAGCAGGTTGCTCAGGGCGCAGGCGTCGAAATCAATCGGCATGTTCTTGCCAAACCAGGTCGAGTAAGCCCGCAGGTTGCGGTAATCGGCGTAGGTCGACCGGACGGTTCGCCCCGCACCGTTGGCGTGTTGGGGCAGTTTAGCCCTAAGCCAGCGGAGGTCGTCGGGCGTCGGCTGCGTCGTTAGGTACACCATCGCCGAGTCGTCGATGGCGTCGGGCAGGCGGAAATGGTCGAATCGCCGAAATAAATAGCCGTTGGGGAAGTGCTGCGAGGGGCGCGTGGGCCAGAAATTATACGTTGCCAGGCCGTCCTTGTTCCGAAACAAGGGATACGCCCCGGCAGCCCGTTCGGCGATTTGGTCGATTCGCTGGCGGGCACGGCCCGAAACCGCCGGGCGCAGTTGCCCCAACGTAAACACCGTGATGGCCGTAAAAAACCCGTTGGTGTCGGTTCGCCGGTAGCCGATAGTTGGGTTGCTACGACTCGACGGAAACAAACCCGTTGCGTCCTGCAAGTCAGCGATGCGATCAATAAGGGCGTCCGTGGTCAACGTAGGCATTCCGATTGCCAAAAATAAACCGACCTTTCTTGCCGGCGTTTGCTACCAAACCGAGCGTCAAACGTTTTGACACTATGGACAAATTTAGTTGGTTAACCTTCACCAAAAGCGTACCTTTCTCCTGATTCAACCAAATCAATTCCATCCTCTTTTTACGCCATGCTCACGCTGTCCCGACGCCGTCAATCCGTTTACCGTTCTTACCTGTGGGCCGTTCTGCTGGCCGGCTACCTCGTCGGTTGTACGAGTTCGTCAACGACCGATCCGCAGCCCAGCGCCAATCAGTATTTGGTCAGCAGCACGTTGGTGGGCGAATTCACCAAGGAGCAGCTTGCCGCCCGGCCGTCGGCAGCCGGCGCGCTGTATTCAACCCTACTTCGGAACGGCATCAAGGTGCGTCGGCTGGTTTACAAAACCAAGAACTGGGACGGTAGCGACATCCAGCGTCCGGTCTGCTCATTCCGC
>CAXUEB010000101.1:5764-7146 GCA_964249775.1 uncultured Spirosoma sp.
CGACCACAGCTAACGCCGTACCGATGCTTAGTGCCCAGCACGGCACCATCTACACCGAAGCCGAAGCTCCGTCGAACTACAACGTAAACAGCGAAGCGTACCAGTTCGGGTCGTTGTTTGCCGCCTTTGGCTACATTCTGGTGTGCCCGGATTACCTTGGTTTTGGTGAATCGAAGAGCGTTTTTCACCCTTACGAACACCGCGCCACCTACGCGTCGGCTTCGTTGGACCTCCTCCGGGCCGCCCGCGAGTACATCCAAAGCGATGCGAGCATCAAGTGGGACAATCGGCTGTACTTGTCTGGCTACTCGGCCGGGGGCAAGGCCACAATGGCGCTTTACAAGAAGATGCAGGACGAAGTACCGACCGAGTTTAACCTCCGGGCCGTTTCCTGCGGGGCTGGCGCTTACGACAAAACCAACTTCGCGCGAACCGTCGTCGGGCAGCCATCGTCGGGTGAGCCGAGAGCCAACCAGGCGTTTATATGGACGCTGCTCGCTTACAATCAGTTATACGGCCTTAACCGGCCCCTATCCTACTACTTCAAGGAACCGTACCTGACCGAAGTGCAGGCGAAGCGCCAGTTAGCGATTATTACCGTCAGCATGGATCAGACGTTTACCGACGCGTTCAAGCAGGGCCTTCTGAACGGTACGGACACGGCTTTTCTGAACGCCTTGGCCGATAACAACGTCTACGACTGGAAGCCGGCGACGCCCCTGCACCTGTACCACGGTGACGCCGATGTGCAGGTATTTTACCTGAACTCGCAGAACGCTTACACCGCCATGCAGAAGCGCGGGGCAGGCGAAACGGTTAAGCTAATCAAAGCAACCGGCGGCACCCACGCGAGTACCATTGAAAACTGGCTGCTCGGTACGTTTACCCTGTTCCAGACCACGCCGTAAGTGCTTCCGCTGGCTTCATTGACCCAACGGGGCGTCTCTTTTTCAATTAAAGTGGGGATATTTGCCGTCTGATTTCAGCCTGCAATGTCCAACTTAATTTTATTTGACGATCCGGCCATCCGAACGGCGTACCTGCGGCCGAAGTTTGCGCAGCAATCGACCAACGATAACCTGTACGTCAACGGGGCCGTTTGCCCAACGGATGCGCTGACCGAACGCCTGCGAACAGTAAAGCCCGGCGAAAGTCTGATTACGCCCACGGGTTTGCTCTTGGCCCTGCGGACCGACCGGACCGCAACCAATGCGGCCGACTTGGTCGAGCTGCCCCAACACACCGTTGCCTTCGCCCAACCGCTGACAATCGTACGGCATTTATGGGACATCTTCGTGCAGAACGGCGAGCAAATCCGGGCGGATTACGGACGCATCACCGCCGGCCGGGCGTCGCAACCCATCACTGACCCGTTCACGCGG
>CAXUEB010000101.1:7156-12852 GCA_964249775.1 uncultured Spirosoma sp.
AAAACGTTTTTGTCGAATCCGGTGCTACAATCCGGGCGGCCGTGTTGAACGCCGAGGGCGGCCCGATTTACATCGGCCGCAACGCGACCATCAGCGAAGGCTCCATCGTGATTGGCCCGTTCTCGCTCGGCGAAAGCGCAACGGTTAATTGGGGCGGTAAGATGCGCTCCAACACCACCATCGGGCCGTTTTGCAAGGTCGGCGGGGAAGTGGGCAATTCGATTTTCTTTGGCTACAGCAACAAAGCTCACGACGGTTTTTTGGGCAACTCCGTCATCGGCGAATGGTGTAACTTAGGCGCGAACGTCAACAACTCGAACCTCAAAAACGATTACACCAACGTTAAACTGCATTCGCACGCCACCGGGCAACTGGAAGACACGGGCCGAATTTTTTGCGGCCTGATGATGGGCGATTTTACCAAAGCCGGCATCAGCACCATGTTCAACACCGGCACGGTCGTGGGCGTCAGCGTCAACGTGTTCGGGGGCGGCTTCCAGCCCAAGCACATCCCGTCGTTCTCGTGGGGCGGGGCCGCCGACGGCTTCACGACGTACCGCTTTGACAAAGCCTTGCAAGTCGCCCGCGAAGCGTTCAGCCGGCGAAATAAAGAGTTTACTGGGGTAGAGGAAGACGTTTTACGAGCTATTTACGAAGCTCAACGGACGGAAACGTCCGTCGTTAGCTAATCATGCAATTCTCCGAAATCATCGGTCACACCGAAACCAAGCAGTTGCTCTTGCGGGCGGTGCAAACTAATCACCTCGCCCACGCCTTGCTGTTCGACGGTCCGGCGGGGGGGGCCAACCTTGCTCTCGCGCTGGCCTTGGCGCAGTACGTCAACTGCGAGGCCAAGCAAGGTCAGGACTCCTGCGGTCGGTGCGCGTCCTGCGTGAAAATCGCCAAACTCGTGCATCCCGATCTGCACATGGTGTTTCCGGTGGCTAATTTAGCCAAAGGCAAAACCTCCGAAGCGTACTTAGCCGACTGGCGGAAGTTTTTGCTCAATCAGCCGTACCGCACCTTGCCCGACTGGCTCGAAACGGCGGGGGCGGATAATAAGCAAGGCAACATCTCGGCCGAAGAAGCCCGGAACATCCTCCAAAAACTGTCGCTGAAATCCTACGAAGGGGCGTATAAGCTTATGCTGATCTGGCTGCCCGAACTGATGAACGTAGCCTCGGCCAACGCCCTGCTGAAAGTGCTCGAAGAGCCGCCCGCCCAAACCTTGTTTCTGCTGGTCACCAACCAGTCCGACAAGTTGCTTATCACGATTCTGTCGCGGACGCAGCGGGTGTCGGTACGCGCCTTTACCGACGAAGAAGTCGCTACCTACCTGCGTCAGCAGTTGAATTTGGACGAAACCACCGCCCGGCGCGTGGCGTACCTCGCCGATGGCAATCTGGCCGGAGCACTGCACCTGAGCCGCCAAGAGGTAGACGGCGTGGCGGGTTCCGACCAATATACGTGGTTTGCCGAATGGATGCGCGACTGTTACCGACAGGACCTTATCAAATTGGTGAAACAGGCCGACCAGTTCGACGGTTTTAGCAAGGAAAAACAGAAAGGATTGCTCGATTACAGCATTCGGCTCTACCGCGATCTGTTCTTGTGGCAGCAGGGAGCCGGCGCGTTGCTACGCCTGCCCGACGACGAGATGGCGTTCGTGAAAAACTTCGCCAAAGTTCTGACCACAGAGCACCTTGAACACATCGTGGCCGACCTAAACGAGGCCGCTTACCACCTCGAACGCAACGCCCGCGCCAAGATGATTATGCTGGATATGTCGCTCACCTTTAGCCGGTTGATTCGGACGTAGATAGTAGTTGCAGGGTGTAGGGTACAAAGCTTGCGCGTTAACGTTTACACCGTATACCCTGCACCCTTTATACCCGCGTATGAAGCCTAAACAAACCATCGGCATGACGGATCTGGTTGATTTTCCAGATTTAGCCTTGTACGATGTGCCGGTAAAAGTGGACACGGGCGCGTTTACGTCGGCGCTGCACTGTAAAAATGTGCAGTTGGTCCGGGCCGGTTTGCGGACTCGGTTAAGTTTTTGGTTGATTGACAAAACCGGCGAACCGGCGCGGCAGTTTCACAGCGACCAGTTTAGTCAGCGCATGATCCGCAATTCCTTTGGCGTAGCCGAAAAACGCTACGTCATCAAAACCCGCATTGTCTTGTTTGGGCGAATCATCCGCGCGGAGTTTACCTTAGCCGACCGCGAACGTTTAAAAAATCCGGTCCTGCTGGGCCGCAAACTGCTTCGGAACCGCTTCGTGGTGGACGTTGCCCAGAAGAATCTATCTCATCAACATAAAAACGCAGTTCTCCGCTCGGTACGTAGTGAGTTAGTCGATGAATAAGCCTACGAGTCGTGTGCACCTCATTCGCTGACTAACTTGCCCGCTTATTGACCGGAGGACTGACCACCAACGAATGCGCATTGCCATCTTATCGGCCAATCCGACGCTGTACTCGACCCAACGACTCCTCGCGGCCGCCCGCCAACGCGGTCACGAGGGCGTAGTGGTCAACCATTTGAATTGCCAGGTCATGATTGAAGGCGGCCGGCCATCGGTACTGTACGAAGGACAGGAACTCGATGCCTTCGACGCTATCGTACCGCGCATTGGCGCGTCGGTCACTGATTACGGCTGCGCCGTTGTTCGGCAGTTTGAGATGATGCGCGTATTTACCACGGCTAAATCCCAGGCCATTACCCGCTCGCGCAACAAGCTGCGGAGTTTGCAGGTCCTTTCAAAAGCGGGCGTAGGACTACCCAAAACGGTATTTGCCAACCATCCTAAAAACGGCGACGTTACCCAACTGATTAACCTCGTTGGTGGCCCGCCGGTCGTCATCAAGCTCCTCGAAGGCACGCAGGGCATTGGGGTGGTGCTGGCCGAAACGGCCAAGGCCGCCAAGTCGACCATCGAAGCCTTCTACGGCCTTAAAAAGCACGTGCTGGTGCAGGAGTTCGTCGCCGAAGCCAAAGGAGCCGACCTACGGGCGTTTGTCGTAGGCGGGCGCGTCGTGGGAGCCATCAAACGGCAGGGCGTCGAAGGCGATTTTCGGTCGAACCTCCACCGGGGCGGCAACGCAATGACCACGCAGCTTTCGCCCGACGAAGAACAAACGGCCATCAACGCGGCCCGCGCCCTCGGTCTCAAAGTCGCCGGTGTGGATATGCTGCCTTCCGACCGGGGGCCGCTGGTGCTCGAAGTGAACTCCTCTCCCGGTTTGGAAGGCATTGAAACGGCGACGGGCGTCGACGTTGCCGCCGAAATCATTGCTTACATTGAAGACAAGATTCGTACCGATGAGGGCGATACGGTGGGCGTGTGATTGCTTGTGTGTTTGATTGTTCGTTTGTTTGTTGGTTAGAACACGATTCGGAACCATCAAACGCAAACTTCCTTGCCCGCGCTCGATCCAGACCTCAAGAAAGCCATTGTCCGCCTGACGGGCGTGGAAAAAGACAAATTGCTACTGCGGCTGATTGCCAAAGACGCGGTCTTAACCGAAAAACTGTACTTCGAGTTGGTCGAGCGCGGACAAACCATCGACGAACGGCGTGACCTGATCCGGCAATTCACCAACCGAACTGCCGATCAGAAGCAGGACACGGCGGGCTGGGTGATGATGACCATGCGCACCGTCAGCGGCTACATCAGCCGCCACGTCAAGGTAACCAAGGATGCCTACGGCGAAGTTGAACTGGGACTGCACCTGCTTAACACGTTCTACGAGCACCACGCGCACCTACTGGCCAAGTACAATGCGCGCTCCGACAAAGCCGCGCAGTACATCGCCAAACGGACCGACCAAATTTTAAAAAAAGCTGCTAAGCTGGACCCGGATTACCACCTTGAGTTTGCCGACGAGATCAATAAACTACTGAGTTGGGTTCATTACGCGGCCCCGGCGCACTACGCCCGGCAGTTGGGCTTGCCGAAAGAATGGGTTGTGTAAGAACCGTGGCTTATTGGCGTAGCTCCGACAAAGTTAACGTAAAGTTCGGTAACACGTCTTCGCCCGACAGCGGCTGATCGAACGTGCGGTTGATCTGAATGGAGCCGTCGGCGCGGTAGATATAGGTTGTCTCTGTTTTTGGGTCAATTAACCAAGCCAGTCGGCAACCGTTCGCCATCCAGTCGGTTTGTACTTTGGTTTGCGCTTCGCTCAACACGTCCGTTTCAGACATTAACTCAACCACAAAATCAGGACACAACAGAGGAAACTTCTTTTTCTGCTCAGTGGTCAGCGCTCCACCGGTCCAGTGCAACAAACGCCCCATCCGCCGAACGTACCGCGGTTGACGGCAGGCGAAAAGCCGTTGACGAGTCGAATACGTTGCCCAGGTTATGCTGTTTGTTCCAAAGTCGTAGCTGAAAGTTACGTTCGGAGTTACGATCACCGGTTTCTGCCCCCGTGTTTGGCCTAATCAAACTGGTTCCGTTCGCGTCGCGTTCGAGGTCGGCGTTCTGCCGGCAGAGTTCGTAGAACTCGTCGTCGTTGAAGTAAAACGGCTTGTAACGGAGTTCAATGGCTTCCATTGTCGTGCGGCATTCGTGTATTGTAAAGACAACGCTTTTTGAGGGGTTCGGGTCGAGGCAACTTGCGTGCTTACGAACGGTTGCTTGTCTTTCGGCGGACAACGTACAGTACCAATTTCAGGAATAACTCTGCAAGGATGCACGCCGTTAACCAGCTCTGAAACGTTACGGAGTTAACGCTGGGCGAGCGAATGAATACGTAACCAAACGCAATCAGGAACAACAGTCCGGTTATAACAATCCAATCCCGGCTGATCAGATACGCTACGCTACTATTCTGCTTCATCAGGAGCAATACGACCAAACTTAACCCAATGCCAATCAAGCCAGCGTAGACCGTGGGCGAGACGTTCAATAAGATCGCGCCCAGCGTTGTTGCGGCAGCGCTAATCGAGAACGCGGGTTGAATCAGCTTGTCGTAGCGCATGTGTTGTCCCCACCAAAACTAAACCCCACCCTATGTCAACGGGTTATGCGTAGGCTAACTCAGTAACCCACCCATGAGCCATACCGTTCTCATCACCGGCGGAACCGGTACCATCGGCCGTCGCTTGACGCAATTGCTCCAGCAGCAAGGCTACCAGGTTTCTTATTTGAGTCGAAGCGTCAAGCCCATTCAAGGTGTCAACATGTATCAGTGGGACATCAAACAGGGTCACCTCGACCCGCGGGCCATTCAAACGGCCGACCACATTATTCACCTCGCCGGGGCGGGCATCGCCGATGAACGCTGGACCGACGCCCGTAAAAACGAAATCTTAACCTCGCGCACCCAGTCGACCGAGCTGCTGGCTAAGGCTTTGGGCAACAACCCGCACAAGGTTAGCTCATTTCTGGCTTCGTCGGCCATCGGCTATTACGGGGGCGACACCGGCGACCGGCCCCTAACTGAGCACAGCGAAGGCGGCAGTGATTTCTTGGCGCAGGTGACGCGGGCGTGGGAACGGTCGGAAGATCAGGTGGCCGCGCTGGGCATTCGCACCGTAAAACTTCGGACGGGCGTTGTCCTGACGATGGCCGGCGGAGCTTTGCCCAAGCTCGCGCAGCCGGTCCGGTTGGGCGCGGGCGCGCCCATCGGTTCCGGTCAGCAGTACATTTCGTGGATTCACCTCGACGACCTCTGCCGGATGTATC
>CAXUEB010000101.1:12862-17153 GCA_964249775.1 uncultured Spirosoma sp.
CTACAGGCGCTAACCGACGCGTCGTGGCAAGGCGTCTACAACGCCGTCGCGCCCCAGCCCGCTACCAACGAAACCCTGACGCGGGCCATTGCCAAGGTTCTCAACCGGCCGATGGTGCTGCCCAACATTCCAGCCTTTGCCATAAAATTAATGTTCGGTGAACTGGCTATTACTGTCATCGGCGGCAATTATGTCCTCAACAAACGCATCGCCGAAGAAACCAACTTCCAGTACCAGTTTGGCGATTTAGACAAAGCGTTGAAGAATTTGTTAGAATAGCGAAGGGTGAGTAGTGAATCGTGAAGTGCTGTCCAGCGCCAGCTCACCTCACGATTCATTATTCACCCTTCACGATTCACCATTTTCAACTCCACTCTCGATCGGCCGAATCTTTGGTGTTCCACGTATCAGTGGGGGCGAACCAGGTAGCGCCTTTTTTGAGGAAGCGTTTAGCAACTTCTTCGTTTAGTTCGACGCCGAGGCCCGGCTTGTCGGGTACTTTCACGAAGCCCTTTTCCACAATCGGCTTCATCCCCGTAACGATGTCTTCCCAGCCGGATACGTCGACGCCGTGGTGCTCCAGGGCCACGAAGTTTTCGGTAGCCGCGGCACAGTGCACGTTGGCCATCATGCAGATGGGCGATCCGGCGAAGTGCATCGCCATCGGAATACCTTTTTCCTCGGCGTAGTCGCCAATCTTCTTGGTTTCCAGCAAACCACCCGACGACGCCAGATCGGGGTGAATCATGTCGATGGCTTTGGCGTCGATGAGTTTAATAAAGTCTTCTTTGAGGTAAATGTCTTCGCCCGTCAGCGTCGGCGTGTCGATGGCGTCCGTAATCTGTTTCCACTGATCGGTGTAGAACCAGGGCACGAGGTCTTCGAGCCACGCCAGCCGGAACGGTTCCATCGCCTTACCAATTTGAATGGCCGTGTTGACGTCGAAATGACCAAAGTGATCAGCGGCTAAGGGCGTTTCGTAGCCAACGATGTCGCGCACCTTGCCTACGTGTTCTACCAGCCGGTCCATGCCTTTTTTGGTGACCTGGATACGCGTAAACGGGTGCTTGGTGTTCGCATAGTTGCCCAGTTTACCCGTTTCGCGGTCGTCCCACTGCCGTTTCACGCTCCAGTTGTTGGCGTTGACCAGCGTACCAGGCTGGTCGGCAAGCATCCCAATACCGAAGTCCATTTTCAGGAACGAATAGCCCTGCTCCTTACGGACTTTCATGTTTTTAGCAAAATCGTCGTAATCCTTGCCTTCCGGCGTGTCGGCGTAGAGCCGGACGTAATCGCGATATTTACCGCCCATGAGTTGATAAGCCGGTACATTGTAGGCTTTACCGGCCAAATCCCACAGGGCCATTTCGACGCCACACACGCCCCCGGCCGCGCGGCTATGATTGCCAAACTGCTTAATCTGCTTAAAAATCTGCTCAACATTGCACGGGTTTTTGCCCAGAATCCGACTTTTCAACATCAGCGCGTAGTTGGCGCTGGCTCCGTCGCGCACTTCGCCCCAGCCAATTAAACCTTGATTGGTGTCGATGCGGATGATGGGACTGCTGAACGGCACACCCGCCAGCACCGCAACACGCATGTCCGTAATTTTCAGTTCCGACGGCTTCGAGTCGCGAGAAACCTTCTGGGTAATAAACTCCAGTTCCTGCTCGGGTTTTGTATCGAATAGCATACCGAGCGAAAGACCGCCTAAGCCAGCTTTGCGCAAAAAATCGCGCCGGTCGGGCGACGAGTCCGCTCCGGCTAATCGGGAGAAAATGTTTTTCATGGCAAACGTTCTTGGTTTGGGACTATTTATCCATAAAATAACCTAATGGCAGTATTTTACTTATAAAGTCGTCTTCTTAAACCTAAAAGGCCTCTAAAGGATCTTTTAGGTTTAGTTCTGAACCGTCAACTTTTGATATGGCAATGATGAGACGAACGCTACTCGCACTGACAGTCGTCACAGGATTAGGCATCTCTTCCATCCAGGCTCAGCGGGTGGGTTCCCCGCCCGAACACGTTAAGGCGTTGACCGCCAACTGGAAGGGCGAACGCCTGCCCGATGGCCGTCCGAAGGTGCCGGACCTGGTTTTAGAGCGGTTACAGAACTGCACGCTTGAACAAATCTGGGGTTATCTGGCCAACAAAGGTTATCGCAATCAGGTCGAAAAGAACTGGGTCATTCTCAAACCCGGCGAAACCATGACCGGCCGGGTCGTGACGGCGCAGTTCATGCCGACCCGCCCCGACCTCGACAGTCTGGTCCGGGCGCAGGGCAAGGCCGAAGGGCGATCGCAGCGGGGCGGCATTAACATCTGGCCGATTGACATCCTAACCAAAGGTGATGTGTACGTGGCCGATGGCTACGGCAAGGTGAAAGACGGCACGTTGATCGGGTCGAGCCTGGGCAACGCCATTTACGGCAAAACGGGCAAAGGCGTGATCTTCTACGGCTCGATCCGCGACATGCAGGAGTTGAAAGATACTAAAGGTTTTAATGCCTGGGTCAAAGGTCACGACCCGTCCTACATCAAAGACATGACGCCCACTTCGATCAACGCGCCCATCCGCGTCGGCGACGTGACGGTCTTTCCCGGCGACGTAGTGTTTGCCAATGAATACGGCGTGGTGTTTGTTCCAGCCCACTTGGTCGAAGGCTTGGTGTCGGCCTCGGAGATGACGGCCCTGCGCGACGAGTTTGAGCGCGTACTGCTTCAGCAAAGCAAGTATCCGTCCGGCGAGATTCACGGCGACTGGTCCGACAAAATCAAGGGCGAGTTTCGGGCGTGGGTAGCCAAGTACCCCAAGCAGTTGGCCATTACCCAAAAAGATATTGACACGTATCTGGCCAAAGAAGGAAAATAAGCGTTTTCTAACGCAAAGGATACGCCAAGATCGCGGAGAAATTGAAGTCTTTGCGTTCCTTGCGTATCCTTTGCGCCCTCTGCGGTTTACCCAGTTAACCGAATGAACCGGAAAATTACCCTCTTACTGCTGATTCTGTACGTTGCTGGTCCGTCGTTCGGGCAGACCATCTCCAAAGACGAACTGACGTTTCTAACGTCCGAGTGGAAAGGCGAACGCTTTGCCGACGGTCGTCCCAAGATCTCGGACAATCTGCTGGAGCGGGCCAAGAAAATTGGCATCGACGACGCCTGGACGGTACTCAAAAACGAAGGTTACACCAATCAGTTTGAAGGCGGCTGGCGGCTAATTCACAACGACGTGCCGGTAGTTGGGCGGGCGGTCACGGCGATGTTCATGCCCAGCCGCCCGGACGTAGAGAAAGCCATCAAACAACGCGGCACCACGCAGCAGGGCCGCAAAGGCAACACCAACGCCTGGCCCATCGACGTACTGACCAAGGGCGACGTGTACGTGGCCGACGCCTTTGGTAAAATCGGCGGGGGAACGCTCATGGGCGCAACGCTGGGCAACGCCATCTTCAGCCGAACGGGCAACGGCGTGGTCTTTAACGGAGCCGCTCGCGATTTGCAGGAACTTCAGACTATCAAGGGATTCAACGCCTTCGTGCGCGATTTTCACCCGTCTTTCTTAGAAGAAATGGTTTTAATGGGGCTCAACACGCCGATCCGCATGGGTAGCGCGATGGTTCTACCGGGCGATCTGGTGATTGCCCAGCAGGAAGGCGTCTTGTTCGTACCGGCGCACTTGGCCGAGTCGGTTATCAGCACCTGCGAGTTTGTGACGCGCAAGGATCAGTACGGCTTCGAGGTAGTCAAGTCGGGGCGCTATACGACGGGGCAGATTGATAGTCAGTGGACCGACGACATCAAAACGGATTTTCTGAAGTGGCTCGGTGGGCACCCTGAACTGGGTACCATGTCTCGGCCGGAGTTAGACCGGATGATGAGCAAGCGAACCTGGTAATTTGTTCAACGAACGGGCGTTAACCTCCACCCAAGTTATCCTCAGAACGTACACATCGGTATTAGACAGTTCAACGGCCCATCCCACACGGATGGGCCGTTGCTGTTGATAGGGCAGCTACTAAGCCTACTGGCAATCGTTGTAATTAATTTAACCGACCACTTATCAGATTTCTCGGTTCGAACAACGCACTCGTTTTATCCGGTTGTGTGCCCTTATTTTCCAAAATCAAATTTAGTACTTCGCTGAGTACTGTCTACCTAACGGCTAAACGCATTATAAATCAAAGACTTAGTTTAAAGTATAGTTACATATAAAAAGTGTCTAAAGAGTTAATTTATTTTAACTAATTACATAAATTATTTAACTATTTTTATATGTGTTAGCCATACCT
>CAXUEB010000102.1:0-977 GCA_964249775.1 uncultured Spirosoma sp.
TGTTGGACGTGAACCGGGCATAGAGCATCAGCCCTTGTCTTCTTTTTTCGTAGTTTTACCCTTGCTTCTCCAATATACCCTGATACATGAGAACAAAACTTATAGGAACCGTCAGTTTGACCGTGTTGATGGGTGTCGCCTTCGCCCAGACGCAGCCCACACCGACGCAGAACGCCAACACGCGCTTTGAACAGCTCGGGCCGCTGCTGCCCACGCCCAATACGTTCCGCACGGCCGCCGGTGCGCCCGGCCGCGATTATTTTCAGAACCGAGCCGACTACGACATTAAAGTTGAACTGGACGACGCCAATCAGCGCATCATTGGTGCGCAGACGGTGACGTACCACAACAATTCGACCGACGAACTCCGCTACATCTGGCTGCAACTCGATCAGAATCTGTTTGCCAAGGGGTCCATCGGCAGCGTTACGCGCACCGGCGGCATCAACGAGAACGGCATGAGCTTTAACCAGTTGCAGAACCTGACTTCGGTTCGCGAACGCAGCAGTCAGCAGGCAACTGACAAGTTTGGTTATAAGATTACGGCCGTCAAAGAACCGAAGTCGGGCCGGGCGCTGCCCTACACCATCAACCAAACGATGATGCGGATCGACCTGCCGACGCCCCTCAAACCGGGTCAGAGCTATGCCTTCAACGTCGACTGGAATTACTACGTCACGGAGTATTACGGCCGCAGCGGTTACGAGTTTTTCCCTAAAGACGGCAACTCCAATTACTTCATTGCTCACTGGTTTCCCCGGCTGTGCGCCTACAACGACGTGTACGGCTGGCAGAACAAGCAGTTTCTGGGTCAGGGTGAGTTTACATTGATCTTCGGCAACTACAAAGTTGCCATCACTGTGCCGAACGACCACGTCGTCGGCGCAACCGGTGAGTGCCAAAATTACAAGCAGGTTTTAACCGCCACGCAGCAGAAGCGCCTGGCGCAGGCGGCTAACGCCAAGAAGCCGGTTGTC
>CAXUEB010000102.1:987-17117 GCA_964249775.1 uncultured Spirosoma sp.
GACGCAGGCGGAAGCCGAAGCGGCCGAAAAGGCGAAACCGGCCGATGTGAAGGGCAAGAAAACCTGGGTTTACAAAGCCGACAACGTACGCGACTTTGCGTTTGCCAGCAGCCGCAAGTTTATCTGGGACGCCATGCAGACCGACGTATACGGCGACGGGCGCAAAATTTGGAGCATGTCGTTTTACCCCAAAGAAGGCAATCCCCTTTGGGAACAGTACTCGACCCGCGCCGTTGAGCACACGTTGAAGTCCTACGGCAACCGGACCATCAAGTACCCGTACCCCGTCGCCATTTCGTGCCACGCCACGCCCGGCGGGGGCATGGAGTATCCCATGATTTCGTTCAACGGCGGCCGGCCCGAAGCCGACGGTACGTATTCCGAACGAACCAAAGCGGGTATGATTGGCGTGATTATCCACGAGGTTGGGCACAACTTTTTCCCAATGATTGTCAACTCCGACGAACGGCAGTGGACTTGGATGGACGAGGGCCTCAACACTTTCTGCCAGTATCTGGCCGAAAAAGAATGGGACTACAATTTTCCAACGAGCCGGGGCGAACCGCAGCAAATTGTCGATTACATGAAATCCGACAAGTCGGTGCTGTCGCCGATTATGACCTCGTCCGACAACGTCATTAGCCTCGGTCCGAACGCCTACGCCAAACCGGCCACAGCGCTAAATATTCTGCGCGAAACGGTCATGGGCCGTGAGTTGTTCGATTACGCCTTTAAAGAGTACGCCCGTCGGTGGGCGTTCAAAAGCCCCGAACCGGCCGATTTCTTCCGCACGCTGGAAGACGCGTCGGGCGTTGACTTGGATTGGTTCTGGAAAGGCTGGTTCTACGGTGTCGAGCCGGTCGACCAGGACTTAGTCGAAGTGGATTGGTATCAGGTTGACTCGGGCAACCCGGAGGTCACCAAGGCAGCAGCCCGCGCCGAAGCCCAACGCCGGGCCGGCACCGTCAGCAAGCAGCGGGATGCCGCCACGCAGGCTCAAAGCGTCGTGTCGCAGGATTCGACTATGAAGGATTTTTACAACCGCTACGATCCATACGCCGTAACGGACGCGGACCGCAAGCGTTACCAGGATTATTTGGCTACGTTAAGTCCCGATGAGCGGAAGGCCCTCGAAGCAAACGCTGGTACGAATTTTTATACCGTAGCGCTGAAGAATAAAGGGGGGGTGCCGATGCCGGTCATTATTCGGATGCAGTTTGAAGACGGTACGGATTCCGTTGCCCGTTTCCCGGCTGAAATCTGGCGCTTCAACGATCAGTCGATCAAGAAAGTCATTGCCACCAGCAAGAAAGTAACGCAGTGGACACTTGATCCTTTTTACGAAATCGCCGACATCGACACGGAAAACAACTCGTTTCCGCGCACGGCGCAGCCAACTCGGTTTCAGTTGTTTAAGCAACGGCAGAGTCCGTTTGCTCCGCAGGGCGGTAACCCCATGCAGCAACGACGGGCGGCTCAACCCGCCACGCAGGGCAGCGGCCGAAACGAGTAAAGCTTCTAAACATCGACTAACGAATGTTGAATTGAATCGGTCACCGGTAAATTGTTCGACATTCGTTAGTCGATATTTAGGAATCGCTATTATCTTTGCTTCTGCATTCGGGATGTAGCGCAGCCTGGTAGCGTGCTTGCATGGGGTGCAAGAGGTCGTGGGTTCGAATCCCGCCATCCCGACAATGATACAGAGGAGGTTACAGAGATGTGACCTCCTTTTGTATTTACTGGGTTAAACAACCTGTTAAATCACCTCTTATTACCTGATAATGAGAAGTTACATGGGCTTACCGTATAAACTGTTATCCGGCTTACGAATGATTGTAACAAACACAGTAATTCCTTTCCTAAATTTTTATTACTCTGATTTACCAGTCTCAGGCTATGCCTACATCAGCGACCATTTTCAATGAACTTCACAGTGAAAGAACGGATGATCCAATCAGCGGCCTGAGCTGAATCGGCAGACCCAGGAGTTGATAAGCCGGTGTCACCGACGGGTTCCGACAGCCGTAATCATATATCTACAGGTTAATCCAAACTGGTGAAGCCGGTTGTATACTGGTATTTATAACCGATCGATTTTTTACACCGACTACAGTGTTAACGGCTGGACTCTTTCTACCAAGAGCGTAACCTTCGATCTGTAAGCTTCCCTTAGAAGTATACCAGTGAAATGCCAAACAGACTCCTTACCTTACCTTTCTTTTACTGGCATATTTTTTAGGGAAGCTTACGCTTGTTTAAAAGAGTACGTTCAACTTCTAATGCGACTTCCGCCGAGAGGATTGCACCGCCCGTTCGTTTACGTTCACGTCGGCCGTTTGACTAATGGCCAAGCCTGTACGCTGGCGTCGTTGAAGAGGGCGTTTCTGAGAATCTGAATTTGGGCACGAAGATCGGGTAAGCACCCACCGGGGCGGGCGCGCTGCGTTCGTTGAGCGTCTGGAGTTAGAGTTGAAGGCTGATACGAACGGTTCGTTCTTAACCAGGGCAGTACGGATCAAGATTTTACATGGCGTAATACGCGTCGGCTACCAATCGCTCCGGCACCGAGTCGAAGTTGGTCATGGTTTTCAGATTGATTTCAATCGTGCGGGCGATGGTGGTCATGGGCGTATCGGTGGGTTTGTTTTCAAAGGGGTCCTGGAGCTGAAGTGCGCTCTTGTCAATCAACAGAAAAGCCGAGGCAATCAGCGTAACCAGCGGCACATCTAAGTAGTAGAGGTCGGCGTCGAAGCAGAACGGCAGAATAGCCGCGAACAGATAGATAAATAGTTGGAGGTTGAAAGTGTAGGTGCGCGGAAAAACCGTGTTCTTGATGCGCTCGCAGCGGCCCATCGAATCGGTCAGGCTGTTGAGGGTCGTACTAAGCTGAATCATCTGAAAGTCGGTTAACTGGCCGCTCTCGTAGAGTTGACCAATGTGGCGGCCGTGTTCCAGCAATAACCCGTTCGGCTTGTTATCAAACGTCAGCACAAATCGCGCATCGGCTGGGGGCAGAAATTGGGGCAGTCGTTGCCCCACGTCTAACCCCCGCAGCGAGTCGCCCAGCGCGTAGCACCACGCGCAATGCCGTTGCACGAACGTTCGCAGGATGCTGTTTTGCGCCGGACCGTCCGCCAGAAACGTCTGAAGCTGCCGAATCAACGAGCGGCTGTCGTTGACGATGGCCCCCCAGGCAATGCGGGCTTCGTACCAGCGGTCGTAGGCCTGATTAGTTCGAAACGCCAGCAGCAGCGCAATGCACGTGCCCAACAGGGTCGGAATGGCAATCGGGATGGTCAGGTAGCGCAGATTAAAAAAGTACTTCACCAGCACCACCACATTGGCAAACAAAAAGATGAGCAGGGCCTCCCGCCGAATCTTGCGCAGAAAGAAAATTAAGGGAATGGGTTTGTCTAACAGCATACCGTTGGGTAGTTGGTCTTACCGAAATGAATCAGGAGTAGCGCACCTGCGGACGGAAGGGTCTACGGGGAAGCGGTAAGCCGTTACTGATCCGTTCATAAATTTCTGGTCAGTGAGTTAGTGTACGGCATGGTCGTACAGTCGCAATGCGTAGTACGTCGGTTTACAACGCATTGCCGGTGAGTTGGTCGATACTAAATGGTATCCGAGGTTAGGCGTAGGGCCGGATCAGCTCGCTATTATAGTCAACCCATTACAAATCAGACCGTTATAATAATTAGTTTCAACTAACGTACCCGTTGGCTCTACCTCATGTTTAGGTCCAACGGTCTACTGTAGCGACAGCACCAGGGCAGGCAAGGCATTGGCTTTGTAAGTTGGGTAAACAGGCTTTCTCCATCGTCGATGGTTATCGCCGTCAAGCCGGCTTGGTAATCGGCCTGCTTGGGCACAGTCGGATTGCCAGTCCAGCAGTGGCGGCATCACTGCCGTTGCGATAGCGACCTCTGCCGTCCGGTTTTTAGGTGCCCCTTGTTGAATCCGCAAGACATACTGGGTAGTAAGGCATGGACAACGACCGGTCACGCTGCTGCCCGTCAACGTCAATCCGCCGTAGCGCTCTGCGCCACCTCGATCGGCTGTTTCCGGCGGCCGGGTCCAAACCGCTGGACGATGAAGTAGATCACCAGCGCTGACAGTACACCCGTCAGGAAGTCGGTTAAGGGAACCATCACCGCCGTGTACAGCATCATCGACAGCTCGAACTTGCCGCTTCGGCTTACTTCCCGAATTTCGGCGGGTTTGATCATGTTGCTGGCGACCCAAACCAGGATGCCCCCAATGCAGGCCATCGGAATCAGCTCCAAATACTGCGCCAGGTAGTATGCCAGGGTGAGTTTGAGCACGGCCTTAAAGTAACCCGCCAGCGGAGTCACCGCCCCCGCTTTGATGCTGGTAGCGGTGCGGGCCAGCGCCCCCGTACAGGGAAAGCCCTGCACCAAGGGCGTAATGATCTGCACCAGGCCCTGCCCGAAAAACTCCTTGTCGGGGTTAAACAGCGTTCCCTGGTTGTTGGCCAACCGATCGGCCATCGACGAACACAACACGCTTTCCACGCCCGACACGAACACGATGGCACCTACGAAGTAAACAATATCGAAGATGACCGACGCGCTGAGGGCGGGTAGACCTGGGGCCGTGAAGACAAAAAAGTTGTTGGGAATCGAGCCGTAGATGTCCCGCACCAGCACGATGCCCTTGTCGGTCAGCAGCGTGGCCGAGATGAGCGTCGCCAGCACTATGGCAATCAGCGGGCCGGGGATGAAGATCGAGATGCGTAACGCCCCCTTGGCGACTACGAACGTCAGCACGCCCAGTAGAATCGACCAGCCGTTAATTTTATCTAAATTGCCAAAAGCCGTACGCAGGTTCTCCAGCAAACCACCCTTCACGTCTTCGTCCTGCCCCAGCAGGCTGGCAAACGATTCAATGCCCAGAATATCCTCCAGGTTGGTGAGCGCAATAGCAGTGGCAATGCCGATGGTGAAGCCCACAATGATTGAATTGGGCACCAGCTTAGCGTACCGCCCGAAGCCGTAGATACCCATGATGATGAGGATGATACCGGCCAGAATCGAGACCAGCACCAGAAAGCTGTGGGCCTGACCAAAATCACCCCCGGCGGCCGGACCATACTTGGCAAACAGGGCGGCAATGACGGGAATGAACGCGGCCGTTGGCCCGTAGACCTGGTACTTGGAACCGCCAAACGTGCGGCCCACCAGACAGGCCATAGCCCCGGCGATAATGCCGTTCTCGGGCCGCATACCCATCGCCATGGCAAAACCCATCGCCATCGGAATGGCCGTCATCGCCACGATGAGACCGGCGCTAAAGTCGCGGTAGACGACTTTGGCCCAGTTGTCTTTGGTGAGGTCTTCCCAACGGGAGTCCCAAAAGGTAAAGAAAAGCTTTAGCCGGCCCGCGGGCGTAGTTGGAAAGGTTGGTTGACGCATGTTAGAAAGGGGCTATAAAAACAAGTTTTCGAGACTGTCTTCCGTTGTGATGACGTCCTGGGGAAACCACGCCACTTCGTAGTAAGGCACCTTGCCTTGCTTGATGTACGATGCGGGGTCAAAGGTCCGTCCGGGCCGATGGAGCCGGTAGAGGGTAGAAAGGTAAATCGCATCGATGTTGAGCGTATTCAGGAGAGTGTCAAACGCGGGCTGCGTCTTGCCGTGAAACAGTTCAATCCGCAGTTCCCCCAGCTTGTTCTCGAAGCGATTGCGCAGGATGCTGATGGCATCTTTGTAGTCAGCCGTCAGCAGGCCGTCAATGATGCGTCTTGGTGAGTAAAAAAGCCGTTCGGTAATCGAGTCGTCGAGCGTTTCGCAGTACAGCAGCACGACATCGACCGTCGACTCGTTGCTCTCTTCGAGCGCCCAGCGGAGCGTGTTGAGGGAAGCCACCCGAAAATCCGTCGGAACCAAGATTGTTTTATGCCGTATCATTGCCTGCGATTTGTTTGGGCGTAAAGCTCCTCATCAGGCATTAAAGCGGTTTAAGAGCCAGATTAGAATACGATAAGAATTAGAATTAACCCTACGTTCCAAAAGAGCATGCATCGCAATCAGCCCATGAAACGGATTCTGCTTGTCGAGGACGAAGTCAGCCTGGTTGAATTTATCCGCCGGGGACTCGCCGAAGATAACTACGCGGTATCGGTCGCCTTCGACGCAGCGGCCGGCGTCCGCCTGGCCTTACAAGCCCAGTTTGACCTGATTATCCTGGATATCATGCTGCCCGACCGCAACGGGCTGGACGTGTGCAAGGAATTGCGCCATCATCAGGTTCTGACCCCGATTATGTTCCTAACGGCCTTGAATACGTCCGAAAACGTGGCGGTTGGGTTAAACAGCGGAGCCGACGATTATCTGGTCAAACCGTTTAAGTTTATCGAGCTAAGCGCGCGGGTCAACGCGCTGCTCCGCCGGGCGAACCGTACGGGCGAATCTGAAATTAGTCCCTACAGCCCCCAATATGTGCTGGCCGATCTGCAGGTGGATGATGCGGCCAAGACGGTGATGCGGAACGGGCAGCTCATTCAACTGACGGCGACCGAGTATCGGCTGCTGCTGACGCTGATCCGCAACAAGGGTCGGGTGCTTTCGCGCATGGATTTGCTGGAAGCGGCTTGGGACCTAAATTTCAATTCGGCCACCAACGTGGTTGATGTGTACATCAATTACCTGCGCCGGAAGCTGGACGCCGAGTCGTCAACCAAACTCATCCACACCGTGGTGGGGATGGGTTACGTCCTGAAAGAACCATGAACACGCCGACCCGCATTGCCCTGCTACTGGTGTTTTACGGTCTGACCATCCTGACCCTTTTGGGCGTGGGCGTCTATCTGTTCCAGAACAGCTATTCGTACGGGGATTTCTACAAACGATTAGAAACACGGGCCACCATTGCGGCTCGTTATCACTTAGACTCTGACACGCTGAATGCCGAAAGCTACCGAACCATCCGCGAAAAGCACCTCGAACGACTCGACGAAGAACGAGAGTACGTCATTCCCATTGACCAGGCGGCACCCCATCAACTGGCCAAGATTTACCAGCTACCCCCGGCGTTGGTTCAAGCCATTCTAACGGAGGGCCGGTCGACTGCCCAGCGAGGCACCAAGTTTTTCGCCGGGGTAAAAGTTCATGCCAAGCCGAAGGACTACATAGTCGTGGTGTCAGCCAATAATTATTACATAAACCACCACCTTGATTTCCTGCGCAATATCCTTGGTTTGGGTATTCTACTCTCTTCAGTCGTTACCATTTCCATGTCTGTCTACTTTTCAAAGCGCATTTTTGATCCTATCAAGCGGATTACCAACCGGGTCAAGCACATCAGTACCGAAAACATCAATCTGCGACTGGAGGAGGAATACCGCCATGAGATTGGCGAGCTAACGGCCACCTTCAACGACCTGCTTAACCGCATCGAAACGGTGATGGAAATTCAGAAAAATTTCATCGGCAACGCGTCGCATGAGCTGGCTACGCCCCTGACGGCCATTATTGGGGAGGCTGAGGTTACGCTAAAAAAAGAACGGCAGCCCGCGGAGTACCAACTGGCCCTACAAAAGATCTTAACGCAAGCCGAGCGGCTGAATGAAATTACCCGGTCACTGCTATCGTTGGCGCAGATCGGGTTCAAGGGCAACAAACTACATGTTGACGTGATCCGGGCCGATGAGCTGATCTGGGAGGTAAAAGCGATCATTGACCAGCTTAATCCCAACCATCAAATCCGGGTTAATTTGGATTTTCTACCCGAAGACCCTAAGAAACTAAAGGTCAGCGGGAACCGGCAACTCCTACAGCTTGCCTTAGTCAATCTGCTCAACAATGCCTGTAAATATTCGTACAATCAGCCGGTAACGGTGCACATTGGCACCACGGCGCAGGAAGTCGTGCTGGTGATTCAGGATAAAGGGGTGGGCATACCCGAACCCGAAATGCCCTTCATTTTCGATCCTTTCTTCCGGGCATCCAACAGCAAGCGGTTTGAGGGGTACGGCATCGGACTACCCCTGGCCCGCAACATCATCAAACTGCATGGCGGCTTACTGAGTGTATCCTCCAAGCTGAATACCGGTACTACCGTCCGGGTACAGATTCCCTCACTCACTTAAACGCCCAATCAGTTCGGTCTAAAGTACCGACGATTAACGAATAACGCCTACGATTTCTGAAGTGGCTCGCTGCACGGCCGGGCGTTGTACTTTTTCTACTTTTTCAGTTATGCGCTAAAAATACCCCTAACCGGTATCACTGCGCTTGGTATGTAAGTAACGATTCTAAACTACTCAAACCCTTTTGTTCGATATTGTTTAAGTCAGCCTAAAGGCCACTTGGCCTAACTCTTCATCTGTTCCGATGGGCCTCACGTCTTACTGAGATTACAACTACCAGAGCGGGTCAAATTTCAAACGTGAAGCTCATTATTGCATGCAGTTAAAAAGGCGCATCGGCGCTTCGATACAAATACAAATACAAACACAACTCGTCATCATCTCTGATACTTCAACCAGGAATTTATCTGAAAGCCGACCACAGGGGCCGGTCCCGCGTCGGTGGTAGTTCGCGGTCTTCTGCTTACACGGTAAGCGCCAGAACATTTCGACCGTGGCAGAGCGGGGTCATCAAATGGATCTCATTCTGACGGCCACTTTTGAGCAGGTTTACTTAGTCGGCTTTTATGTCCGAAACAAAGCGAAAAGTAGACGGTTTTTTTCCAGACCAGTATACGCTCCGATGAATACACACCTGTCCACGGCCGACTCGCTGCTTTCGATTTATCGAACGGCCTTCAAGCATAGTTTGCAGGGCTTTTGTCTGTTGGAAAGAGTAGACACGTCAGCGACGGCTCCCCCTGACTTTCGGTATCTGCTGACTAACGTAGCCTTTGAACAGCAGACAGGCCTTCAGCAGCCCGAAGGCAAAACCATCCGGCAACGGGAGCCTCTGGTCGAAGCCCATCGTCTGGAAGACTATGATCGGGTGGCCTTGACGGGTCAGCCCAGCCATTTCGAGACCTATATTCCAGCCCTCGACCGCTGGATTGAGGGCGACGCTTTCCGCGTGGGGGAGTCTAAGCTGGTCTGGATTGGCGTGCTGTTCACCAACATCACCCAACGCAAACGCCGGGAGGCCGATTTAGCCTTTTTGGCCGAAGTCAGTCAGGACCTGGCCCAGTTGACGGATATTGACCAGACGATGAACGCGCTGGGCGAAAAAATAGCACAGTATCTGGGCTTGTCGGCCTGCGTCTTCGGCGAAATCTTCGGCGAGAACGAGGCTCAAATCACGGAGATTAATCACGGCTGGAATCGGGCGGACACGCCGAGTCTGCTCGGCACGTATCAGATGAGCGAGTTTATGACGCTTGAGATGATCCGTATGTGCCGCTCCTCCGAAAGCATCGTTATCCGCGACGTATTCGCCGACCCGAAAACCGACGGCGCGCAGTTTGCGGCCATAAACGTCGGCTCGTTCGTCGGCATACCGTTCGTCCGGGACGGCGAATGGCGTTTTCTGCTCGTCGTTTATCGTTCCGAACCCCACGACTGGAGCGACGATGAGATTGAATTGACCCGCGAGTTGATGACGCGCATCTGGACGCGGCTGGAGCGGGCCCGCGCCGAGGAAGCCCTGCGCTTAGAAGATCGTCGCAAGGATGAGTTTATGGCCATGCTGGGTCATGAATTGCGGAACCCGCTGGCGGTTATGACCAACACCTTACTGCTATTAGAATTAACCCAGGGAGCCGATGCGAGTTTGTCCTATGACAAAGCCGTTAGGCTCATGAGCCGGGAAGCCAATCATCTCAATCGAATGGTCGATGACCTATTAGATGTGGGTCGCATCCGACAGGGTAAGATTAAGCTGGAGCGTAAACGAATCGAACTGGGCGAGCTCGTTGGCCAGACCGTCGAAGCGGCTCAGCCCCTTTACCAGAAAAGCAACTGCCAGTTAGTACTTCACTTGCCTTCCCGACCCATGTATGTACAAGGGGATGCTACCCGACTAACTCAGGTGGTAATGAATCTGTTGACCAACGGGGCTAAGTACACGCCGGAAGGGGGGCACGTCTGGGTAAGTCTGGAAGCGCAGGGCCCATATGCCCGGCTGCGCGTGAGGGATGATGGCCTGGGCATTCCCAAAGAGGAACAAAAGGCAATCTTTGAGGTCTTTGTTCAGGGCAACACCTCGTTGGACCGTCCGCAGGGTGGCTTGGGTTTAGGCCTGGCCGTGGTCAAGCAATTAGTGCAGGGGCACGGCGGTAGCGTTGAAGTTTTTAGTGAGGGACCTGGCCAGGGGAGTGAGTTTCGGATTGAGCTACCGCTCATGGATGTATCCCCGCTACCGGCTCAACGGCCGCTAAAAGCACAGGCAAGCCCCTCCCGTGGCCGGGTGCTGGTGGTGGATGACAACAAAGACTTAGCCGACATGACGGCTCGGCTGATCGAGTTGAAGGGCTACGAGGTTCACGTGCGGTATGGTGGCCCCCAGGGGCTGGAAGCGGCCGAATCCTTGGGGCCGGATGTGATCCTGTTAGACATTGGTATGCCTGATCTGGATGGGTATGCCGTCTGTCGGCGCATTCGTAGTCAGCCCTGGGGCGAGCGCATGACGATGGTGGCCTTAACGGGCTTTGGCCAGGAAGCCGATCAGCAAGCCAGTCGGGCGGCTGGTTTTGATGAGCATCTGCTCAAACCGGTTGATTATAGTCTACTTTTGGCCGTGTTAGCCAGAAGTATGCCCGGGGAGCCTACCGCTTAAGGGAACAACATCTACCGTGTAATCACCGGTTAAGTTATTCGCTTAATAACGTTCTTGATAAGCGATGCTGAACCCCTTATTGCCGAATAACGATTGGGGGAATTCGCTTGAACTGTTGTATAAAAGCACAGCAATTCTCACCGCCCCACAGCCCGGCAACTATTGTTAAGATTGGCTCAATACACCGTATAAATTCTTACGAACTACTGTTTCCTACAATAAACCTCACGATTCTGCAACGGCCAGGCGGCCCTGCTTAAGTTTTGGGCAACAGGACAGAGTTGGGCGCAAACGACGATTTATCCGCTCCGGCGGCCCGTTTCAGCAAAACTACCTCTTTGGTTACACAAAGAATTGCTGACTGGCAACGAGTTGCTTTAACTCGTCTAATGTTGGATTGTTGTTCAAATTCATATTTTTTGGTTACACCCCTGATTGGCTACCAAGCGTTCAACGTTTTTATAAAAGGACATCACAAAGTACACTAAGCAGCGACTTGGAACCAAGCTGTACTACTTTTTGCGTCCGTACAATAAATACTGTGGTTGTTTATTACTCTCCTTTAGGAAACTTCATACTACTCTCACCTTCCTCTTCGATGTGTTACTTGCCTGGTACTCTATAACTACAACTTATTAGTAATCAGCATCTATTCCTTGCATGGGGTGCAAGAGGTCGTGGGTTCGAATCCCGCCATCCCGACAGAATTTTGGTAGTTACGGAAACGTGACTCTCTTTTTGTTTTAAGTACTTACCTTAGCGCCGGACACTGCTGGTTTCAACTACGCTGTTATGCAACGATCATCCTTACTCCTAATCGCTGCTTCGCTAATGGGCAGTCTTGCTATGACATCCTTTCCCGCTCCGTTAGCCAATAACTCATCAAAGCCAGGCATTGAAAAGTCGGCTTATGGTCAACTGCCCGACGGTCGAACGGCGGACTTGTATACGCTCCGCAACGAATCGGGAATGACCGTTGGTATTACCAACTACGGTGGTATCGTTGTGTCGTTGACGGCTCCCGACAAGGCCGGCCTGTTTGAAGACGTGACGCTGGGATTGCGTTCGCTGGATGCTTACGTGAAAAACAACCCGTTCTTTGGGGCGTTGGTCGGGCGGTACGGTAACCGCATTGCGAAGGGCAAATTCACGCTCGACGGAAACGAGTACACGCTGGCAACAAACAATTCGGGTAATCATATCCACGGCGGCAAGGTCGGTTTCGACAAAGTGCTGTGGACCGCGACGCCCGTCGATGGACGTGAACCCGCGCTTCGATTGACGTACATTGCCAAAGACGGTGAAGAAGGCTATCCCGGTAATCTATCGGTGACGGCAACGTATACCCTACAGACCGATAACGCGGTCAAGATTGATTATCAGGCCACGACCGACAAACCAACCGTTATCAACTTGACTAATCACACGTACTTCAACCTCACCGGCGGAGCCAAACGTGACGTGCTCGACCATGTTGTCACGTTGAACGCTGACCAATTTGTACCGGTTGATAAGACGCTGATTCCAACGGGTTCTCCAAAGCCCGTAGCCGGAACACCCTTTGACTTTACGAAGCCCGCGCGCGTCGGCGACCGCATTGACAACACAACCGACGAACAAATCAAGTTCGGTGGTGGGTATGACCACTGCTGGGTGTTCCGTGATAACAGCCAACGGTTGAAACCCATCGCAACGGTATACGAACCCAGCAGCGGACGCGTCATGACGGTACAAACCACCGAACCCGCCGTGCAGTTTTACACGGGTAATTTCCTAAATGGTTCGGTAACGGGTCGGGACGGTAAGCCTTATCAGAAACGTTACGGCTTTTGCCTTGAAACACAACACTACCCCGATTCGCCGAACCAACCGTCGTTCCCAACGACAATACTGCGGCCTGGCCAGACCTATAAAACTACGACGGTGTACCAGTTCTCAAGCCGTAAGTAGTAACCACATACGGTTGACCTCGGAGCGATAAGATAAAAAAGGCGCTGAGCGCGCTGAGTTCTGAGTGGGGTTTTACTGCCGTTTAGATTTGATGGGTTAGTTAGACGGGTACAACCGAATGCCGCTGAGCGGTACTTTACCGAATCGCATTGGTTGGTAGACTGACGTCCGTTGGCCAGTCGCTCGCGGACCGACACAACCTGTGACGCAGCCGTCGAGATATTGTTTCGATTTGCTAACTATTGGCGTGATTCGTACGTATGTGTTTGATTTAGTTACGGGCACTAAGACTCCAGAAGATCCGGCAAGACATCGAACTATTTAGTACATGCCGTAGGAGACCGTTTCAGATTCAACGTCCACTAACCCTTTGACGAACGAAGTACCTTCCCACAAAGCAAGCAGAGCGTGAGCGATTAGCGTACCGCCCAGGATAGCCAAAGACCCTCCCAACGACAAGAATATAATTCGGCCGGCTGTGAACCACCCTTCCGATGCGACAACAAAGTAATGAAACAAGTCTAACGTTGTCAGAACCAGGGTAGCGAGCACAATTAAGTTACGTAAAGTATGCATGTAGGTGCGTTATAAACAGTCAGGTATGCGTTGGACGACACAACGTGAGGTCTGATACAAAAATCGTTATTAAATTAATATGAATAGGATAAATAAGCGATAAAATTGCAAAAGGCCAATTTACACCGGTCTTGATACGGTATATCCGACCGATAAATTTTTTTTGCGCCTGATGTGGAATCGCTGCACAGGCCGCATCTAATACCAAACATTACCTCGGTATGTGGCCACGTACCGAAGCGAAGAACGCACTTAACAATTATTTTATGAATAAAGCTCCGCCCTTACTTAGATCATTTGTGTTTCAATTGGCAAACGCAGACGAATCGGTTAACTGAGAAACAAGGTTTTACCGGCAACTCAACAACAGGTAGCTTCATCCGTAAGGTCGGATATATCCAAGTATATGTTGTTGAATTACCAAAAAGTGATGATTTTGACAAAACCCCTTGCGTTGTATTGACGCGAAAAATCATAATTTTGTGGAGGCTTCGATTCGGTTCAGTTAAATATTTCGCTGACAGAATCGAAACAGTCTAAAATTTTCACTTTTTTTACCGGGCAAACCAACTTTCAATTTAACCCTACAGTCCAGTTCCAATGAAAACACAAACTCCCTCTCCAGCACCCGCCAAAGCATCGGCACCCAAAAAGACATCATCGGGCGGTCTTAACCCTGCATTTGTCATCCCGGTTCTGTTGCTCATCGGTATCCTGACGTACATGTTTGTTTTTGGCGACGGGAGCCACTTCCAAGAAGGTGACAACACCAAGGAACCTCTGCCCGGCGATTACTTTGGTACCGTTTACAAAGGTGGCTTCATCGTACCGATTCTGTTTACCTGCTTCCTAACGGTACTCGTGTTCTCCATCGAACGGTTCATCACCATCGGCCGGGCGAACGGATCGGGTTCAATTGACGAGTTCGTTCGGAAAGTGAAAGGTCAACTCGACCGCAACGATGTGTCCGGTGCCATTCAGGAGTGCGACCGGCAGAAAGGCTCAATTGGTAACGTCGTGAAAACGGCGCTGCTCAAGTACCAGCAACTGTCGACGGACACCGAATTGAGCAAAGAACAGAAGCTGGTTGCGCTCCAGAAAGAAGTGGAAGAAGCAACGACGCTGGAACTGCCAATGCTGGAAAAAAACCTGACCATCATTGCTACGCTGGCTTCGGTTTCGACCTTGATTGCCCTGCTCGGTACGGTACTTGGTATGATCCGCGCCTTTGCGGCCATGGGTGCAACGGGTCAGCCGGATACGGCCGCCTTGTCGACGGGTATCTCGGAGGCCTTAGTAAACACGGCTTTGGGCATCGGTACGGCCGCTATCGCAACGATTATGTATAGTTACTTCACGAGCCGCATCGACGTGTTGACCTATAATATCGACGAGATCGGTCTGAGCATCCAGCAAAACTTCGCGGCTCACTATTAAGCGAGCGCGGAGGTAATGTTTATCACTAACCTGCCCGGTCCGACGGCTGGGCAGGTTTGAAACACCCTTATTTATGCCAGCAGTTAAAGTTAAACGAGCCAGTTCATCGGTCGACATGACCGCCATGACGGACGTAGCGTTTCTGTTGCTAACGTTTTTTATCCTGACCGCCCAGTTTCGGGCGCAGGATGCCGCCAGCATCGAAACGCCCTCGTCCATCTCTGGCATCAAGGTTCCCGATAAGAACATCATGACCATCGGCCTTGGTAAGGATGGTAAGGTTTACTTCGGCATCGACAACCAGCAGGAACGCATTGAAATGCTGGAAAACATCGCAGCCGCGCGTAGCCTTACGTTCTCCGACAAGGAAAAGAAAGAGTTTGCTCTGATGTCGAACTTTGGAATGCCCGTCGCTCAGTTAAAGCAATATTTAAACCTGTCCAAAGAACAACAGGGCAAAATAAAGCAACCGGGTATTCCAACCGACTCGACTGGAGCGGGTTCAAACAACGAGTTGAAGGATTGGGTATTCAACTCCCGGAAGGCCAATAACGATTTGCGAATTGCGGTGAAAGGCGACAATCTCGCCAAGTTTCCGGAGTTCAAGAACGTCTTGGCTACGCTGCAAGCGCAAAATATCAATAAGTTCAACCTGATAACGGGAACCGAAGCGCCCCCGGCCGGTTGGAAAGCTGATTAACAACTTTTGTCTATTCGTTTGTTTGTCGGTTCGGTTGTCAAAACAGCTAAACCGACAAACCACTAAACAGAAACAGCCATGGCAGAGATAAACTGTGGTGGCGGTGGTGGTAAACACGACGGTGGTAAGGTACGCTCGAAAAAGCAATCGACGCGCGTTGATATGACGCCGATGGTTGACCTGGGCTTTCTCTTGATTACCTTCTTCATTTTAGCCACCACCCTGAGCAAACCATCGTCGATGACGCTCAACGTACCGGACAAAACGAAACAGGAAGAAACGGAGCCGATCAAGGCGTCCAACGTAATGACGGTTTTCATGGGTAAGGACAACAAGGCGCACTACATTTTTGGTAAGGCGGCCAACGAAGACCCAGAATTGAAAACCGTAGGCTACGGCTACGAATTTCGGCAGGCCATCCAGCAGAACGCGAGTAAGGTAGGAGCCGATAAGTTTGTGGTGGTGGTTAAGCCAACCAAGCAATCAACCTACAAGAACATGGTCGACGTACTGGACGAAATGGCCATTACGAAAACCAAGCGCTACGCGTTGGTCGATCAGTTGACGCCGGACGAGAAGAAGCTGCTCAAAGACAAAGTAAAATTAGACGCGTAATCCATCATGGCAGACATCCAACCCAATCAGGCAACGCTCGATGACATCGTGTTTGCCAACCGGAACAAAGCGTATGGTGCTTACGA
>CAXUEB010000103.1:0-6323 GCA_964249775.1 uncultured Spirosoma sp.
CGTCCCGCGGGCCAGACGCGGCTCCGGTGGTTGCCTGCATAGCAACCAACGTTTCGGCGTTGGTCAAGAATCCATTAGGCGTACTCGCGCCGGGCGAATCTTCGTCCGGCACATCCGTAAAGCCGTGCTTTTGAGCGGCCATTGAACCCGAACGCAGGTAAGCAATACCCACAACGGCCACGCCAATCAGGGCCAGGCCGCCGAACGTTAGCGCCACATTGAGCGGCACCAGCGCCCTGTATTCATGAACAGTCATCACGGCGGCAATCAGGCCCAGCCCGCCGAGGATAATCAGCATTCGGTTTTTTCTGGCTAATCCCTGCCATAGGTAAGCGACCGGCAGGGCAAACGTTAGCGCCCAGAACAGGCCTGGCAGGGCAACCTCCGGCGCGTCTTGGGGAGTCGGCTCTAACAGCAAGGCGTTCAGTTCGCGCACGACGTAATAATTACCGCTGGCCGCCAAGACAATCAGCGCCATCCATTCCGTAAAATTCAGCGCGTCGGCGTAGTACGTCCGAGCGCGTTGGCTCAGGTATCCGCGCCGTTTCGCGGTTTGAAATAAGGCCATGGACACGGCCATCATCACAAACGGCAAGACCGCCTTGCCCCAGGGAAACCGGAGCAGTCCGTCGAAGACAAAGGCGTAGAACGTCGCCACCGTCAGGAAGGCAATGAGCGTATCGCCGGTAGACCAGAGTATGAAGAGCAGCAGCGGCAGCGTCGCCAGACAATGCGTGGCAACGGACAGGCCAGGCGGCAAGAGTTGATTAAAACCAAACGCCAGAAAACCCGTACTGGTTGCAACGAATGCGTTGTCGATGCCGTTGCGGTATAATTGCTTCCGTCGAATGGTTAACTGGCCAACCACACCGACGGCCCCGCCCGCTACGAGGTTGAAAACGCCGTAAAGCTTTCCATCACTCAACAGCAACGCGCCCAGCGTGGTACTGACCAGCAAGTAAGCTCCCAGAACGCCCAGCGTTGTAAACAAAAACAAACCAATGTCGATGAAGCCGCTGGTCTGACGAAATTCAGCCGGGTACGTCTGCCTAACGGCGGCCCACTGCTCGTCGGTCAACCGGCGCTGCTGGTACCACCGCTCCGCCTGCCGAACCACTTCCCGATTATAAATCCACTCGCCGTTATACGCCCTCATGCGTCCTGTTTCCTTTGGGTACCTGACGAATCAGATACGTAGCCAAGCCAATGCCCGTGATGATAAAATACCAGTAGTACAACTCAATCCCGTCGGGTTTGAGGTAGTGAAAGACCAAGTACGTTACGCCGATGTAGCCGTACACGGTGCTCATCAGCAAAAACAAAAAGTCTTCCCTGCGCCGGGCGTATTGGTCAAAGGCAAAAGCCGCGCCCGCCAGCCCCAGCGCGAAGCCTATCCGTAGGTTGTCAAAGTTGAACAGACCACCCAGCAGGGCTACCATCAGCAGGTTGCCCGCGATGGTCAGGTACGTGTTGGTGAAGTGCGGTTTGATGCGCCGTTGCTCCAGCAGCAACGCGACGCCGATCAGGATTACCGCCAGCGCAATAGCCGAGAAGACGGTCGTCTGGCTAAAAAAATTGGTTTTGAAATACAGCTCCAGCGGCCGGACCGTCACGCCCACCCACGAAATCAGGGCGGCCAGCGCCATACTCAGCACACCCCGGTGGTCGAAGCGGTAGGCCAGCGGTCCAAACAGCAGCGCTGGCAGCAGCGTCACCAAACCGTAGCGTTCCCCAAACACGTTGTAGGCGTACTGCGCGTACCCTTCGAGCGTCAGAAACAGCAGGCAGGCCAACAGCAGCGCGTAATCGCCGAAGGTAGACCGACTCCGGGTTTGCTCTGGTGTCCAGGCCGGACGGTTGCGCCAAACAAAGACGAAGCATCCGGCGCAGGCCAACGCCATCGCCGTCAGCAAGGCCCCGTGGCCAATCTGATCGAAATTGTCGTAAACCAATAAGCCCAATCCGGTGCTTAGCAGCAGGATGCCGAGGTAAAGCGTGGCACGAAGTTCCCAATGCAGCGAAAACGGGCGGTTCTGTTCAAATACACCAATTTTTTGGGCCTGTTCAGCCGATAAAATACCGCGTTCGCTTAACTCGTTGAGGACGTCGGTTGGGGACATAAATTGGTATTTTTTTGTTAACTTTAATAACGAGTTACCGGCTCGTTTGTCTGCAATTTTTTACCCTTGTCGCGGGTCGCCGGTTCAAAAAACGGGCCAGTGCGCCACTATTCTCGTATGATCGGACGTCAAAAGGCCCTACTCACTCCTCGTTATTACTTAGACAATTACCGCTACGTATTGTCGTTTGTCAAGCGGCTGTACGGCGGCTTGTTGAACGATGGCGAGTGGGACTTTATCCGTCGGTTTGAAGAGCTAAGCCTCGACGCCCAGTGCCTCTACGTTCGCTTCAGCAACCGCAAAGGTCTTTTCTTTCGGGTTAACAAGCTACACTACCGCGAAATTAGCGACCTGCCCGCAGCCTTGGGCGAACTGCTGCTGGCAGGTTTTGTTGAGCGCCTGTCGCCCCACCACGAGATTATGGGCGAACACGCGCTGGGGGTGTTTACCAAGCCCGAATTGCTTGATTTGCTGCCGCTGGAACCGGAAGAGATTCGCCCGTTGAAAGGCGAAAAGAAGGAAGGTATCGTGCGTTACGCCTTGCACGAGTTGAATTTTGCCGAGATCGTCACGAGTTTGACCACCTACGAAACTGTCGTCAAGCTGAACTTTGAGGCCGAAGATATGATGGTCAAATACCTGTTTTTCGGCAACCGAGGCGGCAGCATGACCGAGTTTGTCGTGCGCGATCTGGGCATGGTCAACTTCGAGCGCTACGACGACAGCAAAATGACGGCCCGCTTCCGCACGCGCAAGGAAGTAGAAGACAAGCTCTTGATTTCGCTCACGAATGAGGAGTTCTACGACCTCAAAGAAGCCGCGGCCCCCGCCGAAGACATCTACAACTGGTTCCTGAACTGGAACGAAACCCGCCCTGAACTGACCGAGATTGCCATTCCCGGTTATCAAAAGTTGGTGTGCCGCGTGGGTGGCTTTCTGGAACGGCAAAAACTACCCGATCAGGCTTTGGCGGTGTACGAACTTTCGGACCGCGTTCCGGCGCGGGAACGGCGCGTGCGGCTGCTCTTCCGTAATGGGTCGGTCGACGAAGCGCTGGCCCTTTGCGACGAAATTGCGGTGGCCCCGCTCAACGCCGAAGAGCGGTATTTTGCCAACGACTTTCGAGAAAAGATCCTGACCGCGGGTGAAAAAAAGAAATCCCGCAAAGCCACGACGCGCTTTCTGTCCGACGCCGAGAGCATCGACGTGCCGGCGGCCTACCGGCACCACGTCGAAGAAGGCGTGATGAATCATTACTTCGAGCAGGGCTACGACGCGGCTTTTACCGAAAACTATCCGTGGCGCGGGCTGTTCGGGTTGGTGTTCTGGGACATCATCTACGACGCCAACGTGTCGGCCATTCACCACCCGCTGCAACGCGCCCCGTCGGATTTTTACCTACCCGACTTTTACCTCAAGCGCGAGGAGTTGCTCAAAAAACGCCTGACCGAGCTAACTACCAAGGACGACTGGCGACGCCACACGGGCCGGATGTTCAACGCCAAATACGGCATCACCAACGTGCTCGTCGACTGGTCGGATGAACTGCTGGGGCTGGTCCACCGCATCATTGAGCTGCTCGATTTGGAGCAACTGCGGCTGATTCTGCTCGAAATGGCCCGCAACGTCCGCGAGCACACCCGTGGCTTTCCCGACCTTCTGATCTGGAACGAAGCTGGGCAGTACGAGTTTGTCGAAGTCAAATCACCGACCGATCACCTCGGTCCGCAGCAACTGCACTGGCTGGAGTTTTTCCAGACCATCGGCGTCAGGGGCAAGGTCGTGCGGGTAGTTTGGGAATTGTAAGGCCTACTCGGGATGTCCCGGCTGGAACCACGCATCACCGCTGATACGACGACATCTTGCTCTTGCCCGAACGCCGGACTGGTTTCGACTATCTTTGCGTTACTTACGTTTCAGTTTATGGACTTCAACGCCTGCGACCAGGATTATTTAGAAAAAACGTTTGATCTCGAACCCATCTTCGGCCCGTCGGCTTTGGACGAGTGGCTAAACGCGGCTTTGCCCGTGACGGAGCAGGAACGCTACGAAGCCAATGATTTGCGGGAGTTGCTTATCCTGAACGTTGGCCACTGGAACGAGCAGGAGTTATCGCTGCACTTTATCGGCCCCATTTTTAGCATGATTAAGTTTACCGTGGTCCGTAAGATGAATTTATTCGCCCAGCGGTTCATCTCGGCCAACGTCCCGGACCGTTCGGGCAATTTGATTGTGTTGTCAGGCAAGCCAGATGGGATGCTGGCATCTGGCTTTCGCTCACCGGAAACGCCGTATTTCTGCTTCCAAGAATACAAACGCGAGAAAGACCCCAATGGCGACCCGGCTGGCCAATGCTTGGCCGCTATGCTGACGGGACAGGCGCTGAACGGTCAGGCCGACCAGCCCGTTTACGGTTGTTACGTACTGGGTGAAATCTGGCGCTTCATCGTGTTGCTCGGCAAACAATACGCCATCAGTCCGGCGTTCTCGGCTGCGACCGACGACGTTTACTTCCTTATCGGCGTCTTAAAGCAGCTCCGCCAGGTCATCTACGAACGGTTGTCGTGATTGGTTAGATAATTAAGAGTCAGAAACATAAACGCTTAACCAATGGAAACGATCCGTCAATACGCCGTCGCGCACAACGGCATGGTGCAGGTTACCGTACCGGACGAGTACAACGAACAAGAAGTGGAAGTGCAGGTGATTCTGACGGTTAAGGAACCTCAACAAACAGCTCATGTGCCACCTGCTTATCCGATTCCAGCTACTAAAGAAGGAGAAGTAACGGACTCCAAGCTTCGTAAGCAAGCGAATCTATCCCATTTGGTAGGTAGCTTGAAACATCTGACACCTGAACAGAGCGCAGAAATAGATCGTGAATTAAAAGAACTGCGCGACTCGTGGGAAAGAGATATCTTTTAGATACGAATGCTGTTAGCAAGGCCTTACGTGGCCTTTTTTCGGAATCGGGTCAAGCGTTTGTCAGTAAGGCTTTGGCGATTGAGAGTAACTTTTCAGTCATTACTCGTCTTGAACTACTGGGCTTTCATCCAAAAGATGAACGGGTTGAAGCTGCTTTCAGGCTCTTTGTGGAACAAGGCAACGAATTCGGCCTGACCGAAGACATCATTCAGCAAACCATCCATATCCGCCGAACCGTCAAAATCAAACTACCCGATGCCATCATTGCAGCTATGGCCATCGTTCACGGCTTGACGCTGCTGTCCGACAATGATGTCGATTTCTTGCGGGTGCCCCGGCTGAAATACGTTAACCCGGCCAAGTTGTGATGGAACCGCTACAACAAGCCATTCGGCAGATGATCTCGATCTCCAATTCGGAAATGGACACGCTGCTCAGCGACTGTTATGGCCGGACGTACAAACGGCAGGAATCGCTCAGCGAGCCGGATAAAATTCCAGACGAAATCTTCTTTATCGCGAAGGGAATCATCCGGGTGATGATCACCGACAACGACGGCACGGAGCACACGATTCACTTTGCACTGGAGAATCAATTCATTGCCGACTACGCTGCGTTTATCTTGAAACAACCATCGGCCTATACCTTACAGGCCCTGGACGAAACGCAGGTCATCATTCTGCCCCGCACAGCTATTGAGTGGGGCTACCAACATCTTCAGCAGGGCGATAAGTTGGGCCGGCTGATTGCTGAATTTTACTTCATTTATCAGGACAACCGCATCAAGAATCTGTACGCTCGAACGCCCAAAGAGCGCTACGACTCCATTACGGACGTGTTTCCGAACCTGCACAACCGGGTTCCCCAGCACATGATTGCTTCCTATCTGGGCATTACGCCGGTTCACCTAAGCCGATTAAAGCGGACCAAGCTCCCCGAAGTGTAAACATTTGTTATCGTTTTGGGGCTGGCGACTCGGCTACTTTTGCGGTGTGTACACACAAAACGCAGCTTACTCCATGACCTTATCGACCACCGAAAAACAACGATTGCTGGAAAGATACGGCCCTTGGGCAATCGTCACGGGGGCTTCGTCGGGCATCGGGCTTGAATTAGCCGAACGACTGGCCGAATCCGGCCTGAACGTGGTGCTGGCCGACAGCGACGAGCAGGTCGAACGGGAGGCGTCCCACCTGGACGCCCTCGAGCAGCAGCGGGTCAGCGGCGTGCTCATCACGCCCGTCGGCGACGTCCTGCCGCGACTGCACCGCCTCCGTG
>CAXUEB010000103.1:6333-7003 GCA_964249775.1 uncultured Spirosoma sp.
CGACTGGCGGAGCTACAAACGCTGGCGGATCGCCTGACGACGACCTACGGCGTCGAAGCCCGCGTGGTTGCGACCGACGTTTCGGAACCGGCGGGTAGGCAGGCGATCATCGACGCGACCCAGAATTTGGCGGTGGGCCTGTTGGTAGCTTCGGCCGGCTACGGCACGTCCGGCCTGTTCACCGAATCAACTGTATCCGAAGAAGTAGGCATGCTACGCGTCAACTGCGAAGCACTGCTGATCCTGACGCACCATTACGGCCGGCAATTCGTCAAGCAAAAACGCGGGGGAATCGTCCTAATGAGTTCGCTGGTTGGTTTTCAGGGCGTACCTTACGCGGCTCATTACGCAGCCACCAAAGCTTACGTCCAATCGTTGGCGGAAGCCTTGTCGGTCGAGCTTCGCCCGTTGGGGGTCGATGTTCTGGCAGCCGCGCCCGGTCCGGTCGTGAGTGGGTTCGGACAGCGGGCCAACATGCAAATGGGTACGGCGCTCACACCGGCGCAAATTGGCGTACCCATTCTGAAAGCATTAGGCCGTCAATCAACCGTGTTGCCCGGTTTCTTAACCAAGTTTCTTGTGGGTTCACTGCGAACCGTTCCGCGCTGGGCAAAAGTCAGAATTATGGAACAGGTCATGGCCGGCATGACGAAGCATCAGCGGGTGTAGC
>CAXUEB010000103.1:7013-10884 GCA_964249775.1 uncultured Spirosoma sp.
ACGCCACCGCTTGCAGGTACGTCAGCAGCGGCTCCAGAAACGGCGTGATGCCTTTGTAGTCGAGCAGAGCGGGCGGAGCGGTTTGGAGCACACGAGCCACCCGTTCGGCCGCGCCGGGCCGGTCGGCTAACTCCAAGTCAAGCCGATTCTGGTACGTATGAATGCCCGACAGCACCGCGCCCGAACGGGGCAAACGAGTGAGCGTTTGCCGCTCGACGCGGATAAAAAGTTGTCTGCCAATGGTGTCGGACGTTAGATGAGGCAACCGGTCGCCGAAGAGTCGATCCAGCTCGGGGGTGTGGCGGCTGGTCATGTCTAACTGGTCAAGCAGCCGGAAGCTCCAGTTGAGTCGCCAAACGGGTCGGCCCGCGGGTAGGCGCTCGATTAATTTCTGGGCGGCCCGCAGCATGGGTTCCAACTCGGATATGGGCGCAATCGGCGCGTGAATGGCCCAAACTGGCAGATTCATTTTATCATTCAGGCACCAGCCGCTGCCAAAGCACTGTTGGCCCGCAACCAGCCTTGCCTCGTCGCCCACCAGCACGAGCAGGTCTTCGGCGACCTGCCGCCCGACCCAGTCGAGCGGTTCGTGGGGCAGCGTCGTGGCATCACCGAACGTAAACGCCGTTTCTTCGCCCAACCGGTGATTCTGCCAATGCCAGCGGTCGCCGTCCTGGTGCAGCGTAAAAGCATCGGGTGCCGTGCGGGCCGCCTGCGTCAAGACCCGTTCGAGCACGTCCCACTGCGCCGTTTCGTAGCCGGGTTGGGCCTGGTAATAATACGTCGGATGTTCGGTCAGCAGCCGCCGTTTCAACGCGACTTCAGCCGGGTAGTGTTCGTCAACGTCAAGCAGCGGATCGGCGTCGGTCTGGAGAGCCGTGCCTACCTTGTCGTTAAACTGCTGATTAAACGGAAAATACCGAAGCATAGAGAAATGAATTAATTCTTAAATGTACGACGGATTTGGGGCAAACAGACACAGCTACCGACGGCTTCGGTAGTTTTGGAAGCTCGGTTTCTTTTTGCCGCAACTCCCCTACCAACATGTTGGTCCGCTTCTTATCCGTAATTATCCTCGGTCTGTTACCCTTCGCTTTGCCCGCCCAGAATAAGACGACTGCCTACGCCTTTCCGCTTGCGGTTAGCCCAAACGGGCGTTACCTGGTCGATACCAAAGGACAACCGTTCTTTTATTTAGCCGATACGGGCTGGCAGTTGTTCTGCAAGCTCACCAAAGACGAAGCCGTTCAGTACCTCGACGACCGCCGGCAGAAAGGATTCACGGCCATTCAGGCGCAGATTATCAACCATTTTCCCGGCGAGGCCGTCACTCGAACGGGCGAGCGGGCGTTCGACAACCAGGATTTAGCCAAGCCGCGTGATGCTTATTTCGACCACGTCGAATGGGTGCTGACCAAAGCCGCCGAACGGGGGTTGCTGATGGTGCTGTCAACGGCCTGGTTTGGTTACAAGCAATCGGGTTGGTACAAGTACCTGACGACGGACAATGCCGAACCCTACGCCCGCTACTTAACCCGGCGCTTCAAGCGGTTCAACAACATTGTCTGGATTCACGCCGGCGATTGCAAGCCGGGACCTAAAGTCGATGCAGTTAAAATCATGGCCAACATCCTGAAACGCGAAGCGCCCCATCAACTGCAAACGGTGCACAACGGCTTCAGCGGCAGCAGCGTAGACGATTTCGGCACCGACGACTGGTTAGCCATCAACATGACCGTTGCCGTTGATCCCATCGAGACGTATTCGTCGACGCTGGCGGCCTACAACCGCGAGCATCCGCATCCGTTGCCGGTCGTCCTGGGCGAACCGCCCTACGAAAACGAGCGGACCGATGAGTACGGGCTGCGGAGCCGGGCGTACTGGACGCTGCTGTCGGGCGGGGCGGGTTTTGCCTACGGCGTCATCCCGGTCTGGAACTTTGACAAGGGCTGGCAGCAGGCCCTCCAAGCCGAGGGTAGTAACCATATGAGGCACCTTAAAAGCCTGCTAAACGCCCGGCGCTGGTACGATTTGATTCCCGACCAGGCTAACGAATCCGTCGTGGCAGGTCGGGGTCAATACGGATCAACGGCCTTTGCCGCGGCCGCCCAGCTGGCGGATGGTTCCTTACTGTTGACGTATCTGCCGGAAGGCGCTACCGTTACGGTCAATCTGGCCCGAATGGGTGGCCGGGTGGCCGCTCAGTGGTACGACCCAACCAACGGCACGTATAAAGTTGTGAAAGGATCGCCGTTTGCCAACCAGGGAACGCAGGCGTTTAGCCCCACTGGCTTCAACGCAGCGGGCCGCAGCGATTGGGTGCTGGTGTTGGAAGCGGAAAAGTAGGCGCTACTGCCCCAGCCAGCCGCCCGAAAAGCCCGCTTTTACCAGCCCGCGCCGGATGTGCGGGTTGCGTTTCATCAGGTTCCAGACAAAGCCCGTCCGCAGGTTTTCGGCCATGATGAGCATCGGACCTTGGTCGATGCCGAGGTAATCTCTGTCAAACCACCCCTCCGTGGTTGGCCCGTTGGCGGAGGATGAACCGTAGCGGTACGTTGGGTTGAAAGCATCGCGGAAGCCGTATTCGCCGTAGAGTTTCGCGCCGTACTTCGTTTTCATCGCCCGCAACGCCGGTACGCAGATTTCCGGCGCGAACGCCAGCGAACCACCGGCCGCCGTCGGCGCAATGGTGCCGTCGTCCACAATCTGCGTCGAAGCCGCCCCCCGCGCCCGGTACGAGAAAAACTGCCGTCCGTTCACGACCGTGTCTTTCGGACCATCGCAGGCGGTCAAGCCCCAAATCGCAGAGCCGTAGTCCTGCCATTTGGCCGGGTTATTCTGGCAGTACGCGCGGTTGGCGTAGGTCGCCCGGCGCGAATTTTCGGCGTAGTCGATGCCCTTGCCGCGCATGTATTCGTCGCGAATGCCCCGAAAATCAATCCAGCAATGCGAGTACTGATGCCCAAATAAGGGGTCGAAATTGACGTGCGTCTGCCCGTAAAATTCGGCCCACGGATACGACTTCGTCCAGGCCGCCCACACGTCCGTGCCCACCGGATGCGTCGGTGAGCCGAGGGCCAGCACGTACAGGAGCATCGCTTCGTTGTAGCCGGTCCAATCACTCCTGATAAAACCCGTTTCGGGATGCCAGCCCATCGACACGAACGGCTTCCGAGTCTGAAACCACGTCCAGTCGGCGCGGGTATACATCTGCTCGGCGAGCTGCCGGATTTCCGTTTCAATTGGCGTGTTCTGGTCGAAGTAGCTCTGCGCACTTAGCACGCCACCCAGCAGCAGGGCCGTGTCGATCGTGGACAGTTCGACCTGCTTGAACCGTTCGCCGGTCTTCATGTCCAGAAAGTGGTAAAAAAATCCTTTGTAACCCGCGACGCCCGTTGCTGCTTCCGATCGGGGCGCGTTGGCAAAGAACCGCAGCGTTCGCAGCGTCCGGTCGGCGGCCTGTTGACGAGTGATGTATCCCCGCTCCGCGCCAATCAGGTACGACGTTAGCCCAAAACCCACGGCGGCAATGCTGCTAAACGAAGGCGACGGCGCTCGGTCGGGCACGAGGCCATTGTCGGGATTCGTCGTTTGCCAGAAGTACCCGAACGTATCGTGTTGCAGGCTGTCCAGAAACGCCTGGTCCGCAGCAGACAAGCCCGTTGTGAGTGTTTTAGTGCCAATCGATTGTGGTTTCGGCTGGCAGCCAGCTATCACTAAGCAACAGCAGCTAAAAAGCAGGAAGTAGTTCATATCATTTTGGGACACGGATTAGACGCGGCCGTCTAATCCGTGTTCGATCAATCAGTACCCCGGATTTTGCGTCAACGCGCCACCGCTTAGCTGGATTTGGGTCAGGGGGATAGGAAAC
>CAXUEB010000103.1:10894-17062 GCA_964249775.1 uncultured Spirosoma sp.
GCCCACCACAAAGTTTTTGCCCTGCGCCCGGAGCACCTCAGCGGCCCGTCCCTGCCGAAGCAGGTCAAACGTTCGGGCGGGCTCAAACGCCAGTTCGACGCGTCGTTCGCGCCAGATGGCCTGCCGTAGATCGGCCTGCACGGTCGTCGTCACCTCCGGCAAGACGCCCGTCGCCCCCCCGCGTGCCCGCGCCCGAACCAGGTTGAGCGAGGTCAGCGCCTTGGTGGCTTGGCCCAGTTCGTTGGCGGCTTCGGCGTTGATGAGCAACACTTCGGCGTAGCGCAGGAGCCGGATGTTCTTGTTGGTTTCCCAGTCGTTCCCGTTGAACGTTTCCCTGGTGCGGCTGACGTAGGCTTTGTAATTATACCGCGGATTTTCGACGTTCGGGCTAACCACCAGCCCGTCCCAGAGCGTCATGCCCCGCCGGATGATGGTTCCATCCTTACGTGTATCGCCCGGTTCGTAAGCCCGCTCTAAATCTTCCGTGGGGTTGTTGAAGCCCCAACCCCAACCGTTATCGCCCCCGCGCGCGCCCTGGCTCACCAAATACCCCTGAGCGCCCCGGTTTGGGGTCGTGCCTCGACCCTGAATCTCAAAGATCGACTCCGGTCCGTTCTCCGCCGATTCGCGCCAGAGTTCGGCGTAGTTCGGCAGCAGCGAATACTGGCCCAACTGAATAATCTCGTCGGTTAGCTGCTGGGCGACGGCCCACTTTTTCTGGTACATCGACACTTTGGCCAGCAGCGCTTTGGCCGCTCCTTTGGTCGCCCGGCCCAGGTCGGCCGCGCTGTACTGCGTTTTTTCGGGCAGGTTCGCCACGGCCGTTTGCAGGTCCCCTTCAATTTGGGCGTAAACCTGAGCGCTCGTCGCCCGAACGCGGCCCCGTTGGATGTCGGCCGGGTTGGTCGGGTCGGCGACGGTCGTTACCAACGGTACTCCACCGAAGGTGCGCACCAAATTAAAGTAAAAGTACGCCCGCAAGAAGCTGGCTTCGCCAATAAGCCGGTTCTTGAGCGTATCGCCGATGGTCAGCGTCGCCAGGTTGTCCAACGCCTGATTAGCCCGCGCAACGCCTTCGTAGTGCCCAACCCACACCTCGTTGAACGACAAACTCGATGACGTAAACGAGTAATTGTCTAACTGGTCCTTATCGGTTCCCGTATCGCCCGGCGAACTGCCTTTCTCGGCGTCGTCGGATGTCATGCTCGACACGCCATTCCACGAAAAAGAGTGAAAATTCCAGTCGAGCATCTTGGCGTAAACCGCATTGACAAGGCTGGTAGCGGCATCGGGATTGCCCGAAAAAAAGTCGGTCGGCGTTTGCTGCCCCTGGGGTGGTACGTCTAAGAATGTCTTAGAGCAGGCACTCGCCAGCGCTAAACCGCCGATGAGCGTACCGGTAATGAGTTTATAGAACGGTTTCATAGTTGTTGCAGTGGCCTGGACGGCCACGTCCGGGCGTATAAAAGTCTGCTTTCACCCGGCCGTGGCCGCCGGGATGCTGTATCACCAGGCTACCTATTAAAATCCAAGATTTAATCCGACCAGAAACGCCGACGTGACCGGATACGCGTTCAGTTCAATGCCGGAGTTGAGCGGGCCGCCGGGCAGTTCGGGCGTGTAGCCGGAAAACGCTTTGATGGTTAAGGCGTTCTGCGCCGTTACGTACACCCGCGCCCGGTTGATTTTAACCTTCGTAACAAGCGCTGAGGGCAGCGTGTAGCCCAGCGTTACGTTGTTGACCCGAAAGAACGACCCAGATTCAACGTAATAAGTCGATGAGATGGGCACGGCGTTGCTGGCGCGGGGTTCGGTGTTGCTCGGGTTCGTTGGCGTCCAGCGGTCGGCGCGGGAAGCTTCGATGTTTTCGTTGCCGAAGCGTTGCGCCTTCTTTCCGTTATAAACCTGATTGCCGAAGTTCGCGTACCAGTCGGTCGAAAAATCAAAGCTGCGATAGGTAAACCCACCGTTGACGCCGAAATACAATTTCGGCTGGTACGAACCGACAAATACCCGGTCGTTGTCGTCGATTATCCCATCCGGTGGCCCTGGCTGACCCGTTTCGTCGACCGGTCCCGCAATGTCGCGGTAGCGAAAGTCACCCGGTTTCGTCCCCGTAATCTTGGCGGTGGTGTTGTCAATTTCTTCCTGCGTTTGGAAGATGCCGTCCGTCTGCCACACCCAGAAGCTGCCCACCGGCTGACCCACGGCCGTGCGGGTTGTGAACTGTCCGTTGCCGATGCCTCCTTCATTAATGGGCAGACCGCCCTGAATGTCTTCGAGCCGGTTGCGGTTGATGGTGACGTTCGCGCCAACGTTGTACTGAAAATTGGTGTTTACGCTGTTGCGCCAGTTCAAGGCGGCTTCAAAACCGGCGTTCAGCACCGTGGCCGCGTTGGTCAGGTACGCTCCGTTCTCGTCGCCGAAGATCGCGTCGATGGGCCGCTGGAACAGCGCATCGCGGGTGCGCTTCTGGTAATAAGCCAGTTCGCCCGTCAGGCGGTTTTTCGCCAAGGCGAACTCCAGCCCGATGTCGGTACCGGTCGTGATTTCCCAGCGCAGATTGGGATCAATCAGACTGTTGATTGTCCGTCCCTGCACGGCCGTCTGGTTTGGGCCGAGCGTGTAATCCAAACCGCTCGCAATGGTGTACAGGAACGCACTGGCCGGAATCCGGTCGTTACCCGTGCGGCCCCAGCTTACGCGCGCTTTCAGGAGATCAAACGGCGTTTTGCCGCGCAGAAACGGCTCTTCGCTCAGGACCCAGCCCGCGCCGATGGACGGAAAAAAGCCCCAGCGGTTGTTAACCGGAAACTTGCTCGACCCGTCGTAACGGGCCGTGGCCGTCAGGAGGTAGCGGTCGCCGTAGTTGTAGTTCACCCGCCCGATAAACGACTGCCGCGTTTCGAGCGTACCTGTCTGACTGTTCGTAGCCGACGCTGCGTCGCCGGTGCTTAGGAAAAAGTAGTTCGATTGGGGCGGCACGTCCGGCCGACCGCCGGTCAGAACGTCGCTTTGGAACCGTTCGGCCACGTAACCGACGAGCAGTTTGACGGTATGCCGCTCGGCGAAGGTACTGGCGTATTCGGCCGTGTTGGTCCAGAGCCAGCGTGTGCTGCCCACCCGCCCAATCGTCAAGGCACTCCTCAGGCTTTGCTGGTTCGAGGATACTGAATACACCGGCACGTAGTTGTACGACCGCGTCGCGATGTTGTCGATGCCGAAGTTCGACAGGAGCGTCAGTTTCTTGAACAAGGTCAGGTTCCCATAAAATGCCCCCTGCAACCGCAGACCCCGGTTGCGGTAATTCGTGTAATCTAACTGCGCGACGGGGTTCGCCACGTTGTTGCGGGACGTAAAACCGTACGAGCCGTCGGGCGGTCCGCCGTTGCGGTTACGCACGGGCACGAGCGGAGCCTGCCGATACGCGTTGGTGAACGCTGAATAGATGTTGTTACTAAATTCAATCGCGCCGTCGCTGGAGCTGGCTAAGTTCGCGTTGTCGTTGGCTAAACTCAGGTTGTGGCCCAGTTTCAGCACCGGCGAGAGGGTGTACTCGTTGTTGAGCCGGATTGTCAGCCGCTCGTAATCCGACCGGCGCAGAATGCCTTTTTCGGCAAAATACCCGGCGCTGAACAAATACGTCGTCTTGTCCGTGCCGCCACTGACCGACAAGGCGTGGTTGTGCTGGAAACCCGTCCGCGTGATTTCGCGGAACCAATCGGTGTTGGCCGTAATCGCGTTGGGATCAAATGGCAGCGGAGCAGTCGGGTCGTCGTAGCGCACGGCCTCGTTGTTGTATTCGGCAAACAACCGTGAATCGGCCATCTGGACCCGGTTCGTTGGGGTACGGATGCCCACGTAGCCATCGTAAGTTACCGCGGGCGCACCGGTCCGGCCGCGCTTGGTGGTAATTAAGACCACGCCGTTGGCCGCCCGAACGCCGTAAATGGCCGTCGCCGACGCGTCTTTCAAAATGTCGACCGACGTAATGTCCGAGGTGTTAATGTTGCGAATGTCTTCGGTGATAACGCCGTCAACGACGTACAGCGGGTCGGCCCCGCCGAGCAGCGTACCCGTTCCCCGAATGCGCACGACCGGAGCCTGACCGGGGGCACCGGAGTTGATAATCTGCACCCCGGCCACTTTGCTTTGCAGCGCCTGCGTGGCCGACAGCACCGGCTGCCGCACCAGTTCTTCACCTTTTACCTGAGCCACTGCACCGGTCACGTCGATTTTGCGCTGGGTACCGTAGCCAACCACGACGACCTCACTCAACGAACGAGCGTCGGACGCCAACTGCACGTTGAGTTGCGTTCGCCCGTTGACGACCTGCTCCTGCGTCGTCATGCCGACCATTGAATAAACCAAGGTTGCGTTGTTATCGGGAACGGCAATTGAATAGTTACCTTCGGCATCGGAGACGGTGCCAGTCGTTGTTCCTTTGAGGAGGACGCTAACGCCGGGCAAGGGCGTCCCGTCGCCCTGGTCGGTGACCCGGCCCACAACGGTCTGGTTTTGCGCGTGTGCCCATCCGCAACAGGCAAAACAAGTCAGTAAAAGCACGTAGCGTAGTCTTTTCATGTAATCGCTGAGTTAGTCCATAAAACAAATATACTTCTGACTACGCTAAATGTTATTTATTCGCAAAAAAATACTAATTAACTGCTGGTGACATTACGAGTTCAGGGTTAATTAACGGCTAATCTGGTGCAGTTCGGTGCTTAACAAACCGACAGTCTGCGGTTTAAACGCTTGCTTTTTTAATTGCTCTTTGTAACGCCTAAAGCTTCCATGCCATGCTCACCATTCCCGCTTTCCGCCCAACAACCTTACAAGCCATTGGTCAAACGCCCTTGGTTCGCTTGAACAAGGTACGCCTTCCCAACAGCGCCGAGGTTTTTGTCAAATTAGAGTATTATAACCCCACCGGCTCGTACAAAGACCGCATGGCGCTGGCCATGATCGAAGCGGGCCAAGAAGACGGGCGGCTGCAACCCGGTACGACGGTAATCGAATGCACCGGCGGCAGCACCGGTACTTCGCTGGCCTTTGTTTGCGCCGTCAAAGGCTACCCGTTTCGGGTCGTCACCTCCGACGCCTTCGCGAAAGAAAAATTGCAAACCATGCGGGCGTTCGGGGCCGAGCTAATCATCATTCCCAGCGAAGGCGGCAAGATCACGCCCGACCTGATTCCAACCATGCGCGAACGGGCGCGGCAGTTGTCTGAACAAGCCGGCACGTTTTTTACCGACCAGATCAACAACCCAAACACCATCCGGGGCTACGAAGACATCGGTACCGAGATCCGGGCGCAACTCGACCGCCCGGTTGACGTGTTTTGCGGGGCCGTCGGAACGGCCGGTATGCTGATGGGCGTATCGAATGTCTTGCGAGCCGACGGCACCCGCATCGTGGCGCTGGAACCAGCGTCGGCCCCGTTGCTGTCGAAAGGGCAGCGCGGCACGCACCGCGTGGAAGGCATTGGTATTGGAATGGTGCCGCCCCTACTCCGACCAGACGCTTACCACGAGGTTTGCGCGGTTGACGAAGCGGACGCCCGTGCGATGGCCCGCCGGCTGGCGCGGGAAGAAGGCATTTTCGCCGGTATTTCGAGCGGGCTGAACGTGGCAGCCGCGGTGCAGATCGCTCAGGAACTGGGGCCGGGCCATACGGTCGTAACGGTCGCCTGCGACTCGGGCATGAAGTACCTCGCCGGGGATTTGTACGCCGACTAAACCCGACCGAGCCGTAGAAAGATGGGAAACCGGACTTCCCGTTCCCCTTCGCCCCAAACGGCCCGGATGGTGTGGCCTAACGTCGTAACCGGATCTTCCTCGTTCTCGTAAATATACTGCTGCACGGCCGACCACGTGCGTAGGTAGTTCAAGAACCGGTCCAGCGACCAGGTGTAGCGTTGCGTGAAACCAGCCCGCTGCGCGTCGGCGAACGGAAACGGCAAGGTCGCGTACTGCCCGTCGATGTGTTTGCGTTGAGGGTCCCAGTACGGCCCGGTGCGGTTTCGGTAAAAATCAAGCAGCACCGGATCGAGTTCGGCAGAAAGCTTTACCAGACCGTAGCCCCATTCGGCCAGGACCGCGCCGGGTTTAGCGACGCGCCGGACTTCGCGGTGAAACGCGCCCACGTCGAACCAATGCAGCGCCTGCG
>CAXUEB010000104.1:0-4940 GCA_964249775.1 uncultured Spirosoma sp.
GTGACGACCTGCCCGTCGTTGGCTTCAAACTGCATGCCTACTTCAATGGGTTGGGTGCCGAAGGCGTTGCGGGGCACTTCGCCCGTCAGTTCGGGATTGCGCCGGCCGTAGCCTTTTTCGGGGGCCACGTCGATTTGAAATTTATCGCCTTTGGTACGGCCTTCCAGTCCTTCTTCCATGCCCGGAATCAGGTTGTTTTCGCCGTGGAGGTAATACAGTGGATCGCGGCCTTGGCTGGAGTCAAGGACCTGACCACGGCTGTCGCGGAGCGTGTAATGAATAGCCGCTACTTTGTGTTTGGTAATGTTCATGAGGAGGTTGGCGCGTGCCAGGTTGTTTTTTCGATAAACAAACAATGAAACCGACCCAATCGCTTTTTTTTAACGTTAGTCGGGGATGGTTGGCTTTCTGAACCGCTTAATCAACGGGGGCATTCGCCGGTCAAAAAATATTATCTTTGTCTTATGAATCAGCGGTTTAAGGTGTGGCTCAAGCGCGTAGGCTGGCTGGGCTTTCTGTTTTTTCTGATTAAAGGATTGCTGTGGCTGATTATTCCGTATCTGATTGCCAAAGGCGTTTTGGGCAGATAAGTCCGTCACGCCCTCGACTAATTCACGCCGACTTGAGTCGACCAATGGCCTGAGTAGCGCGCCAACGAAGGCGATTGGTGTGTTTGGGTACCCAGCTTTGCGAACGTGACCGTAACGGAGATGAATCGAATTAACCGAGTAAAGGGTTTATGCGAGGGGTACGGAAACAACGAACACCGTCTTGGATCGGGCTGGCTTGGGTCGGTTTACTGCTCGCTTATTCGTGCCCGGTTGCGGCCGATCACATCGTTGGGGGTGATTTGACCATGCAGGCGGTGGGAACGACGCCCGGTTTGTTTCGGGTGCAATTAAACCAATTTTGGGACGATGCTGGCTCGAACGCGGGCAACCGCGACGCGCAGGTACGGGTGCTGATCTACCGAAAGCGTAACCCAATCCTGATTGAAACCATCACGCTGCCGTACCGCGACCGACAACCTATCACCTACGGCAATGCCATCTGCGCCAGCCAGCAGCGGCTCAGCACCAGCGAAGCCCGTTATGCCGTTAACCACCAATTCGATCCGGCGCGCTACGCCGATCCCGATGGCTACTACATGGTTTGGGAGCGCTGCTGCCGCAACGATAATCTAACCAACGTCGACCCCAGCAACGTAACGGCGGGCGTCGGGATGGTTTTTTACTTAGAGTTTCCGCCGATGCGGAAGGCTGGGCGGCCCTTTGTCGATTCAACGCCCAATTTCAACCTGCCCAACGGCACTTACATCTGTTTAGGAAAAACCACGTCCTTCAACTTCGGCGCAACGGACACCGACGGCGACCGGCTGCGGTATTCGTTGGTCACGTCGTTCAACGGTTACACAACCCGCACGGTATTTTTGGGCGACTCCCTACCGCAACTGGGCTATCCGCCCATCATCTGGGCACCCGGCTACGGCGCGGCCAACGCCATTCCGGGTAATCCGCCCCTGCGCGTCGACGCCAATACCGGCCAACTGACGGTGCGGGCCACGCAGCAAGGGCTGTTTGTGTTTACCGTTCTGTGCGAAGAATTCCGAAACGGCGAACGCATCGGAGCCGCGCGCCGGGACTTTCAGTTGCCCGTAGTCGACTGCGCCCAGAACGCACCGCCCCCGCCCGTCATTACGGTTAGTCAACAGCCCCTGACCGATACGACTTGGTGCGCCGATCGGCCCTTGGTGCTGGCGGTTGAGCCAGACCCGCGCTGGGCGTACCAGTGGCAAAAAGACGGTCAGAATCTGCGGGGCGACACGACCGCGTCGCTCCGAATCACCGAATCGGGGGCGTACGCCGTGATTCGCAGTCAGGCCCGCGTTTGCGCCGGTGATACGCTTTCGCAGGTGGTGCGGGTGCGGCTGGCAGCGGTGCCGGTGGTCCGCTTGTCGCTGACGGGGCCACCAGCGCAGTGTCTGGGCGACACGCTTACCCTCCGGGCGAGTGGCCCGGCCGATGGGCAATACCGCTGGAGCCGCAACGGGAGCGACTGGCCCCGACCCAACCGTTCCGTGGCCGACACAACGGTGCGGGTAGTGGTGGCGCAAAGCCAGACGTATCAGGTGACGGTAACGACGCCCGCCGGCTGCACGGCCACCTCCAACCTACTAAACCTAACCGGCTTCGTCCGCCCAATCGTCACCTTCGATTCGCTCGCGCCCATCTGCGGCTTAACGGCCGGGCCGGTAGCGCTGCGGGGTCAGCCGGCGGGTGGCACGTTTGCGGGACCGGGCGTCATGGGTAACCAGTTTGCACCGGCCGCGGCCGGACCGGGTCGGCATAAGTTGACGTATACCGTTCGGTCGGGACCAGGCTGCGAGGCCGTGGAGAGCCGCACGGTGGTCGTTGGCCCGGAGCCGCAACTGAGCGGACCCACTACGTACCGGGTTAGTCGGGGTGGCAGCGTTCAGCTTCGGGTCGGGTCTGACCAGCCCATCGCCCGCTACCAGTGGCAGCCTCCGACCGAGTTGAGCCGCGCCGACATCGCCGAGCCGGTAGCCCGGCCGACGGCGTCGCGTCCGTATGCGCTAACGGCCGAGAGCGTGGCCGGTTGCGTGGTCCGGCGAACGGTGCAGGTTGAAGTCGTCGATCCGATTCACATTCCGTCGGCATTTTCGCCCAACGCCGACGGGCAGAATGACATTTGGGCCATTACCAATCTTGGGGCTTACCCGCAGTGCGAAGTTGCCGTGTTCAACCGCTGGGGCGAGCGCATCTTTCAATCCGTGGGCTACCAGCAACCGTGGGATGGTACGTACCGGCAACAGCGCGTGGCTCCCGGCGTTTACAGCTACCAAATCCGCACCGAACCCGGCCCCGAAGCCGTCGTTTACGGCGGGCAGGTAACCGTGCTGCACTAAGGCGGGCGGACCGTTGCCTACCGTTTACGAAATAAAGTTGCACCACTGGCGTTGGCCGAGTACGACCGGCGTGTGTGGCGTCGGGGCTTGCCCACCCGGCAGGTCGCCGTTTTCCGTTACCAACTCTCTCCAAGATGAACAAGCAAGTAGGCCTCGGCTGGGTTATGACCCTGCTGCTAACCGGTACGTCGGCGCTGGCGCAGACGCAGAACACCACGATCCGGTCCGACTCGGCGTCGACCACCACGACCGCCAGTTCGGCGGCCCCGGCCATGAAGCCGGGCGGCACCACAGGTCGCGACCTGATTGTCAGCGCGGCTCGGTCGGGCAGCCACACGACGCTCTTCCGGCTGATGCGCGTGTCGGGCCTGACCGATCAGGCCAGTGGTAAAGGCCCGTTTACCGTGTTTGCACCGACCAACGAAGCGTTTGACAAACTACCGGCCGGTACGCTCGACGAACTGATTAAACCCACGGGCAAGGCTAAACTAACCAAAGTTCTCGCGTACCACGTCGTGCGGGGCAAAGTCCGGGCCGAGCAGTTGCAGGATGGTCAGACGCTCCGCACCGTTACGGGTGGCGTCTTGACCGTTAACAAAGAAGGCGACGCCATTACGATTACCGACGGCGCGGGCAACACCGCCACCATTAACCAAGCTGACATTGAAGCGACGAATGGTATGATTCACTCGGTAGACGCGGTGCTGATGCCGGCCACGGGTAGTAAATAAAATTCAGCTCGACTAAACAGAAGGGGGCTTAGCCACACAAGTAGCGCAGCCCCCGTCTGTTTAGTCGGCCCGCGCGGAAAAGGTTGGCTAACCCGGTCGAGTTGGATGGGCGGGTAACGAAATCCTACTGGTATTGAATGTACAGCGGCTCCGGCTCCAGGGCCAGTACCTCTTCCGGCGTCATGATGCGCGAGCCTTTCCGACGAAAGTCGTTATCGTAAAACAGCTTGAAGCCCGTATACTGCACGGGTTCCTTTTTGATATAAGCCAAGTACGAATCCTTTTTGAGCGTGGGTGGTCCCCAGCCGTCCATGTCCATGACAATCTGCACGTTGGGGTCCAGTTTAATGTTTTTGTAGTTGGTAACCATGCCGCGCGTGAAGCGGTGCACAACCAGAATCTTCGGGGGCAGTTTGTTTTCCCGAACAACGCGGCTCAAAAATTGGACGGCCTCGTTGATATCGGCCGCGTCGAACGTGCCGATGCGGCTACCCGGCCGAGCACCGGTTTTCATCGAAAATTCGGGGTCGATGCCGAAGTGCACAAACGGTAGTTTGAGGTACTTCTCCATGTGCTCCATTTCCGGGCCGAGGTCCGCCAGGCCAATCTGAATGTCTAAGAAAACCAGCGCTTTGTGCTCGTTGCCCCACTTAAGTACTTTCTTGATGGTTTTGTCGGACATCCGCAAACGGTAATTGCCGTCTTTGCCGGGCGAACCCTGCGCCGAGGTCGCCACCAAGTGCAAGGCGGGCTGAATCGGTAACGAATCCACCCGCTTCCAGTTTTCGATTTCCTCATCCAGCCGGCGCAGCATCTCTTCTTTTGGGTATTTACCCAAAACGCCCATCCTGGTCGAGTGCGGGTTACCGTAGTAGGCCAAAATGCGGGTTTTGGGCAGTAAGGCCTCGGTCGGTGCGAAGGTCAGCGAGTCGAGCGTCGAATCCCCAGTGGATACTGCCCCGGCGACGCGGGTAGGTGTCCGGCCACTGTCGGTCGGTGCGTTTGCTGAGCCGGCTTGGGCTGACTTAGCCGAAGCCTCGGCGGTGAGCTTGCCACTCGCTGACTCCGCCGAATTTGATTGGGAAGAACAGCCCGTGAGCTGTGTGAAGGCAAACAAGGACAAAGCGGCCAGGATTATGCGCATAGTAAATGGTTTTGTCGGAAAAGATGCGTAAAAAAAGGGCTAAAACTCCGGCATGCAGGAGGATTAACCCGACGGTGCAAGTATAGACGGTTGGGCTAACTTTTCAAAACACGAGTTCGCCCAAGCCCTGCCGGATAAT
>CAXUEB010000104.1:4991-16941 GCA_964249775.1 uncultured Spirosoma sp.
AAGTTATCGTCGGTAGCGTCTACAATAGTCGAAGCCACGTTGCCGCCGTAACCACCGTCGACGACAATATCAACCTGGTGCTGAAATTTTTCAAAGATTAACTCCGGGTCAGTCGAATATTCGATGACCTCGTCTTCGTCCCGCACGGAGGTAGTGATGATGGGGTTACCCAGTTCGCGCACAATCTGACGGGGAATAGCGTGGTCGGGCACGCGAATACCGACCGTTTTTTTGGTGGTGTTGAGCAGTTTGGGTACGCTGCTGGTCGCTTCCAGGATAAACGTAAACGGCCCCGGCAAGACCTTCTTCATGAGCTTAAACGCCTGATTGCCTACCCGCGCGTAGTCGGCAATGTGGCTTAAATCGTAGCAAATAAACGAAAAGTCGTTTTTACCCGGTTTGACACCTTTGATGCGCGCCACCCGCTCAACGGCCCTGGCGTTGTGAATGTCGCAGCCCAGCCCATAAATCGTGTCGGTCGGGTAGATGACAACGCCCCCGTCGCGCAGCGTCCGCACGATTTGCGCAACCCGGCGAGAATCGGGGTTCTTGGCGTACAGTTTAATGAATTCGGCGGGCATGGCGACGAGGTTGTGGTTTGGTGAGTTCGTGCTGTATGAACCACAAACTCACCCAACCAGTTTAGGCTGGGCTACTGCGCGCCCGCTCCGCCAGCGGACGTATTGCCGGTACAACCCATTGACGGGTAGTTGCAGGCGGCTCAGGGTTAGAATCAGGTCGGTTAGCGCGCCGGGTCGCTCGATTTGCGCCAGGAGTTGCCCAAACCGCAGCGCCAGGTCGAACTGCTCGGCGTAAAAGGCTTTGCGGACGAACTGCCGGATGCGGCCGGCTAAGGCGGTTCGTTCGTCGGGCGTGGCGCAGCGGTCGAGCGCCTTGCGGCAAACGACGTAAGTTGATTCGAGCAGCCGCCCGTCGCGCCGGCTGACCTGGGTCGACAGCGAGTTGGGCAGCCGGCGTTTCAGGGTCAGCACCTGATCGAGGTAAGCGTAGTGGTACAACCGGGCCGACCGGACCCAGAAATCGAAATCTTCGTAGGATAAGGCTTCGTCGTAGCCGCCGAGTTCGTCCAGTACGTCCCGGCGCATCATCATGGTAGGCGTGCTGATAAAGTACGATTCCAGCACATGGCGGAACACATCGCCCGACGGCACCGGCGCGAGGGCGCGCCCCTGCGCATCAACCTTGTAGTGCAGGCCAACCCGCTCGCCCCGTTCGTTGATCAAAGCCGCGTTGCTAAACACCACCGCGTAGGGACCCGCCAGTTCCTCGAACTGCTCGACTTGCCGGCTGATCCGGTCGGGCAGGAGAACGTCGTCGGCCGCCAGGTCGATTACGTAGCGCCCTTTGGCCAGCCGTAGCCCCTGATTAAACGCCCGATTCAAGCCAAGGTTGGTCGGGTTGGGCAGGAACCGCAAGGCCGGATGCCGACGCACGAAAGCCTTAATGCGTTCGGCGGATGCGTCGGTACTGTGGTTGTCAATCACAATCAGTTCGACGTTGGGATACGTTTGGTGCAGAACGGATTGCAGCGCTTCTTCGACGAAACGTTCGTGGTTGTAGCAGGTGCAGATCACACTTACCCACGGTTTAATCCGGTTGAGATGCAGACTCATGGGTAGCGGACTGGATTGGTCCGTAACGGAAGGCATGAACGGGCGGTTGAAGGAAGGAAAATACGTCCAATCTATGATTGAATGAACGAAGATACCATTCGGCAAGCGCCAGCTCCATTCCTTTTTGAGCCAACGGAGAAAAAGTTGCCCCACGTGACGCCTTGACCAAAGGCTGGCACGGTTTTTCGACTGGGAAGGTTTTGCGGGGCTGTTGGTTAAACCGAACGGGTTTGGCCCGCGAACCGCATTCGTATATTTATGGGTTAGAGTTCGCAAACGTCACCTTACGTCTTTGAGGTGGCGTTTGTTGTTTTTTCGGCCATGTTTGGGTCTTTGTCGCCTTCGAGGTTAAACAACGCCACGTTCATCTCGAAACCCATAATCAGTAGCAGCGAAATCAGGTTGATCCAGATCATTAGGGCAATGAGCGTACCGATGGAGCCGTAGACTTTATTGTAGGAGCCAAAGTTGGAAACGTAGTAGGAAAAGGCAAGCGTAGTGACGACAATCAGCACCGACGCAATGATGGAGCCGGGTGTCACGAACGTCCACTTCATGTTCACGTCGGGACCGAAGCGGTAGATCACCGAAATAGCCCCGACAAAAACGGCAAACACCAGCAGATAGCGGGCGATGGCCAGCAGATACACAAATACTTCGTTGTTGAGGATACCGAAGCGTAGCAGGTATTGGCTTACCACGCCCCCGATGACCAGCACCACAATGGCCAGAACCAGCGCCAGCGCCAGCGTAAACGTCAAGCCAACGGCTACCAGTCGAATTTTAAAGAAGCCGCGGCTGTCTTCCGACTCGTGCGATGAGTTGAACGCGTTCATCAGGGCCACCAAGCCGCTCGTGGCCGAGTAAAGGGCCAACAGAAAACCGACGGATAACACGCCACCCTGCTTCCGGCTGACGATGTCGCGGATGGTTGTGCCGACCGCGTCAAACGTACCCGCCGGCAGAATGCGCTCGAAGAAGCCCAGAATCCGCTCATCGAGGTTTTCGACGGGGATATAAGGAATTAGCGTAAACAGGAAAATGACCGTTGGGAAGACCGACAGAATCAGGCTGTAGGATACCGACGCAGCGCGCTCGCTGGTATCGTTTTCCATAAACTTGTTGACCGTTTTCCGAAGAAACTCGTACCAGGTCGTCTTGGATTTGAACGGGTGATGATCGCGCAGCCAAATCCGGGCACCGGACAGCGCGCTTAAACTCATGACTTTGTCGAACATAACGAGCAGACGTTGGGAGTGGTCAGTCGACAGTAGTTAGTGCAGGCAGGTAACCATTGACTACTATCGACTAACTAACCGGCTGCCCAAAGAAAGGTTTGAGCACGTCGATTAAATCCGGGGGAGCCACGCCCGGCCGTCCCGTTGCTGTGCGGACAAAGACCAACGTCGTCGTGCCGGTGTTGAGCAGGTGACCGTCCTGGTTAAACACTTCGTAGGAAAACAGAATGCGCACGTGGGGGAGTTGAGGAATCGTAACCCGGATCGTCAGCAGGTCGTCGTAGCGGGCGGGCCGGAGAAAGCGCGACGATAGGTCATAGACCGGCATAGCAATACCCTGGGCTTCGAGGTCTTTGTAATTGAGGCCGAGGTGGCGCAGCGTTTCGACGCGGCCAATCTCGTAGAAGCGGGCGTAGTTACCGTAGTAGACAATGCCCATCTGATCGGTATCAAAGTAGCGTACCCGAAGGGCCACTACGTCGTGCGTAAACATAAAGCAGGTCGGTATAGCCACAAAGATACGGAGTTGACCGGGTTAGCCGGTAATCCGGGGCGGAGCGCTACCGGTTACGGGCTAAGCCTCAAAAACAGGAAACCGCCCCCAGGTGGGAGCGGCTCCATGAGTACAACAAAACCACAGTAAAGCTGCCAGACAGCGCGGCCAGACAGGATGCCTGTGGATCTGCTGATGTAGAATATAGAATGTATGATGTAAGATATAGGATGTATTTCGCACGACAGGTGTATATCATACACCCTATATCCTACCTCAAACCTAACTTAGGCTTCGATGAGGAACTCGTCGTGCTGACTGACGTCGAGGCCCTGCTTTTCGTCTTCTTCCGACACGCGCAGGGGCAAAATCAGATCCGTTACTTTCAGCAGTAGGAGCGACATACCGAAGGCAAAAGCAGACACCAGCACTAAGGCGATCATGTGCGAGAAAAACAGCCCCGTCTCGCCGAACGCCAGCCCTTCGACCGTGACCGCCGAGTTGACGTTTTTGCTGGCGAAGATGCCCGTCATAATTAGGCCAACCATACCGCCAACGCCGTGGCAGGGAAATACGTCCAGCGTATCGTCCAGCGTCGATTTCGAGCGCAGGTGGGCCACGAAATTAGAAACCATCGCGCCGATTGTGCCGATAAAGATGGCCGTTGGAATCGTCACAAACCCGGCCGCGGGCGTAATCGCCACCAGACCGACGACGGCCCCGATGCAAAAGCCCAGCGCGGATACTTTCTTGCCCTTAGCCGCGTCGAACAGCACCCAGGCCAGACCCGCAGCCGCGGCCGCCGTGTTGGTCGTGGCAAAGGCCGAAGCCGCCAGGGGCGACGCGCCCACGGCCGAACCCGCGTTGAAACCAAACCAGCCGAACCACAGCAAACCCGTGCCCAACAAGACGAACGGAATGTTGGCCGGCGGAAATACACTTGCTTCGAGGTGCGACCGGCGACGTTTCAGGTACAAGGCACCGGCCAGCGCAGCCCAGCCCGCCGACATGTGCACGACCGTGCCCCCGGCAAAATCCAGAACGCCCACGCCACCAAATCCTTTGAAGAGCAGTCCGTCCGGGTGCCAGGTCATGTGCGCCAGTGGCGCGTAAACGAACAGGCTGAACAGCATCATGAACAAGACATACGACCGGAAGTTAATCCGCTCGGCCATCGAACCCGTTACGAGCGCGGGGGTGATGACGGCAAATTTGAGTTGGAAGAACGCGAACACGACCAAGGGAATCGTGGCGGCCAGCGACCAAGGCTTGCCGTCGAGTACACCGCTGAACATGAAGTGATCCGCCGGGTTGCCAATGAAGCCGCCGATGGTCGAACCAAACGCGAGGCTGTAGCCGACAACGATCCACAGTACGCTGATGACCCCCATCGCCACAAAGCTTTGCAGCATGGTTGAAATCACGTTTTTGTTGTTCACCATGCCGCCGTAGAAATACGCCAAACCAGGCGTCATTAGCAGCACGAGCGCCGTCGCAACCAGCATCCAGGCGGTATCGCCGGAGTTGATGCCTTCCGTTACAATCTGGGTTGGAACGCCGTTGAAGCCGGGCAGAACGCCAAGGAAGGCCACCACCAGCAGCAAAATTAGGGGAACGTAGTTGGGCTTTTGCATAAGACTCGGGAGGTTTTTGTTGTACGAGATTGGGAAGTTGCGGTTAAGAATGAAGCTTAGAACTTGAAGATAGCGGCCATGCCAATCGTTGACTGACTTTTCTCGGTGGCCAATGTCGTTCCGTCGCTGTCGACCGACGGCGTATCGCCGACGAATTTGTTTTTACTGTACGTGTCCATGCGAAACTCCGGCTTGAGCAGCACGTGCCCATCGGCCAAGGTAAAGTTGCCCGTCACCGTCAGCGAGTTGACGCTGACCCCCGTACCGTCGCCGGCCGTTAGCGCGCGGGCACCGCCCGAGTTGTCGAAGATTTCGTAGCGGGCACCGAGGGCAAACTTGTCGGTCAGCGCGTAATTGCCGTACACGGCTACCCCGCCCCAGTTGATGGATTGGTCGACCCGCGTACCGGTCGCGTAAGGGTTATTGGCCACTTGGTAGCCGCCTTTCTGGTAGCCCGTCGCTGCGTTCAGGCCCAGGAAAAACTTCGACGTAAGCTGGTACGTCGTCGTCAGGTCGAAAAGCGAATAGCTGTTCTCAGATTGGGTAGTGCCGTTGGTCTGCGCGTCGGATTCGTTGGAGACAATGGCGTTCAAATACACGTTCCAGTTCGTGACGGGGCTGAAAAATAGTTGACCAATCAGTCCTTTAGCGCGGTTGTTGTCGAAGTTGCGATCCACGTTGTTGACCAAACCCAGCATCAGGTACGCCCGGTCGCTGAAGGCGTACTGGGCCTTAACGCCGAGGTGGTAGAACGGCCCGTTGTTGAACAGGTTCGACAGCGAGTAATTGAAGTTGACCGGCGCGTCGATGACTTCGTAACCGATGTGCGTACCAAACTGCCCGGCCGTGAACGACAGCTTCGGCGTTGCTTTTAGGGTCAAGTACGCTTGCTTAATGGCCAGCGCGGTCGAGGTGGCGGCTCCGCTGTTGAGCGAAACGGTATTGCCGTAGTTGCCCAAATCGGCGTTGTTGCCAAACGCCAGATCAAACACCGCATCGACTTTGTCCGAAACGTAGGTTGCTTTCGCCTGCACCAAGCCAAGCTGAAACTGCCCGGCCCGTTGATCAAACGCACGAGCCGCGCCAAACACGCCGATGTTATCGCGGGTGTACGGATTGTTGAGGTTAGCGAAGTAATACGTATCGGAATACCCGGAGAACGTAAACCGACCCGACGGGGTCACTTCGGTCGGGGCGGTAGTTGGAGCCGGAACCGGATCAACGGCCCGTTTGGACGAGGCCGCTACCGTATCAATTACAGTGTTTTGGGCGTAAGCAGAAAAAGCCAGGAAAGATGAACAGCAAAGTAGAGTTAGTTTTTTCATACAAATAATTTGGTGGTGTATAGAATTTACGGTGAAATATTCGGAGGCAAATTTTAACAGTAAATTGATGCCACACAAGCATTTATCCAAAACAAAAACCGAATCTGGTGGTTTTACCTAAATTTTATTTTTTATATTCTATTATTTCAAACTTTAATCCTGTCAATCAGTATGCCACCGACTTAATTTATATTTTGTTAAGCTCAATAAAAACAAAATATAATTTTTTTGACATTTTTGGTTCACTATCAAAGACTCAGGGGTGAAGTATACGGCGTAGAGATGGTTGCATCAAACAAAAAAGGCCAGCTTCCAAAAGGGAAACTGGCCTTCTTATGTTCAGGGAGCTAATGGTCAAGCTTCGGCGTGCAGCCAAGCTTTCTTCGCCAGCAGCGTGTCGTCATCTTCTTCGTGCTCCGGGTCGGGCACGCAGCAATCGACCGGGCAAACGGCCGCGCACTGCGGTTCCTCGTGAAAGCCTACGCACTCGGTGCATTTATCGCTAACGATGTAATAATATTCATTCGATACCGGACCTTGCGGAGCCTTGCCGCTCACCACCGTGCCGTCGCCGAAGTCAACCTCGGTCAGCTCGGTGCCGCCACCCCAAGTCCATTCGACGCCCCCTTCGTAGATGGCGGTGTTGGGGCACTCTGGTTCGCAGGCACCACAGTTGATGCACTCGTCGGTGATCATGATAGCCATGAGCAAGAAAATGTTTAGCGACTAAAAACTCTATTTTGTAATGAGGTAACAAATATAACTATTTAAAGGTTGGGGCCAAACTAATATTTAATTACTATGGTTGATTAGGCATTACTCTTGTTTATCCAGTTCATGCTGCAATCAGAACGCCTGCAAACGTTCGTGGCTTTGGGCAACTTTCTACGCTCGGCCGAGGCTCAACCCGAATTGATGGACATTGCCCAGCGGGCTTACCATAAAAATAACTGGTTTACTGTCGATAGCGTTTTAGCGGCCCTCCGGGCCATCGCAGACGAGTTTCTAACCGCCGATCGATTAACGGCCTGGGCCAATCAGTACCGTTCCGAGCCGGTAACGCCCCAAACCGTCGGCGTTGTGATGGCGGGTAACATTCCGGCCGTCGGCTTTCACGATTTGTTGTGCGTGTTGGTAAGCGGACATCGGTTGCTGGCCAAACTTAGTAGCCAAGATTTTGTATTAATCCATTATATAATACAAAAATTAAGGGACCTCAATCCCACTTTTGGGGAGTACGTCGAGGAAGCTGAGCGGCTCAACGCGGCCGATGCTTACATTGCCACTGGCAGTAACAACACGGCTCGGTATTTTGATTATTATTTTGCGAAGAAGCCCCATATTATTCGCCGAAACCGAACCGCGGTGGGTCTGCTGATGGGCGAGGAAGGTGACGATGAGTTTACCAAACTGGGCCACGACGTATCGGATTATTACGGCTTGGGTTGTCGGAACGTCTCGACGCTGTTGGTACCCGAAGGTTATGGTTTTACGCCCTTGCTCGGAGCGCTGGAACCGCAGGCTTCGGTGTATCTGAATAATCACAAGTACCAGAACAACTACGATTACAACAAGTCGATTTACCTCATCAACGCGGTACCGCACTACGACAATGGCTACCTGCTGCTGACCGAAAACGACGGCTTGGTGTCGCCCATTTCGGTGCTGTACTACCAAACCTACCGGACGTTACCGGACGCGACTGCTTGGTTAACCGAACGCGCCGACCGGATTCAAGTCGTAGCCTCCGCGCAGGGTTGGTACGCCGGCAGCATCCCGTTCGGCCAAACCCAGCGCCCTGGCTTGAGCGACTACGCCGACGGAATCGATACGATGGCGTTCCTGAGTGGTTTGTAGCTCCGGCAGGAGTGCCAGAGCTACATCAGTACCGCCAGCTTTTGAGATCCGCACCCTGCGGGTGATTGGCTTCGATGCGCTTGAGGATTTTGTCGACGTACATCGTGTTGTAGCGCAGGCGGCTGATGTAATTAGGCTGGGTAGGGTCGCCGTTCCAGCAGTGTTCGGCGCGGTCGCCGTAGGCCACTTCGCCGTTAGCGGCCGGGTTGCGGGTCTGCTTCAGAAAATCCTCCATCAGGTAGACGGCGTTGTTGAGGTAGTAGTTGTCCATGTCCCCGCAGTAGAGATGAATCTTGCCGGTCAGCTTCGGACCGAGCGTTTTCCAGTCACGTTTCAGGATGTGGAGCAAATCGTAGCGCTCGCGCCAGTAAGCCGCAACAACGTGGTCAATCTCGCCGGTTAGTTTGTTCCAGATCGGCCGGGGGTAGCCGTCCGCGCCGACGGGTGAGTACACCGCTTCCCAGATGTCGAACTGATCGCCGGAGCGGGCGTGCGTGCCCAAGGCCAGTTCGCGGTGATTCGATTCTTCGAGCGTGCACTTGACTTGTCCGAGGTAGTTACGCTGACCGGGCCGGGGCGTCCGCCGGAAGGGGCCTTCGGCGTAATAGGCGTTCTTGTCGGCGTACAGGTTCACCACGGTATAAGCGTCAAACGCAATCGGGTCGGGGCAGGCGGCAAAGCAGCCGTTGAACTGGTCGGGGTAAAAAATCTGCGCGGCCAACGCTTCCCAGCCGCCCGTCGAGCCGCCGTAGGTAAACCTGGCCCAGCCCTGACCGATGCCCCGGAAGCGCTTTTCGATTTCGGGCAGGAGTTCGTACATAATCGCGTCGCCGTAGGGACCGAGGTTTTCGGAGTTGACCGCGTAGGAATCGTCGTAGTAGGGATTCGCGTGCTGAATCTCCACAATCAGCATCCGCGGGAAATCTTTGCTCGTCCACTTTTTGTAAAAATCGTGGGCTTCTTGGGCCACAATCTTTTTATAACCGCGCAGCTTGAACCGCTCGATGTAATCGGTCGTATCCATATCGGCGGGCGGGGGCGTTTCGCTGAACCCGCTGAAATCGTCGGGAAAGTGGCCGTGGAAGATCGCGAGCGGATACTTGCTTTCAGGGTGTTCGTCGAAGCCGGCCGGAATAAGCACGTGCGCCCCGAGGTACATGGGTCGTCCCCAGAACTTGGTCAGGCGCGGGCTTTGAATGCGGATGTGCTTAATGAATTTCGTGTCTTTCGGCTCCGGTATGGGTGGATTTACCTGGTTCAGCACCACAGCGACGGATTGGGACTGTCCCGCTTTAAGGGTAATCTTCTGCGGCTTGCTGAACAGGTTGCCGGGGGCCGTTCGCCAGTTTTGCCCTTCGCCCCGGTCCATCGGCAGCTTCACCGTATGGCCGTCGCTGCGTTTAAACGTCTCGTATTTGTGCAACACCGCCTGCACGTAGTAATCGCCCGCCGGCAAGTCGCGTAGGCTGCGCTTTGGATAGCCAAACACTGACGCATCAACTACGGCTGTCTGACCGGGTCGCAAGCCGTTTACGTCCACGCCAAACAACTGCGCCGTTTCGACCGCGTCGCTGACCTGCTGCCGGGGTTCGGTCTTGTCGGTTTTAGCCAGAATCAGCAGCACGCGGCCGTCTAACGGTTGGGCATTTTGAGCGGCCGGAAACGAAACCCGGAACGTAACTGGCCCGGCCGTCGGTTGGGCGCTTGCCGAGGTCAACACGCAAGAGAAGACAAAGAGCAAACGGGCAAAAAAGTGATTCATGGGTAGATTGATTTTAAGGCGATTGCACGGTTCGACTTTGCGTCACCCGCAAATAACGACTGAATTGGCTGAAACCGAAACCTACCCTGTTTTATGACGCCCCCTTCTGCCTTTGCCCGCTCTGCTCACTGATACACCCGCACGTAATCGACTTCCATGCGCTGGGGCCAGATACTTTCGTCCACGCCTTTCTGACCACCCCAGTTGCCACCCACGGCGACGTTCAGCAGTAAATAGAACGGCTGGTCGAACGGCCATTGTGCTTCCGAACTACCCAGCACAGCCTTCTCAACGGTATTGTATTTCTGGTCGTCTACGTAAAAATCAATCTTATCCGCCGTCCACTCGATGGCGTATACGTGGTACGCCTGCGTGACATCCGGTACAGTAATCTGTTTACCCTTCTGCGTATTCTTCACGTGGTTATACGCTTCCGAATGGATCGTACCGTGAATGACGCCCTCGTCGTAGCCGACGTGCTCCATGATGTCGATTTCGCCACCGCGGGGCCAGCCGGCGGTCGAAAGATTCTTACCCAACATCCAGACGGCGGGCCAGGTACCGACGCCTTTGGGCAGTTTGGCCCGGGCTTCAATGCGGCCGTAAGTCCACATGGCCGTGTTTTTCGTTAGGAGCCGGGCCGACGTATAGTTCTTGCCCTGATAGGCTTCTTTGCGGGCTTCGATAATCAGCTTACCGTCTTCAATGCGGGCGTTCTCGGGGCGTTTGCTCGTGTAAAATTGTAGCTCGTTGTTGCCCCAGCCGTTGCCACCCACCTCGTAGCTCCACTTGGTCGAGTCGGGTAAACCCGCTCGGTCGAACTCATCGGCCCAGACCAGTTTGCGGGCGACCGACGCGGTCGTTACGCTGTTCGGGGGCGTTACGGTAACGGGCGTTTGCGCGACCGGCAACGTTGTTTCCGGCTTTTGGCAAGCCAACAGAACGAGTAGCAGGGTAGTCATTGGCGTGATTAATTTGATGAGTAAAAGCAACGGGCGCATCATCGTTTAGTGTTTCATTCTTTCGCTTTTGGAAACGCCCACGTTAGAAAGTCCGGCATAACCTGGCTCCACGTGTCGGCGTCGTGCTTGCCGCCTTCAACTTCTACGTAACGCAAATCGGCTTCGCGGTTGTAGCCTTTCTTGACCAATTCGTCGATCAGGTCGGTTGTATCTTCAATGGCGTCGATAATGCCGTTGTGGTTGCGGTCGCTTTCTTCGTCGTCGGTGCCGGCCTCGAACCAAAAGCGGAGCGAGGGGTGGTATTTACCCTTGCGCACCAAGTCGTGCATGATGCGGTCGGTTTCGTCGCGGTAACCGGCTTCGGTACTCCGACTGCGCCACCAGAAGGAGCCGGAAAACACGCCCGCTTTGGCAAACCGCTCCGGGTGATGAAACACGATATCGAACGCCGACAGCCCGCCGAGCGAAAAACCCGCAAACACCGCCTGCGCCGGATCGGTGCTGACGCGGTAATGGTTTCGGACGTAGGGAAGTAGTTCGGTCAAGACAAAATCGGTGTACAGCCTGGCTTTGCTGCCCCGGTTCAGATAATCGGCGCGGGCCGCCGTGCCGTATTCCTGAATGCGGTCGCCGGCGTGAATCGCTACCAACACAAACGGTTGGATGGTTTGTTGCCGATACAGCGAATCGAGCACCGCCCGCATCCGCAGGCGCGGCAAATCCTGACCGTCGTTGAGGTACAAAACTGGGTATGTAAGACCAGATGTTTCGTAATTGGGTGGTAAAACCACATCCAGCCGAACGGCGCGTTTGAGCGGAACGGAATACAACGAATCGTCACGCCGGACCGTTACGAGGGGCGGTTCGGGGCGGGTAAGGGCTGGTAGAGGGTCAGCCATAAGCGCAAAAAAGAGCAGAAAGACATGGTTCACAATTCGCAAAATAGGTGAATTTTTCGACGCGCTCTCGTCCGTTTTTTGTCGGTGCCGGTTTATTCTTCTAATTTCAAGCCAAATTTTTGAAGTTCTCAAAACTGACACCGCCT
>CAXUEB010000105.1:0-1287 GCA_964249775.1 uncultured Spirosoma sp.
GCTTTGTATTCGCCACGGGCGCGCTGGATAATTTCGGTCGTAGCCGCGTCTAAGCCCTGGTAGTACTGCTGCTGGCGAAAGGCCGGCACGATGGTGTTACTGACGATGCGCTTGGCAATGGCGTCGGGGATGGCTCCTTCGAGTCCGTAACCCGTGGCGATAAACACCTTGCGGGTTTGCGTAGCCCAGGCCAGCACCAAGCCGTTGTTTTTACCCCGCTGCCCTACGCCCCACTTGCGGCCCACTTGAAACGCAAAGTCGCCAATGGGGTACGGCTCCGTGTTACGGACAATGACAATCGTAATTTGGGTGGACGTTGAGTCGTTGTAGAGCCGCAGTTTCTGCTCTAACTGCGCGCGTTCGGTAGCGCTCAGGACGCCCACCAAATCGTTGACCAGCCGGGGAGGGTTTGGCCGGTCGGGAATAACCGAATCCGCCAAACTAACCTGCGCCCGTAGGCTGGTCAGGCTCAACAGAAACAAAACGAGCCACAGACCAGCGGCTCGCGTAAGGGAGTGTATGAAGGAGGTGACGTTCACGGTGGCGTTAGTCAAACGAAATATCGTCGGCGAGTTCGTTGGTGTCGGTGGCCCGGTTGTACGGAAAGTACTGGTGTAGCTGCTGCCCCGCCCGCTCAATGCCCCGGCACAATCCTTCGGCGTACTCGCCTTGACCGAAGTGCGTGCGGAGCATGTCTTTGGTGCTTTCCCAAAAGTCGCCCGGTACTTTAGCGTCGATGCCTTTGTCGCCGATGACGGCAAACTTTCGGTCAGCGTGGGCCAAATAAAATAAGACGCCGTTCTGCGCTTTGGTGCGGTGCATCCCTAACTGGCTAAACACCGCAATGGCCCGCTGCACGGGATCACCGCCGGGGCATTGCGGCTCAACGTGCACCCGAATTTCGCCCGACGTTGCGGTTTCGGCCTGCCGGATGGCGGCAATGATGCGCTGCTGCTCGTCGGGAGAAAAGGGATTGACCATAAATAGCGACTGGTGAATAGCGACTGGTGAATACTGAATAACGTAAGCGGTACGACTTCGACATGCGCTACTCACTATTCACCAGTTGCTCTTACTTAAAACTGCACCGTTGGGGCGTTTTGCGCGGCTTGCGAAGCCTGGAACAAACCTCTGCGCTCGAAGCCGAAAACACCGGCGAAAATGTTGTTCGGGAACGCCCGCACCGACTGATTGTAACCCGTCGCTACGCCGTTGAAGTCATTACGGGCGATAGTAATCCGGTTTTCGGTGCCTTCCAACTGCGACTGGAGTTCCGAGAAGTTCTGC
>CAXUEB010000105.1:1297-16826 GCA_964249775.1 uncultured Spirosoma sp.
TAGTTCTCGGCAACGGCCAGCAGGCGCGACAGCGAACCGCTTAACTGATCCTGTGCGGCCTGAAACTTCTGAATGTTTTCGGGCGTAAGCTGATCGGCCGATAGATTGATGCCCGTTGCTTTTGAACGAGCCTCCTGCACGGCTACTAATGTACCCTTCTCAAAATTAGCCGCGCCCTGCACCGTCCGAACCAGGTTCGGGATGAGATCGGCCCGGCGTTGGTACTGCGTTTGAACGTTTGCCCAGGACTGCTCAACTTGTGTATCTTTTTGGACTAAACCGTTGTACGAACTACAGCCGTACACGCCCAGAAGGAGCAAAACGGCAATGACAATGATGGTTGTTCTTGACATGGTTGCGTGACCAGAATATGTGGTTTTCTATGTAAAACTACCAAAACGCGGGCTTTTGTTCACCCGCTTTGGGGTTAACGGCGTTTTTCCTTCACAAGCCACTGGTTTGGATTGATGATCGGTAGGGGGTAATCGTCGCCCAAAGCAACGCCGTATTCTTCCTGTTCAGCCCGCGTCAGATTAGACACCAAATGCACCGTATCGGCGGGTACGTTGGCCAATTCGGGCAGCCAGTGCTTAACGTATTTGCCTTGCTCGTCGTAGCGCGTGGCCTGCGAATAGATGTTAAAATAGCGGTCTTCGCGGGGGTCGTTGCCCACGCCGGCCACGTAGTTCCAGTTGCCCCAGTTGCTGCACGGGTCGTAGTCCACCAGCAGGCTCTCGAAGTATGCCGACCCCCAGGTCCAGTCAATGCCCAGGTCTTTAACCAAAAAACTACCGACGTTCTGCCGGCCGCGGTTCGACATAAAGCCGGTCTGATTCATCTCCCGCATGTTGGCGTCGATGAAGGGGATGCCCGTTTCGCCTTCGGCCCAGCGTTGGAACAGATCGGGATCGCGACGCCATTTGCGGTTCAAATCGTGGCGGATGCCGCTCGGCTTGAAAATGCGCGTTCCGTAACGCAGCGCCACGAACCGGAAGAAGTCGCGCCAGATGAGTTCGAACGTCATCCAGTACGTTGATTCGTTTTTGACCCGCTCCTCCTCGTAGCGTTTGACCTCCGCGTACACCAACCGGGGCGACAAACAGCCCAGCGACAGCCAGGCCGAAAACTTGGTGGAATAGTCTTCACCCAGCATCCCGTTGCGCGTGTCTTTGTAAGTCTGAATCAGGTTTTTTTCCCAGATGTAGCGTTCCAGCCGGGCGACGGCCGTTGTTTCGCCCCCGTTGAACGGTACGGCCGCCCGCACGTCGGCGGTATACTGCCCCGGAAAACCAAACGTGTCGAGCGTTGGCATTGGACCAGCCTCCACCGGCGCGTCGGCCTGGCCGGACGCCAGCGTAACGCGCTCCGGCGTCGGGATTACTTCCCGCACGTCGGCGTACTTTTCGATCTTATTGCGAAATTGTGTAAAGACCGCCGGTAAGCGACTGATGTCGAACGGCAGATCGCGCACGTGATACAGCGTCGACACCCAGAACAGGTCGAGGTCAATGTTGAGTGGCTTGAGTTTCTTGCTCAACATGGACTCGGCGTCGGTTTCTTCCTGCGTCACTTCCTTGCTGGCGTAAACAGCCTCGGCACCGATGTCTTCGGCCAGTTCGGCCAGCACCTTGGCCGGATCGCCGATGCGCACGATCAGGTCGGCTCCTTTGGCCTGTAAAGACCGGCGCAAGTCGGTTACGGCTTCGATCAGAAAATTGGCGCGGTAGATTCCTGTCTTGCGAAACCCCAGTTCGGGTAGTTCGGCAAACCAGCGCGGCTCGAACACAAACACGGGCAGCACCGTATCGGCATCGGTAACGGCCCGCGCAAAGCCTTCGTTGTCGTGCAATCGGAGGTCGTTGCGGAACCAGTAAAGAATTTGTTTCATCGTTGAGCGGTCAATTGTATTGCATGAACGCCCACGGGTAGGTTTTGTTCCGCTTACTGCTCGTTCAACGCCCAGTTGTAATCCTGGTATGAAACCGACGCGTTGTCACTCATCTTGGTGGTCGCATATTGGTTTACCCACTTCGCCACGGTTTGCCCGTTCTTTTTAAAGTCACCCCCGTACCAGTCCAGAATCTTCGACAGACTGACCCGGCCGGCCGCAACGACGTTCTTGGCTGGATCGTTGAAGAATAGGCGACCCTGGGCGTTCAACTGCGCGTCTAATTGATTGCCGACGTAGGCTTCGTTGCGCAGGGGCGGGCACGACACGGCCGCGCACACCAAAGCAAAGTGAATGCGCGGATCGTCAAACTTCTTGCGCAGGATGCCGTGTTCAATAGTATCCAAGCTGGTTGGCTCGCCCCCAATCTTAAAAAACTTTCCCGCCCAGGGCGTCGTCACGAAGGGGATTTTGATGAGCGAGCCAATGTCTTTAATGCTTTTGACCGGGTAGTGATTGAGCACCAATTCAATCGTGAAGGCATTGTACGCGTTGATCCAGTACGCCATCTGATCGTTACGCGTCCACTGATCGGTCGGCGGATTGGTGCTGAGCAGGTTCAGGTACTTGCGCAACTCGCCCTGCTCCCGTTTAAAGCCTTTGTAATTGACGAATCCCTTCTCGTTGACGTATTTCTTCAGTAACTGAGTAAACAGACTGTGGTCCACGTTTGGCGGGCCGGCCGACGCCGATAGCGCTACGGACAAACCCAACCAGGCAAATAGTGTTTTCATAAACAAATCCTGAAATTTCCGCAAATTACGCATTGTTCCCCACCGTTACCTTAACCGCCCAACGCCATTGCAGTTTTTAGTTCCACCGGCTGTTTTGAAAACCTTTCGCCGACGCTTGACCAACCTTAGCAGCCGCAATCGCTCGTTGCTGCTGACGAGCTTACCCGCCGGTCAGTTCCTGGACTTGCACGAAACGGATTTCCTGCTCAACAAATCATCGTTCAGCATCATCGCCGACCTCATCAGCCGCAAAACGGCGGTGCCGCTGTGCGACGTACTCGACGCCCGGCACGAACGCAGCAATGAGGTAAGCCGCAAACTCCGGCGCATGAACCGCACGGCGCGGTTTATTGAGGAAGAGCGGGGCACCGAAGACTTGTACGTCGGCTGGCCGTTCGTGCGGGGCAAATTCTTGGACGGCACCGTGGTGCACGGGCCGCTGTTGTTTTTTCCGGTCCAGCTTGAACAACCGGGCAAGCAGTGGAAGCTGGTTCGGCGGGGCGACGAACTGGCCCTTCTGAATTCCGCGCTGGCGCTGGCTTACAGTCAGTTTAACCAGGTAAAGCTTCCCGATGAAGTGCTCGAAAAAACCGTGGACGACTTCGACCGGGATTCGCTGGTGTTTCGCACGCAACTCTACGAATGGCTGCGCGATGGCCCGCTCAAGATTAACTACAACGCGGACCTGTTTGCCGATAAGCTCCAGTTCTTCGACAAGCAAACGGCTAAAGGTCTTGACCAACTCGAACGCACGGGCGAACTTAAGCTGTATTCCGAAGCCGTGCTGGGTATTTTTCCGCAGGCTGGATCGTTTCTGGTGCCGGATTACGATGCGTTAATTGAACGAAGTGAGGAGTTACAAGTCAGAATTGAGGAATTAGGAGTGAGGAGGCTGGCGCAAACCCCTCCGGCGGAGCCTTCTCACTCCTCACTCCTCAAAGAAGCTAAAATCCACACGCCCCTTCCCCTGGATGCGTCGCAGGAAGCGGCCGTGCGGGCCGTGAAAGCCGGGCAGTCGCTGATGGTGCAGGGACCACCCGGTACGGGTAAGTCGCAACTGATCGCCAACCTGATGGCCGATGCGGCTGCGTCGGGCAAGCGGGTTTTGCTGGTGTGTCAGAAACGGGCCGCGTTGGATGTCGTACAGGAACGGCTGCGGCAGGTGGGCATGGCTCCGTTCATGGCCCTGGTGCACGACGTTCAGGACGACCGCCGGGCGTTGTACGCGCAAATTGCCGGACAGGTTGAGCAGGTCGACGCGTACCGTGGGCAGAACAATAGTTTGAACACGGTACTGCTCGAACGGGATTTTGCGGTGGAAAGCGGACGGATTGACGAAGCCGTTGCCGACCTGCAACGGTTCAAAGACGCCTTCTTCGACACGACCGATTGTGGCGTATCAGCCAAAGAACTGTATCTGACGAGTAACCCCGACGGCCCGACAATCTTGCTGGACGATGTTTATGCCCAATTTCGGCTGGACGGTGTGGACAACTTTGTTCGGCGGCTGACCAATTACGCGGCCTATCAACAACGGTTGGGCGCAGCTCATCCGTGGGCTGACCGGGTTAGTTTTGCCCAGTTCACAACGGGTAATTTAGCCAAAGTAAACCAGGCGCTGGCAACCTGGCAGCAAACCCGCCATACGACCAACGAGCAGACAACGGCGCTGCTGGGTCAGTCGCTTTCGCTCGCGGAAATAGCCGATTGGGCCGCGCACGACTGGCAACTGACGGCGCTGCTGACCTTGCTCGACGGTCCGGACGCCTTAGCGTTGTGGGCGGTTGTTCAACACCTGCGTGCTCAGCCACAACACCCAGCGATGACCACCGACGAAGCCCGTTTAGACCAACTGGCCGGTACATGGGCGGACACACTAATGTTTCCAGGACCGGAAACCTCGTTGCTGACAACCGATTTGCGGGCGTTTCGGGCGTTGCTCGACGATGCGCTGTCGGCCCGTTCATCGTGGATACGCTGGCGCTGGTGGCAGTTGACCCACGCCGGGCGAACGCAGCTACTGGCTGTCGCTTCGGCAAACCGCTTATCGTTGACTGAAACGGATCTTGGCACGCTTAGCATGAAAGTAGACAACCGCATTCGCCAGGAAGCGACGCGCTACGAAGCCGGTCCCCTGTTGGCTGGGCTGCCCTTGCCCGACTTGCCGGATGGTTTGCGGCTCTTACGCCGGGCGCGGCACTTAGTCGAACGGCTGCACGACATTGCTTCCTTGCGGCAATTACCGGAATCGTCTTGGCCAACGCCCAGTCAGTTTGTGGGTGCGGTGACGACGTTGCTGGCGGTGTCAAAAAACGTTCGACAGCAACGGACCGCCAACCAAGCTTACCTAACCGATGCGCAGTCAGACCGCGCCTGGCAAGACGACGCCTTCGCAAATTCGCTTCGCCAAACGCTCCGGCGCGATTTTGACTTGCTGGTGGAAGCCGACCGGCTGCAAGCCAGTTTTTCGGAAGCGGAGCAAAGCGTTATCCACCGGTTAGGAGACGTTGATTCACTAACTTGGGGCACAACGTTCCAAAACGCCCTGCGCCTAACCTGGCTCGATCAACTGGAGCAAAAATACCCCGACCTGCGGGCGGTCTCGTCGCTTAAGATAGGCCAAACGGAACAGGCACTTCAGGCAAGCGTTCAGCGCAAGCAAGCCCTTAGCCGCGACATTCTGCTGGTTAAGCTGCGCGAACAGACCTACCGAAATCTGACGTTTAACCGCCTGAACAACGTCGTGACCTACCGCGATCTGCTGCACCAGACGACTAAGAAACGGAATGTCTGGCCCGTGCGCAAGCTCATGGCAGCCTACGCCGACGAGGTGTTTAAACTGGTACCCTGCTGGCTGGCGTCGCCCGACTCCGTATCGGCGATGTTTCCGCTGCGCGACGATCTGTTTGACTTGGTAATTTTTGACGAAGCCTCGCAGTGCTTTGCGGAGAACGGTGTTCCGGCAATGGCGCGAGGACGGCAAGTGGTCGTAACGGGCGATAACCAGCAACTTCGGCCCAGCGACCTGTACCGCATTCAGGTAAACGATACCGAAGCCGACGACGAAATTCCGGCGGCTTTGGAAGTTGAATCGCTGCTTGAACTGGCCGCCCAGCAGTTGCCGCAAGTGTCGTTAACCGAACATTACCGTAGCCGTTCGCTAGATCTGATTACGTTTTCCAACCAGCATTTTTACCAGAATCGCCTGTCGCTCCTTCCCCACTTCAACGATCTGAATAGGCATCAGCCGGCGATTTGTTACCTGAACGTACTGGGCACCTGGCAGCAGAACACCAACCCCGTCGAAGCCGACGCCGTCCTGCAACTCCTCGACCAGATTGCCCTTGAACTGCCCGGCCGCTCCGTGGGCGTTGTAACGTTCAATTACCCGCAACAACAGTTGATTCAAGATAAGCTGGAGAACGCGCTGATTGAACCGTCCGCCCGTTCCGGCACGAACGCGGTCAGTCCTCACGAAAATACGTTCGTTAAAAACATTGAAAACGTGCAGGGCGACGAACGCGATGTGATTATTTTCTCGGTCGGTTACGCTCCTCGCGCGGATTCGACCAGCGAGCGCGGACGGCTATCGATGCAGTTTGGCAGCCTGAACAGCCGCGGGGGCGAAAACCGGCTGAACGTGGCCGTCACGCGGGCGCGCGAACGCGTGTACATTGTCACGAGCTTGTGGCCCGATCAACTCACCGTTGACGACACCGCCAACAACGGCCCAAAACTGTTGAAAGCGTATCTGCAATACGCCCTCGACGTGGCGCAAGGTCGATTCCTGCCGTCGCCGGACAACGCGGTTCCGTCCGGTTCGCTCCTGAAAGACAAGTTAGCCGCCCAACACCCCGACTGGCAGCCCGAACTGCCGTTCGCCGATCTAACCGTTAGGGCCAAGGGTGCGTACCAATCGCTCGTGCTAACCGACGACAACGCGTATTACCAGCAGACCATTAAGCAGGCGCACGCGTATCTGCCGCTTGCGCTGCAAAGCCGCAACTGGTTGTTCCGACGCATCTGGAGCCGCGAGTTCTGGCGGAACGCCCACTCGGTTTAAGCTTGGTTTACGGCATGATTCAGTTGCTGCGGCCGACGACCGGGAACTGAGCGATGCGCAGATTAGTGCACCCGTACGGAATCAAGAGAATCTCTTCTTCTCCGGCGGTTTCCAGACCATACGTCTTGCTGTACGGAATTGGACCGGTCATGTCGTTGTACAACTGCCACGACGGAATCCGTTTGCCTTTCGTTCGGATTTGAATGGGTGCGTTTTCAGGATTCCAGGGAAAGAGAGATACCGGCCCTTTCTTTTCTACCGTATACTGCCCTTCCACCTGATCCGCCCGAACATCGAGCAGGCCGTAGTTCCAAGGCGTTGTTGGGCGAGTCTCGACGAAGGAAGCGCCAAAATCAACCGGGTCTTTGTCGTTTTTGACCAGTTTGGCTGCTTCGCCAATCTTTAGGGCATAGGTAATCGGTCCCCGTTCTACGGATACGGAATTTTCGTACCACGTATTTTTGAAGACGTGCATAGGCAGCGTTAGGGCCACAACGTCTCCGGATTGCCAAGCTCGGTTGATGGTAAGGATTGACTTGCCGCCGGCGTCCGGCCCAGCTTGGCCGTTGATGGTTACGGTTGCTCTTTTACACCAGGCGGGTAGGCGCAAGTGAAGAGGGAACGACACTGATTTGGCGGCTTTGCCCATGTCGAGCGTGAACGTAATCGTTTCATCGAACGGGTAGTTAGTCTGTTCCCGGAACGTAACCTCGGTGCCACCGGCAACGCGGGCTTTGACCTCACTGGGTGCGTAGACCAACGCGGCAAGTCCCTTGTCGGGCGTCGCGTACCACAGATTTTGCGTGAACTTTGGCCAACCCTGGTGCATGTTCGACGTGCAGCAGGGATAGCCCGTCAGTAAGCCGTAGCACAGATCGGTACCGCCGTGGTTCACGTCGAAGTTGCGCGTGTGCCGGGTAATTATTACCTGATTAGCCTGTTGAAAATACTGACGACTCAAAAAATCATCCGCCACCTGAGCCGGCAACGCGTTAAACGCAATCTTCTCAAGCTGATCCGCGTAGGCCACGTCGCCGGTGATGGCGAGCATACTTTCCAAAGAAAACATCATTTCGACCGCCGTGCACAACTCCGATCCCTGCGTTGGATTGTTGCCGTGCAAGGCTTCGTCTCCGCCGTAAAGCCCGTGCGCCATGCCGTTGTATTTCCGAATGTCGGCAATGCCCCGTTTGGTGGCTTCGACGTACTTGGCTTCCGGGTGATGCTGGTAGTAAATCAGCGGCTCTTTTAGTCCCTGCGCCAGGTTGACGCAGTGAATGCTACCCGCTTTGGCCAACAGGTCGGTGTGGAGGAAGGCGTTGGTGTAATCAAACGTTTGTTTATGGAGCAGATCGGCCAACTCCAGCAGAAACTTGTCGCCTGTAATATTGTACAACCAGTAAACAACCATTAGGTTGTCGCCCCCCCGGTAGCGTGCCCAGAACGTCCAATGGTCAAGGGGTTTCTGGGGCAACTCCTTGAGTTGATACCGGAAGTAATTTGTCATCAGATTAATCACCCGCCGGTCACCCGTCGCCGAGTAATACTGTTTGAGCACCTTTAGCATAACCATCTTGGGCCACCAGTCGCGGCTGTTGTCCCGTTGCAAACCCGGTTCGTGGGCGTAGTCTTTGGCGGGTCCAAAATAACCGTCCGGCTGTTGGCTGCTGATGGCCCACTCGACCCAGGGCTTTGTTTTGGCGATGAGCGCCGGATCGTTCAGGATGTACGCCAGCGGCAGCAGCCCGTCGATCCAGTACGGGCCACGTTCCCACTGATCGCCATCCCCGCCCAGCCAGCCGTTCCGTTGGTTCATCACCAGCGGATACAGTTCATCCAAGTTGCCGGTGGCCCCGTTCTTCTGACGAACCAGCATTTCTCGAAGCCAGCCCTGCGGTTTAATGGCCCCCAGCGGTAGTTCTGAGTATGGGTTCGGCCGGAGGGGTGCCCGATTGTTGACGAAGCTGGCCGTCGGATTCGGATTGGTAATTTGCCCCGTTGTAGTTAAGGCAAGGCTTAGAAACAGGATAGACAGATTTGTTTTAAGCATCATCATACAAGCGTACTGATTCGGACGGATTGCGGTTTGACCGATCGGCTTACGGACCGAAAAGTAGCTATAACTTTCCTTTTACTTTGACAAGTAATGAGGTTGCAGCGCTTTTATTTCGCAGCTTAGTCCATTCAACATCTGATTTATGCAAAAGAAGCTGTTCTTGCTGTCGCTCGTTGGCCTGGCTGTAGCGACCACCCTGCTGTTTGGCAGCTTTGGTGACCGGCCGAATACCCAACCGGTAACCAAAGCGGACCGGCGACCCAATATTATCGTTATCCTGGCCGACGACCTGGGTTTTTCGGATTTGGGCTGCTACGGGGGTGAAATTAACACACCCAATCTGGATTATTTAGCCAGCAACGGCCTCCGCTATACGCAGTTTTACAACACTTCGCGCTGCTGCCCCACGCGGGCAAGCCTGTTGACGGGTCTTTACAATCAGCAGGCCGGCATCGGCAAAATGACCGAAGCGGAGGACGAACCCGGCTACCGCGGACGCTTGACTGAAAACACCGTCACCCTGGCCGAGGTGCTTAAGTCGGCGGGCTACCAAACGGCTATGACCGGTAAGTGGCACGTTTCTAACACCAACGTACAGCGCAATTCAGCGGATCAACAGGCTTGGCTCAATCACCGGAAAGATTTCGGCGATTTCTCGCCGGTTAGCCAGTACCCGACCCGCCGGGGTTTTGACAAGTACTTCGGCAACATCTGGGGCGTAGTCGATTTTTTTGATCCGTTCAGTTTAGTCAGCGGGGAGCAACCCGTCAAACAAGTACCCAAACATTACTACCACACCGACGCGATTAGCGATACGAGCGTGGCTTACATCAGGAGCAGTGCCCAGTCATCGCAGCCGTTTTTTCTATACGTGGCGCACACCGCTCCCCACTGGCCCTTAATGGCGCTGCCCAAAGACATTGCTAAGTACAAAGACACCTACCAATCCGGCTGGGACGCCATCCGCCAAGCGCGGTATGCGAAAATGGTGAAGATGGGCCTGATCGACCCGACCCAAACCAAGCTCTCGGCCCGCTGGCAAGACACTTTGACGTGGGCGGCCAACCTGGATAAGATATGGGATGCACGGGCAATGGCCGTCCATGCCGCCATGATTGACCGGATGGACCAGGGCATTGGCCGGATGCTTAACGCCTTGCGCGAAACCGGCCAATTAGAGAACACGTTAATCCTGTTCTTGTCGGATAACGGGGCCAGTCCCGAAAACTGCGCGGTCTACGGTCCCGGCTTCGACCGCCCGAACCAAACGCGGGACGGCCGTCCCATTGCGTACGATTTGAAGAAGCAGGTGATGCCCGGTCCGCAGACCACGTTCGCGTCGATTGGTCAGCGCTGGGCCAACGTAGCGAACACGCCTTATCAGTATTGGAAAGCGGAGTCCTTCGAAGGCGGCATCAAAACGCCGTTGGTGGCGTTCTGGCCGAAGGGTATCAAGGCTAAACGGGGCAGCTTCAGCGCGCAGGTCGGCCACGTAATGGATTTCATGCCTACGTTTGTCGAACTGGCGGGGGTAACGTACCCCAAGATTCGTAACGGCCACGCAATTACCCCGACAACGGGGATTAGCCTGGTGCCTTCCTTTGTCGGAAAGCTATCGCCGGGCCATGAATCGTTATTCAACGAACACTTCGGTGCCCGCTATGTTCGGTCGGGCGACTGGAAATTGATGTCTACGAGCCGCGACAGCACCTGGCACCTGTTCAACTTGGCCACCGACAAAACGGAAACAGAGGACGTAGCCACCCAACACCCGGACAAAGTAAACCAACTGGCCAGCCGGTGGCGGCAGTGGGCCAAGGCGCATCAGGTGTTACCAAAGCCCGGTCAGCACTAACGGGAGCGTATGGATGAGTACCACTTGACACGAGCCGGCATAGAAAAGGCTACGCTTATTTAATGCGTAGCCTTTTCTAAAGGATGCGCTAACCAGTCATTCCTTCATCATCTGCACGAACTGATCGAACAGGTAGCGCGAGTCGTGCGGACCGGGCGACGATTCGGGGTGGTACTGCACCGAGAAAGCGGGCTTGTCTTTACGCCGGATGCCTTCGATGGTTTTGTCGTTCAGATTGATGTGCGTCAGTTCAACGTTGGCGTGGTCTCGCACTTCTTCCGCTCGCACCGCGAACCCGTGATTCTGCGACGTAACTTCACAGTGGCCCGTAATCAGGTTCTTAACCGGGTGGTTCAGGCCGCGGTGGCCGTTGTGCATTTTGTAAGTAGAAATGCCGCTAGCCAACGACAAAATTTGATGACCTAAACAGATGCCGAACGTGGGTTTGTCTTCGGCCAACGCCTGCTTTACCGTTTCGACGGCGTAGGGCATGGCGGCCGGGTCGCCGGGGCCGTTGGCAATGAAGTAGCCGTTGGGTTTCCAGGCCGCCAGTTCGGCATAAGGCGTCCGGGCCGGAAACACTTTGGCAAATGCGCCCCGCTCGTTGAAGTTAGTCAGGATACTGCGTTTCACGCCCAGGTCCAGTACCGCCACGCGCAAATTCGCTTCGGGATCGCCCTGTTCATACGCTTCTTTCGTGCTCACTTCCGACGACAGCTCCAGCCCTTCCATGTCCGGTATCTTGTGCAGTTCGGCCAACAAGACGGCCGGGTCCAAGATTTCCGACGAAATAATGCAGTTCATTACGCCCTTTGAGCGAATGTAGCGCACCAATTGCCGCGTGTCGACGCCGTGAATGCCGACAATGTTGGCCCGCTCGAAATAATCCTGCAACGAGCCGTCGGCGGTGTAGCGCGAGTGAATGTTTGAGAAGAAATTGCAGACCATCCCCCGAATCTTCACGCCATTCGATTCCTGTTCCGCATCGTTCAGCACCCCGTAATTACCGATGTGCGAGGTGGTGTTAATAATCACCTGTCCGTAATAGGACGGGTCGGTATAAATTTCCTGGTAGCCGGTCATGCCGGTGTTGAAGCAAATTTCGCCCCCGGCCGTGCCCTTCTTACCGAGCGCCAGACCCCGGAACACCGAACCATCCTGCAAAACCAACAGGGCTTCGGGTTGCTGCGTGTGTTTCATGGATGCGTTTTAACGGGATAATAGAAAAAAAGGGCTAACCGACAACGGCTAACCCCAATGTTGTATGAACAATACGTTAATCATTAACTCTGTTTCGTTTCGTCGTCTGATTCACCGAACACCTTAGGTGCTTGATCGGTTTGATCGTCCTTCGTTACATCACTAACGGGCGAGGCAACCGGTGCGCCCGGCGTTTCGGTCACGATTGTGTCATCCGTCGTAGCGTCATTGGCCGACTCGGTAAACGTGGCCGGTGCCTGATCAGTTTGATCGTCCTTCGTTACATCGGTAACGGGACTTTGCGTTGCAACAACACCCTCAACCGTAACATCGCCAGCTTGACGTGAGCCACCACCCCCCCGGCGGCTCCGGCGGGTGCGGGTCGTTGTCGTCGTTGCCGTTTCCTCAGCCGCGGCTGCCAGCAGCGTTTCGTTGAAGTCTACCAGTTCAATCAAGCAGGTCTCGGCGTTATCACCGGCGCGATTGCCGAGCTTGATAATACGCGTATAACCACCCGGACGGTTGGCAATTTTGTCGGCTACTGTGCCAAACAATTCCTTCATTGTCTCCTTGTTGTTCAAAGATTGAAACACAACTCGACGATTCAGGAAGGTGTCGTTTTTGGCCTTCGTTAGAAGCGGCTCCACAAACTTGCGGAGTTCTTTCGCCTTCGCCACCGTTGTCTCGATGCGCTTGTGCAGAATGAGCGACGACGCCATGTTTTCCAACATCGCTTCGCGGTGCGAATGCGTCCGGCTCAGGTGATTATCTTTTTTACCGTGTCTCATTGTAATAAGTGTGTGGTTTGTGGTTCGTCGTTTGTAATTCGTAGCTTCTGAAGCTGAAATCACAACCGACGAACCACAAACTTGCTTAGTCTTCGTCTAATCGGTACTTCGCAACGTCCATCCCGAACGTCAGATTCTTCTCGGCTACCAACTGCTCCAGTTCGGTCAGCGACTTCTTGCCGAAGTTGCGGAACTTCATCATGTCAGAAATCTCCAGCCGAACCAAGTCGCCCAGCGTCCGTACATCGGCCGACTTCAGGCAGTTATACGCCCGAACCGACAAATCAAGATCAGCCAACGACGTTTTGAGCAGTTTCCGCATGTGCAAAACTTCCTCGTCGACGACGTTCTCTTCTTCCGGCTTAGCCGTCTCGAACGTCATTGTCTGATCCGAGAACAGCATAAAGTGCTGAATCAGAATGTAAGCTGCCCCCTTCAACGCTTCTTCCGGGTGGATAGAGCCGTCCGTTTCGATGTCCAACAGCAGCCGCTCATAGTCCGTTTTCTGTTCAACCCGCGTGTTTTCAACGCTGTACTTCACGTTCTTAACCGGCGTGTAAATGGCGTCGATGGGGATGTGACCAAACGGCAGTTCATTCGCGCGTGGCTCATCAGCCGGTACATAACCCCGACCTTTCTCGATAAAAATCTCCATCTCCAGGTCCCGCGTGTCATCGATGTGGCAAATTTCCAGCTCAGGGTTTAGCACCTCGAACGACGGCGAGAACTTGGATATATCACCAGCCTTTAGAACCGATTGCTTTTTGATGTTGACCGTAATCTTGTTATCAACCATGTCGTTGACCTTCTTGAACCGAACCATTTTCAGGTTCAAAATGATCTCCGTCACGTCTTCAACGACGCCCTCAATCGAGGAAAACTCGTGCAACACACCGGGGAATTTCACGCTCGTAATGGCGTACCCTTCCAGCGATGAAAGCAGAATACGCCGGAGCGCATTGCCAATTGTTACACCATATCCTTTTTCGAGGGGTTTGAATTCAAACACACCGTGAAAGTCGTCGGCTTTCTCCACGACGACCTTATCGGGCATTTGGAACGCTAATATGGACATACGTTTCGTATTGTTTACAGCAGTTCTCTGCCTTGACGTGAAGACTCAATTGGTGTTTGATTGTTGGTCTGTTCACTCGTTTTTTAAGCAGCTAAACAAACGAACAAGCAAACTATGTACAGGGACGGCCGAACCGACGTGAGTTCGGCCAGCCTGATTACTTCGAATACAATTCGACGATGGCCTGCTCGTTGAAGTTTTCTGGAATCTGATCGCGCTCGGGGTAGCTGATAAATTTACCCGTCATTTGCTGCGCGTCAAACTCGACCCAGTTGTACCGTTTGGTATTACGAGCTGACAAGCTCGAAGTAACGGCTTCCAACGACTTCGATTTTTCACGAACGCCAATTAATTGACCCGGCTTCAAAGAGTACGAAGGGATATTGACGACTTCGCCATCGACGATAATGTGCTTGTGCGACACTAACTGACGAGCCGCCCGGCGCGACGACGCAATGCCCAACCGGTAAACGGTGTTATCTAAGCGGGCTTCGCACAACTTAACTAAGTTTTCACCCGTGATCCCTTCCCGAACCTGCGCCCGGTGGAACAAGGCACGGAACTGACGTTCCAGAATGCCGTAGGTATACTTCACTTTTTGCTTTTCCAGCAATTGGAGCGCGTATTCGGACTGTTTCCGCTTACGACCCCGACCGTGCATACCCGGTCCGTAATTCTTTTTTTGAAGCGCTTTGCTCGGACCCATGATAGGTTCGCCGAACTTACGCGAAATTTTGGCTTTTGGCCCAGTGTAACGTGCCATTCTTTAATCAATGAATAAGTGTGAAACATCGGACAAACACAACCAAATGTCGCCTGCCCTTATTCATGTCCTCTAACCGGCGTACCGGCGGCCGAGCGACCGGCGCGAATTATACGCGACGACGCTTTGGTGGTCGGCACCCGTTGTGCGGCAAGGGGGTAATGTCGCGGATCGTAGTTACTTCGATACCCGAGTTCTGAATAGTACGGATCGCCGACTCACGGCCGGACCCCGGACCTTTCACGAACACCTCGGCCTTCCGCATACCCAAATCGTGGGCAACGGCGGCACAGTTAGAAGCGGCCGTCTGAGCGGCATACGGCGTGTTTTTCTTCGAGCCACGGAAGCCCATCTTACCCGCCGACGCCCAGGAAATAACCTGACCGTTCATGTTCGTGATCGAAATGATGATGTTGTTGAATGTCGCCCGGATATGCACCTGACCGACGGGTTCAACGACAACCACCCGCTTTTTCGCTTTGTCTTTGCGTTTTGCTTGAGCCATTAGTTTTGAGGTAATCGTCAATGTGTCATCCGCTTTCACTACTTGTCATTCAGCGTAGCTAAACAACCGCAAGTGCGCCCAATGACGATGAACGACCGATTAATTACTTCGTTACTTTCTTCTTGTTAGCAACCGTCTTCCGCTTACCCTTCCGCGTGCGCGAGTTGTTTTTCGTGTGCTGACCACGAACTGGCAGTCCTTTCCGGTGCCGCAAACCCCGGTAGCAGCCAATGTCCATCAACCGTTTGATACTCAACTGCACTTCCGAGCGCAATTGACCTTCCACTTTGTATTCGTTCGAGATAGCATTACGCACCGCGCTCGCTTCTTCGTCCGTCCACTCGCTGGCTTTCTTATCAACGCTGATGCCCGCGTCAGTCAAAATCTTCGTCGCCCGGCTGCGGCCAATGCCGTAGATGTACGTCAGCGCGATTTCGCCACGCTTCTTGTCCGGAATATCAACACCTGCAATCCGTGCCATACTTAACCTTGTCTTTGTTTGTAACGGGGATTCTTTTTGTTGATCACGTACAGCTTCCCTT
>CAXUEB010000106.1:0-10453 GCA_964249775.1 uncultured Spirosoma sp.
CGCGGCTTCGGCCAGTTTGCTACCCGTCATGCTCGACGGCTTCGGGCTGAAAGCCATGAACCGGCAATCGGCGCTGGTGCAGGCGCTGCTTAACACCAGTGCCAACACCGGCGATCGGGTGCTGGTGATTATTTACCTCAACGGCGGCAACGACGGTCTGAACACGGTTATTCCCCTCGACCAGCTTTCGGCCTACAACAGTTTGCGGGGCAACATCGCCATTCCCGACAGCAAGATTTTACGGTTGGCGAACAACCCCGCCACGGGTCTGCACCCGGCCATGACGGGAATGCGCGACCTCTACAACGACGGCAAACTGTCTATTCTACACTCCGTTTCGTACCCTAACCCCGACCAGTCGCACTACCGCTCGACCGACATCTGGATGACGGCCGTCGACTCGGACAAAGAATCGGCGTCGGGCTGGGCGGGGCGCTACCTCGAAGGACGCTTTCCGGGTTACCCGGTCGGCTACCCTAACCCGCAGATGGAAGACCCGCTGGCCATTCAGATCGGCTACCTAACGTCGACGGCCCTGCTCGGCAGCCAATCGTCGATGGGCATTGCGCTCAACAATCCCGACAGTTTCTACCAATTGGTCGGCTCGGGCGACGCAACCTCGCCGGGCGATCTGCCCTGCTGCGACGCGGGCGACCTAATCGGCTTTATCCGCAAGCAGCAGGCGCTATCGGTGGGCTACGCGTCAGAAATTAAACGGGCGGCCGACGCAGGTCGGAATCTGGCGACGTACCCCACGGCGACCGACAAGAATTCCCTCGCCGACCAGTTAAAGATCGTAGCCCGGTTGATCCACGGCGGGTTAAAAACTAAAATTTACTTCGTATCGCTGGGCGGTTTTGATACGCACTCCGGGCAGGTCGACGTGAGCGACAACACCCTGGGCGGGCACGCCAACCTGCTCGGTAAACTATCGACGGCCATCGCTACCTTTCAGCAGGACCTCAACTTGCAGGGCACGCAGGACCGGGTCGTGGGCATGACGTTTTCGGAGTTTGGTCGGCGGGCCAACTCCAACAATTCCAAAGGAACCGATCACGGGGTGGCCGCGCCGATGTTTGTGTTTGGTACAGCCGTCAAACACCGCACGATTGGGCAGAACCCGGATCTGGCGAATCTGACGGGTCAGTCCGGCAACAAAGAGATTGGGATGCAAATTGACTTCCGGCGGGTGTACACCGACGTGCTCAACGATTGGTTCGGTACGGCCCGCACGACGACCAACGCGTTGTTGTTCAAAAATTTTCCGACCGTTTCGCTGTTCTCGAACACCATCGAAACCGTAGCGTCGGGCAACTGGATGAACCGCAACGTCTGGACCGTAGGCCGGGTACCGACCGCTGGCGAGTACGTCCGCATCAACGCCGGGCACACGCTGACGGTTGACCAAACCGTTACCGTCAAAAACATCCGACTGGAAGGTAAGCTCAAGTTTACCGGCCCCTATTCGATTCGGATGACGGGGTAGTCGAAGCGGTTCGCCGTTTAGCTACCGATTGTTCCGCATCTGGCGCGGCAGTTGAGCCAGCGTCCGCAGGTTGTCAATCCAGTAATAGATGCCAACCTCGATTAGAAACAAGACTGCACCCAGCAGTCCTAATTCGGTGGTGAGGTGAAGAACCAGCGTTGCAATCAGGGTTAAACCTAACAAGAGCAAGAATCCCCTCAGCCACCGCTGTTCGGTTGGTGACTGCACGTTAATCCAGTCGTAGAACGGGACCAGCGCGAGAAGCAGCATCAGACCAATGCCGAGCCAGCCGGCTGGCCAGAGCGCGGGCCACTGTGCCGCGCCGAGAACAACCAGCACCACGCCGGTAACCAAAACGCCGGCGACGTAGGGATAGAACCGACGCTGCTTGGTGGTGAGCAGGTAGCGCCCTTCGGCGTCGAAGGCCATCAGGATGTTGAAAGCCGGTTCAACAAACCACAGCGCGACCAGCGCCACGAACAGCAAGGCCCCTAACGCGACCAAGATGGGTTGGTTTACCCGCAAACCAATATCCGCGATGGTGCGCATGAGCAGCAGCACCCCGACGATGATAACGACGCGCACCGGATACTGAAACCGCTGCATCCAAAACGTGTAGCGCAAGAAAATTCGATACAACCAATTCTTTGCTTTGAGCGCTTCCAGCAGGCCCGCTTCGGCCAGTTGGAGCGTCGGGTCCAGGCGTAGGGCTTCGGCGAAGTGCGTCCGGGCCTGCCGGTGATCGCCCGCTTCGAGCAGGGCCGACCCGGCCGTCGCGTGCACAACGGCGTTGTTGGGGTGCGCGGTCAGCGTATCGGCGACGCCGGCGGCTACTTCGTCGGCGCGGCCCAGTTTGGGTAGGCACTGATTGCGCAGATTCCGGCAGTCAATGTCGTCGGGATCAATCCGTAGGCCTTCCTCCGCGCTGTCGAGTGCTCGTTTGTAATCGCTCCTGAAGAACTGGGTACTGGCCAGCGTATACCACAATTCGGCATCGCTGGGTTCGAACCGAACGGCCTCCTGAGCCGCTTGCAACGCTTCGGCCAGCCGGCCCAGCGCGCTCAGGCACATGGCCTTCAAGTTAAGATAGTACGGTTCGTCCGGCTCACGGCCCAGCAAATCGTTCGTCACCGTTAAGGCTTCCGGGTACCGTTGGAGTTGGTGCAGCGTGTGGCCTACCCAGTACAGCGCCTGGACGTCGTCGGGGTCCTGCGCCAACGCTTGCTGAAATGCAGTCAGGGCTTGTGCATAACGACCCTGCTCAAACAGCAACTGGCCGCGTTCTGCGTACGGCTCGTTTGTCATACTGAGCGTTAAATTAGAAACAATCAGACGGAGCTTGGCGACTTAGTCCGTTTATTTTTGGTAAAATTGACAGGCCTTTGGCGTCCATACGACCCGGCGACGCTAAACTGCTCAGCAGACTTTAGTGTGGGGCAAGGCTCGTCATCTTCTCAACAAATGCCTGATTTGTCTGGTTTTACAACGAATGACTTTCAATTCGCCACCTAAATCGTCTGGCCTTTCCACTTTAACGACGGTGATTCGTGTGACGCTGACGGTTGCGGTCGGTGCTATGTGGGTGCTCATGATGCTTATTGGGCTGGACGGTCCCGGAGCGCGTAACAGCGAACAAGCCTTTGGGGTCAATAGAACATTGACCGGCCTGATCATCGTCGGCAGCGGATGGGTAAGCCGACGCCTGTTTAACCTTCTGGTCAGCTGTTGCCGTGGCTGGCGATGCTCTTTATCGTCATCGACGTACCCATTAGGGGGCACTGCTGTTACTCGTGATTAGTATGCTCTTGCTTAGCCTTGTTAATCCATGACTTCGACGCGATCATGAACCAATCCTATCAATCCCTCGCCTTCGACGAAACCGACGGTGTCCTAACCGTCTCGCTGCTGGGTCCCGGCAAGGGCAACGCAATGGGACCGGAGTTCTGGGACGAACTGCCCCGCGCGATGGACGACATTAACCGCCGACCCGATGTGCGCTGCGTGGTGTTCCGGGGTAGTGGCGACCACTACAGCTACGGTCTGGACCTGGGCAAGATGATGCCCCGGCTCGGCAGCATGACGACCGGCGTAATGGTGGCACACCAACGCGCCGAACTCATGGCGCAAATTCGGCAGATGCAACTGGGCTTTCAGCGGATGCACGAGTCGCCGAAGCCCGTCATCGCGGCCGTTCACGGCTGGTGCATCGGCGCGGGCGTCAACATGATTGCAGCGGCCGACATCCGGTTGTGTTCGCGCGACGCCCGGTTCAGTCTGCGCGAAACCAAATTAGCCATCACGCCCGACGTGGGCGGCTTGCAATTTCTGCCGCACGTCATTGGGCAAGGCTTTACCCGCGAAATGGCCTTTACCGGTGCCGACTACGACGCGGCCTTCGCCGAACGCATTGGCTTGGTCAACCACGTCTACGACTCACCCGATGCGCTCTTTGAAGCCGCCCAAACGCTGGCCCGCCAGATCGCCGATAACCCCGCGACGGCCGTGCAGGGAGCCAAACGCGTGTTGAATTTCAGCCTCGATAAATCCATTGAAGATGGTTTGCAGTACGTGGCCGTTTGGAATTCGAGCCAGCTCCAATCCGACGACTTCAGCGAAGCCATGCAGGCTACGATAGAGAAGCGCAAAGCCGAGTTTAACCGAAAAACGAATCGGGGGTATTAGTACCGTATCCTGGACGGCCACGTCCGGGCGTTAAACAAAACAATTTCCCCCCCGGGGGGGGCCCGTCCAGGATACGGTATCACCAGGATACATTACCATGAACCCAACCGGAATGCTGCGCGACGACGCGCTTAAGGGAAAAACAATCATTGTCACGGGCGGAGGCACGGGCCTCGGTAAATCCATTAGCCGGTATTTGCTTCAACTCGGGGCTAACGTCACCATTTGCAGCCGCCGACAGGCCGTGATTGACCAGACAGCGCAAGAGTTGATGCAAGAGACCGGTGGGCAGGTGCTGGCCGTAGCCTGCGACGTGCGCAACCCGGAGCAGATTGAGCACGTCATCAGTCAAACCATCGGGACGTTTGGCACGGTGAACGGGCTGCTCAACAACTCGGCGGGTAACTTCATCAGCCCGACCGAGCGGTTGTCGTACAAAGCCTTCGATACCATCGTGGACATCGTCCTGCGGGGCACGTATTACTTTACGTTAGCCATCGGCAAGTACTGGATTGAAAATAAGATTCCCGGCGTGGTCTTGAATATTTCAACCACCTACGCGACTACCGGTTCGGGTTACGTTGTGCCCAGCGCGGTGGCCAAGGGCGGGGCGCTGATTATGACTAAATCGCTGGCGGCCGAGTGGGGTAAGTACAGCATCCGGCTCAATGCCATTGCGCCCGGTCCGTTTCCAACCAAAGGCGCGTGGGACCGGCTCTTTCCCGAACCCTTAGCCAGCATGATGGACCCCACGGGCCGCATTCCGCTCAAGCGCGTTGGTGAACACGGCGAACTGGCGAACTTAGCCGCCTTTCTGTTATCGGATTATTCGGGCTATATCACCGGCGAAAGCATCACCATCGACGGCGGTGAAGTCCTGATGGCCGGCGAGTTCAGCCACCTCGACAGCGTTACGCCCGAGCAATGGGATCAGATTGGTGAGACAATCAAGCAAGCCAACCGGGCAAGTAAGAAAGAAGGGCAGGGTTAACGTAGCTCCGGCAGGAGTGCCAGAGCTACAATTGCTTCTCATACGCCAGAAACCGCAGGCCCGGCCGGAAACAGAGCGTAATCTCGCCGGCGAAGACGTAACCCATTTTGGGGAAGAGTTTTTGGGTAATTGGGTTCTCCGAATTCGTATCAATCCGCAGGAAGCGAACACCGCGTTCAACGGCCAACCGCTCGGCCTGGGCCAGCAATTCGACGGCGACGCCCTGCCCCTGAAACGCCGGATCGACGGCCAGCCGGTGCGTAACGACGGCCCGCTGACTGAGGTCGAAGCCGACCTGGGCGTATTCCAGTTCCTGGTCTTCCGTCAGGGCCGCGACGCCCGCCAGCAGCCCATCCACCTCAGCCACCCAAAGCTGCTGCTTCGCAATGTCTTCGCGAAATACGTCGTGGTTCGGATAATGCTCATCCCACTGAAAATTACCGCCCTGGCGCATCATCGGCACCACGCGCCGGAGCAGGTTCATCAGGGCGGGCAAGTCAAGCAACGTAGCGGGGCGAATGCTCATTTTTCTTCTTTCAACAATTCCACCACCAGCGTCAACTCATCGACGGTCGTCTCGGGGTTGCCATTGTAGCCAACGGCGCGGTAACGAACGCGGCCGTTCGGACCAATCACGACTTTGGTTGGAATACCCTGCACCTTATACGCATTAGCGACGCGCTGACTACCGTCAATTGGCACCACGAACGGGTACGGGTGCTTGTCCATGAACGTATGCACCCGTTGCAGCGGTCCGCCCTCGCGAGTATTGACAAACAAAAACCGGACGTTCGGATCGTTCTGGAACCGCGTTTGCGCTTGCTGCATGGCCGGAAACGACGCCACGCAGGGCGCGCACCAGGTGGCCCAGAAGTCCAACACGACGACTTTACCCTTTAGCGCCGACGAAGCAATGGTCCGCCCCTGCAAGTCGGTCATCGAGAAGGCGGGTGCCGGTTCGTTGATCAGCTTCGTGCGGAGTTCGTCGCGCTGCCCGGCCCGCAGGTCAGCTTCGAGGTTAGCTACGTACGCATCGGCTTTGGCCGCGTCCTGACCGGGTTGTTTGGCGTACCAATTGCGCAGGGCCGTTTTCAAACCGGTCGTGGCTTTGCCTACCTCAACGGCGGCTTCGGCCAGCGGGCGGGCGTCGGCCGCGTGGTTGGCGCGGAGGGCACAAAGAAAATACCGTTCGTTTAGGCGTGGATCGCTGTTCGCTACATCGTCGGGCGACATAAACTGCGCGTATACCGCGTAGGCATCCGCGTAGTTACCCTGCTGTTCCAGCGTCCGGGCGAGCGTGTTGAGCAGTTGCGGCTTGCGGCTTTGCTTTTCTCCTTGCCAAGCCGCAGCCGACACGTTGCTGGGCTTAGGTTGCGCGTCCAGCAGCGTCATGGCCCGCCGGACCAATTGCTCGGCTTCGGGCAGCGACCGCCGTTCCTCGGCGAGTTGAAACGCCATTGTGTTCAACATCAACGGTTCGGTATGCGACGTGGGCTGCCCTTCCACGAACGTCAGCAACCCCTGAATGTCGCCGTTTTTGAAGTAGCCGTCCGTCATCAGCACCGTCAGACCGGGGGCTTGGGACGCGTTGGGAAACTCCCGCATAAAGGCTTGATACAACGCCTTCTTACGGACCCAATTCGCTTCGTTGCGGACGGCTGCCGCGCGATCCCGCTGGGCAAGCGACCCGGCGGGGTCCAGCGTTTTCAGGCGCTCGCGCTGGGCGTTAGCGCCGGCAAAATCGCCTAAGCTTTCGTAGAGCAGGGCGGCTGCGTTCAGCTCAGCGGCTGTGGGGGCTGGGCGCGAGGCCAAGTACGCGTTAATCTCTTTCTTAACCCGAGGGCCGTAACCCGGCTTCTTTTGCTTGATCAGAGCCGCGCAGTAATCCGACCAGTAGTCGGGCCGCAGGCCGGAATTCTGCGCCAGTTCACCCTCGTACAGCAGCACCAGCCAGTTTGGATCGGGCTTAACGGGTGTGTCGTAGAGAAAGCCCGTTCGGGTAAACCCCGCCGCTTGCCCACCCAGCGCGTGGGGCACCGGACAGCCATTGGCATCGCAGACCGGAACCACGTACATCTTTCCCCGGTTGGCGTCGATGCGCCGGGGTTGCTGGCTATTTCGAAACAAGAGTACCATACCCGCTACGTCGCGGCCGGGCAGCCTTAGCTTACCCACGTACTCGGTGCCTTGCCGAACTAAGGTTACACTCGCCGGGCGACTCAGGTTCATCGTCGCGGGACTGCTGTAACGCACGTACCGGGCTTCAAGCGTACTGTCGGTGGTTAAGGGCGTACCCTGGGGCGAATAGGTAAACGAAACCGCCTGACCGACTTGTGGGGTAGCGGGCTGATACCGAAACTGCGCCAAAGTTGCTTGGCTGACAAAGAGGAGAAAAACGAGGTAACTGTAGTTCATGTGTCGAAAATAGGGTGATCGGTGCGAGTTCTACAACCGAGCACAGGTATTAAACTGCTTTTTGCGCTTTGTTTCCAATTAAAACACCAACCGGAACGTACTGCCCCGTCCCGGCTCCGATTCGGCGGTGAGTTGGCCGCCGTGGAGCTGCATAATTTGCCGCGACAAGCTCAGACCAATACCCGAGCCGGTTTTCTTGGTGGTGTAAAACGGAATAAAAATCTGCGCCAAGGCTTCCGGCTCAATGCCCGGCCCGTTGTCCGAAACGCAGATGACGACGCGCGGCCCGTCGGCTTCGGCTTCGAGCCGGATCGCTGGCTTCGCCGTCTTGTCTAAGCTTTCCACTGCGTTCTTAAGTAGGTTGATTAAGACCATCTCGATCTGCCCGGCATCGGCGCGGATAATCAGATTGGGCGAAGTGGTGGTAATCGGGATGCGCTGTTTCTGCGCGTCGGGCTGGGCAAGCTGAATAACGCGGCTCAGCAGCGGTTCGACCGGCACGTCAGCCAGCACGGGCTGCGGAATGGTCGTAAAATGGCGGTACGCATCCACGAACTGCATAACGCCCGCGCCCCGCTGCTCGATAGTCGTTAGGGCGTCGCGCAGGTCGCTGACGGCTTCGGCGGTTTGCCGGTCCGACGCCCCCCCCGCCCCGACCGTTGGCACTAAGTCCGTTTCGACAATGTCGCGCATCGTGCCGGCGAGCGACACAATCGGCGTGATGGAGTTCATGATTTCGTGGCGCAGAACTTTGGTCAGGTTTTGCCACGCGTCGAGTTCACGCTGTTGCAACTCGGTGCGAATGTTTTGCAGCGATACCACCGTAATGAGCCGCCCCCGCAGCCGAACGGCCGTGCAACGCACCGACAATTCACCATCAATGGCCGCTGCGACCGGGCGCGACCCGGTCGGGCGCGACCCGGTCGGGCGCAACCCGGTCTGGGGTGACCGAACCTGGTACACGACCGGTCCGGCTGCGCCCGTGCCCGAATCAAGCAGATCGGCCAGGTCGGGGTGGGTCGCGTTGAGGTCGGTTAAGGTGCGGAGCCGGTAGATGCCCAGCAGCCGCAGGGCCGTTTGATTCACCAACTCGACCTGCCCGGCCGCGTCGAACGTGAGCAGGCCCACGCTCACGTGCTGCACAATTGTGTTGACGTAGTGGAGGTTAGCTTCTTTCTCGGCCCGCGCCTGCCGAAACGCGTCCAAGACTTCGTTGAACTGGTCGTTAAGGCTATGAAAGGTTGGGCCGAGGTTGTTATCGGCCCGGAACGCCACCGCAAAATCGGAGTACCGAACCGACTCCAGAAAACGCATCAGTTTCCGGTTCAGGCCCGTTGTGTAACGGTATAAATTACTGGCAATTAAAAGAATGCCTACGCCTAAAAGCACCAGCCACAACGAATTAACCTGACGGAGGTAGGAAGCGACCAAGGCACCGGTCATGAAGACGATACCGGCGATACGCCAGCCGATGCCGACGGCGAAACGGGTCATGGCCGATTAGGCAGAGATCCAGCTAAACGGATACTCCAGCACCGGCACTTTGGTCCGTTCGGCAATCCGACGCAGGCGGTCGGGCAAGGCCATCAAATAATCGCGGGCGCGTTGACCGGCGTCGTTGAGGTCGTTTAGTTTGCCAACGTTCCAGTCGGTCAGTAGCGAGTCCATGATGTCGATATAATCCTGCGTGGTGTAGACGCCCATGCGCTGGGCCGCGTCGGAGAAGTGGGTAAACGTTTGCCCGATTTTGACGCCCGTTTCGCGCAGGAAGTGAGCAGGCATCACGATTTTCTTGCGCATCATGTCCTCAAACGCCAGCATCATTTCGGACGGATCGACAGCGAAAATCTGAGCGACAAACGCCTTGTAGGCCTTGGCGTGGCGCATCTCGTCGGCGGCAATGACCCCGCAGATTTTCGACAACTGCGCACTACCCGCTTGTTTGGCCAACGTTGCCGTGCGCCGATGCGAGACGTTCGTCGCCAGTTCTTGAAACGACGTGTACACAAAATTACGGTACGGATCGCGGCCCGTGCCGATGTCGAAGCCGTCGGCAATCAGGTACTGCGTCGATACTTCCATCGCCCGCATGTTCACCCGGCCCGACAGGTACAGGTATTTGTTGAGTAGGTCGCCGTGGCGGTTTTCTTCGGCCGTCCAGCCGCGAATCCACCCAGTCCAGCCCGTCGGCGCTTGCTGGTCGACGCCGTCCATGTCCATCAGCCACGACTCGTAGGTCGGCAGGGCTTCCTCGGTGATGGTGTCGCCGATGAGCACGGCCACGTAATCGTAAGGCAATTCGCGGGCGCTTTCCCGCAGCAGTTTGACCTCATCCAGGAACGTTTCCCGCGTAGCGTCGGGCAACAGATCGGCTGGTTGCCAGTTGGTTTCGATGGGTTTCAGATACTCGCCCATGAGGGCATCTATTTTTTCGCCGACGAAGCGCATCACGTCCAAGCGAGAACCGGATAAAGCCATAGTAAATAGAGAATTAGGTGCGCACTTACTCTGTGAACCCGAAAGTTACGGGTAAATCCGCCGATAGTTGGCATAGTTTTCGTTTTCTGTCCATTCAAACGGGGTTGATTCTTACTTTTGGCCCGCAAACGACCCCCGGACCCGCGTTCGGGCCGAAACGTAGCGGTATGAAACAAAGCATTGATTACGTTCTGAGCAGTGTGTACTTAGTGTATTTTGGCCTGGTGTTACTTGTTTTCCATGTGCTTCAGGTCGGGGCGTTTCACCTGTTTGGCAAGAATGCCCACAAGAAAACGGTCGACTGGATGAATGCCTGCATCAGCTACGGCTGGTACCTGACCGGCAGCCACATTCACTACCAGCCCCAGCCCGGTCTGCCCACCGATCGGCCGATTATTTTG
>CAXUEB010000106.1:10463-12441 GCA_964249775.1 uncultured Spirosoma sp.
ATTCCGCCCATTATCTGGTTTCTGCGTCAACACACGCCTATTTTTGTTTCCAAAATTGAACTGGCGCGGGGCATTCCGGCCGTTTCGTACAACTTGCGCCGGAGCGGGGCCGCGCTCATCGACCGCACCGACGCCAAGCAGGCCATTGCGGAGATTGCCCGGCTGGGCAAGCACATTGGGCAACTTAGGCATTCGGCCGTAATTTTCCCGGAAGGAACGCGGTCGGCGTCGGGGCAGATGCGGCCGTTCGCGACGGGGGGCGTCGGTATACTGCTCAAACGGGCACCGGCCGCGCTGATTGTGCCGATTGCCATCTGCGGAACGGGTCACTTCAACCCGAAAGGCGTCTTTCCCCTGCGGTCGTTTTCCCGCATGTCGTGGACCGTCCTGCCCGGCATCGAACCCGCGGGGCGCTCCGTTGACGAGGTTGTGCGGCTGGCCCAGGACGCGATTGCGGAGGAGTTGGGCACGCCTAATCAAGCTACGGCGTAGCCCGTGTACTGCCGGTACTGCGGGGGCTGGAAACCAAGCACAATGTCCGATTTAGGAACGCCCATTTCTTCAAGTTCTTCGGCAATATCCCGGTCGGTGTTATTAGCCTGAATCCAAATTTTACCGTCGGGCTTGATGTCGAGGTGAAATATGACGGTGTAACTAAATAGTTTCTTGTCCCATCCAATGCTAACCAATTGATAATGGTTTCTTTCTACGTCCATAATAAGTTGGTTATCAACATCATGTAGATTAACCGGCTTGATTCGAGCGTAATCGTTATAGATAGACAAAATGTGCTGACGGTACTGTGCTATCTTTTCCATATGTCTATTTTGAAATTTTCTTCGTCAAAAACCATTAGATGAAGACGCGTTTGTTCTAAAATGAAGCGAACGCCCGGTTGCTCAAACCGGCGATCATATATTTCTTTCGGAATGGCCAGAAATAAGGTGCGGTCTGCTTCCTGCTTTTTTAACAACACATTATAGTTTGTGTATTGACCGACAGCTTGGTGAAAATCCCGCATGAAGGAAGGGCTAAGAAAGCTTTTTATTTCTACAGCAACTTTTTCAAGTTCACCGTCAGCCTCACGTTCGGCGGCCAGAATTCGTTCAGCTCCTAAGTCAACGTCTAAATCAAACCCAAGAATTCGAATTGGGTAAGGGTCATGCGTAATCGTCCAACCGTTTCTTTCAAGGGCTGTGCGTACAGCCTGGTGATAAATATCTTTGGCCATCGGGTCGTTATTCGCACAAATATACAGTCAAAAGAACCGCTACAACCCAAACTTCTCTAACCGCCGGTACAGCGCCTGCCGCGATAGGCCCAACTCCCGCGCTACGTCGGTGATGCTGCCCCGGTACTTGTGCATGGCCTGCTGAATGGCCTGCCGCTCCAGGTCTTCCAATTGCAGCGTTTCGCTCACCGGCGACGCACCAACCGACGCGTCTTTGCGGAACACAAAATCGGCCGGTTCCAGCGTCGTACCCTGCGTCAGGATAACAGCCCGCTCGACGGCATGCTGCAACTCGCGGACGTTGCCCGGCCAGCGGTACTGCTTCATCTCGGCCAACAACGCCGGACTTAGGCTGGCCACCGGGCGACCGTACTGCTTGGCGTATTTCTTGGCAAAATGCTCGGCCAGTGGTTCAATATCGGCCGGGCGGTTGCGCAGGGAAGGCAGGGGCAGTTCGATGGTGTTGATGCGGTACAGTAAATCCTGCCGAAAGTTCTTGTCCGCGACGCGCTCGTTGAGGTCGGCGTTGGTGGCGCAGATCAGCCGGACATCTACCGGCCGGGCTTTGTTCGAGCCGACGCGCGTGACCTGCCGCTGTTGCAGCACCGTCAGGAGCCGGGCTTGCTGGGCGGGCGTAAGATTGCCAATCTCATCCAAGAAAATAGTCCCGCCGTGGGCTTCCTCAAATCGCCCGGCGCGGTCCTCACGGGCATCGGTGAACGCGCCTTTGACGTGGCCAAAGAGTTC
>CAXUEB010000106.1:12451-16005 GCA_964249775.1 uncultured Spirosoma sp.
GGTTTTCCCGGCTCTGCCTTTCCTTCTTTCTGCCTGCCGCTGTCAACCGCTCCGCGAATCGTTTCTAAAAACTTGTCGTTCTGCCAGGGTTTGAGCACGAAGTCGGCCGCGCCGGCTTTCATGGCGCGCACGGCCATTTCGACGTCGCCGTAGGCCGTAAACAACACGACGCGGGCGCTGGGGTTGATGTCTAAAATGCGGTCGAGCCAGGCGAATCCTTCGCGGCCGCTGCTGACGTCGCGCTGAAAATTCATGTCGAGCACAATGGCGTCGTAGCGGTTCGTATTGAGCAGGAACGGCAGCTTTTCGGGGTTCTTTTCAATGTCAACCGCGTCCACGTGTCGTTTGAGCAGCAGCCGGGCCGCCAGCAGCACGTCGGGGTCGTCGTCGACGATTAAGAGTTTGGCATCTTGCATAGCCCAAAGATAACGGCAGGGCCGGATTGTTGCACGCACTGCCCCCTCCGACGACCAATTTGGCTTTTCTTCGTACTTTGGCCGCTACTAAACCTTACCGGTTTCCAGAACCGTAAGGTTTAGGTTTGCCGATGATACTTAATTCCCAACGTACCGCTTTCCCTTCCCTGCCCGACCGCTGGTTCGCTGCCCTTGTAGCCGTTGGTTTGCTCCTGAACGCGACCGGTTTGATTCCACCCATCTTAGAACCCGACGGGGCGCTTTACGCCTGCATTGCCAAAACCATGGCGCTGTCGGGGGATTTCATCAATCTCTACGCCGTCGGCAGCGACTGGCTTGACAAACCGCATTTTCCGTTCTGGGTAACAGCCGGGAGCTTTTTACTTTTCGGCGTCAACACGTTTGCCTACAAGTTTCCGGCCTTATTGTTTACGGTTGGCAGCGCCATCTATACGTATCAGTTTGCCCGGTTGGTGTACGCCAAGCTTGTTGCGCAGGTCGCGACGCTGGTCTTGCTGACGGCCTTTCACGGGGTGCTGTCGAACAGCGACGTGCGGGCCGAGCCGTACTTGACGATGCTGGTCGTTGGGGCAGTGTACCACTTTTACCGGGTGTTTGTGGGCGCTCGGGCCTATCACCTCGTTCTTGGCGCGCTGCTGACGGGTTGCGCGCTGATGACTAAGGGGCCATTTGTCCTGGTACCCATCGGCGCGGGGCTGGTGCTGCACTGGCTGCTGACGGGGCAGTGGCGCGAGTTGCTCAAACCCCGCTGGTACGCAGCCGTGGCGCTGTCTATTGTCTTTACGTTGCCCGAACTGTATTGTCTGTACGTGCAGTTTGACCTTTATCCTGAGAAAGTCGTTTTCGGGCGCACCGGCACATCGGGTGTGCGTTTCTTCGTATGGGACAGTCAATTCGGGCGGTTTTTCAACACGGGACCCATTAAGGGGCGGGGCGACAAATTTTTCTTTGTGCACACGCTCCTGTGGGCGTTTCTGCCGTGGTCATTGCCGCTTTACATGGGCGTCGGGAACACGTTGGCCAATCTGTTTCGTCGGCGGTTCAACGCGCCGGAGTACATCTCGCTGGGGTCAGGGCTGGCTACGTTCGTCTTGTTTTCGCTGTCCGGGTTTCAGTTGCCGCACTACCTCAACATTGTGTTTCCGTTCTATGCCGTGCTGACGGCGCAGTTTCTGTGTAGTCTCCGGCCCGTCGCGCTACGCCGGTGGACACTTGGGCAAACTCTACTTGGCGTTTTGCTGATTGGTGTGCTGATTGGTGTGTTGTTTATCGTTCAGCCGGTTCGGCTCGGCGTAGCATTGGGCTGGATTGTGGTGATGACCTTTGCCCTTGTTGTGCTTTTTCGGTCCAATGACCTTTGGTCGCTCATGGGGCGCATGGTTGGCGTTATGCTGATCGTTGCGGGGGTGCTCAACGCCTTTCTGTATCCCACGTTTATGCAGTACCAGGCGGGCATGGTGGCCGCCCGATCCGTCAACGCGCAACCCGGATCGACCCGGCAAATTACGGTGCTCCACAAGCCGGGAACTGGACCAGGTACGGGCAGTTTCTGGACGTACGAGTTCTACACGGATAATCCAACGCGTTACACCCGAACGGATTCGGCCCTGCGCGTTGCGGTTCGTAACGGGCCGCAACGCGTTTTTACGACTGCGGAAGCCGCCGACTCACTAACGGTGCGCGGCTTCACCGTCCGGCGGGTTGCGGCTTTTCCTTATTACCACATTACGAAACTGACCTACCCGTTCCTAAAGCGTAGCACTCGCGCGGGCACGTTGCGTCCGTACGTCTTGGTTGATGTTCGTAAAAAATGATACTAAAAGCGGACAAACTATTGTCCGCTATCGGACAGCGAACCGCCCAAACTTCAACTTAAGTAGCTGATTATTAACAGCAACTTAGAGTTGGCACGGCATTGGTGCAGGTTGCATTAACCGGAAAGGTCAGTACCGTATTGCTTATTAACTCTTTCGCGCTTTAAACCAATGGATCGCGCTTTACCCAAACGCTTCTGGACCACTCAACGCCTTGCTTTGTCGGGGGGCGGAGTGCTGATTGCCGCCCTGCTGGCATATACCGTCTTCTTTGCCGACCGCCGGTCAAAGCTCAACGTCGAGAAAGACAAAATCACCGTTTCCAACGTCACGACGGGGCCGTTCGAGGACTTCATTGCCGTGACGGGCGTCGTTCAACCGCTCAAAACCATCCGGCTCGACGCCATCGCTGGGGGTTACGTGACCGAAAAATTAGTCGAGGGCGGCAGTATGGTCAAACAGGGCGACGTCTTGTTGCGCTTGGAAAACCAGAACCTGCGGCTCAACTTTCTCCAGTCCGAAACCGAAGCTAACCGGCTCGTCAACGACCTGCAAAACACCCGGCAGCGCCTGCGCGTCGAGCGGTATTCGCTCCGCAAAGCCTTGTCGGACCTTGATTTTCAGATCAATCAGACGAAAGATGTATTCGACCGGCAAGCGAAGCTGTTCCGGGACAAGGTCATCTCGGAGCAGGACTACATGAAAGCCAAACTGGATTATGAGCGCTTAGTGGAGCAGCGGAAGATCGAAGCTGAATCGCAGAAGTACCAGGAAGAAAATTCCAAAACGCAGATTCAGATGCTCGAAGGCACGCTCGCCCGGACGCAGAAAAACGTCGCGCTCTGGCAGCAAACGCTCAATAACTTAGTCGTCAAAGCGCCGGTGTCGGGCCTGCTGTCGTCGATGGACATTGAAGTCGGCTCGAACATCAATCAGGGCCAGAACATTGGGCAGATTGACGATTTGAACGGCTTTAAGATGCGCGTCGGCGTGGACGAGCATTACCTAAACCGCATTTTCACGGGTCTGACGGGTTCATTCGAGTTCAACGGCTCGACCCACGAGTTAGAAATCAGCCGCGTCTATCCGGAAGTGCGCAACGGCCGCTTCGAGGTCGACATGGTGTTTGGCAAAGGTGCCCCAAAGGGCATCAAACGGGGCCAATCGTCGCCGATTCAGTTGGAGTTGGGCAAAGCGGCCCAGGCCACGCTCCTGCCCGTCGGCGGCTTCTTCTCCGACACGGGCGGCAACTGGGTATATGTGGTCGACAAGTCGGGCGGGCGGGCCACCAAGCGGACCATCA
>CAXUEB010000106.1:16015-16704 GCA_964249775.1 uncultured Spirosoma sp.
TTCCGGTAAACGCGCCACGAAACGCCCCATCACGCTGGGCCGCAAAAACCCGGAGTACTACGAAGTACTCGAAGGCTTACAGCCGGGTGAACAGGTGATTACGAGTTCATACGAGAATTTTGGCGATAACGAAGTATTGGCATTTTAATGATGGAACACGGATTGGACGGATGCAACGGATCAGAACGGATTTTTATGTAAGATCAGTGGTAATCCGTCGCATCCGTCTAATCCGTGTTCCATTCCTCACAAAACACATGATCCAAACCATCAACCTCCAGAAACTCTTCGCTACCGAAGAAGTGGAAACCACCGCCCTCAACGGCATCAGCATGGACGTGAAAGACGGCGAGTTCGTGGCCATCATGGGGCCGTCGGGCTGCGGCAAATCGACGCTGCTGAACATCCTCGGCCTGCTTGACAATCCCTCCGATGGCCAGTACAACTTCTACGGCACGGAGGTCGCCCGGATGACCGAGCGGCAGCGGGCGCAGTTGCGCAAAGGCTCCATCGGCTTCGTGTTTCAGAGCTTTAACCTGATCGACGAACTGACCGTTTACGAAAACGTAGAGTTACCGCTTTTGTACCTGAAAACGCCCGCCGACGAGCGCAAAACCCGCGTCGAAGCGGCCCTGGAGCGGATGGCCATCATGCACCGGCGCAATCACTTCCCGCAGCAATTGTCGGGT
>CAXUEB010000107.1:0-9340 GCA_964249775.1 uncultured Spirosoma sp.
GTTTGAGCGACACGGCGGTAACGATGGGTTCGCGGCTGGACTCGGCTTTTGCCGCGTCGGCCAGTTCCCGCTTATTTTTCAAGCGTGGCAAGACCCCGGCAAACACAAACAGGCCTACCAGCAACAACAGCGGAATAATAATTTTAAGCGATCTCATGGGTCAGTGGCTCTATCTGTACTACGGCGTCCTTGTTGAGGGGACCGTAGAGGTGCGGAAATAATTCGTTGTTGGTAGCAGCTTCATAGTTCAGGTCGGGCGTTAACTTAGCCGCGTCAACGTGCAGCAGCAGTAAACCCGGAACACCCGTGTAATACCGGCTAAGTACGCCCGCAACTTGCTCCCGCTTCGAGAAATGAATGAACCCTTCAGTTCGTAAACTGGCTGCTTCGTAGGTTGACTGACCGGCCTGTTTGCTCCAATCTGCTTCCGAAACGACGTGATAAATCAAGGTCATTTTACGCGGTCGTGGGCTTGGTTTCTGGCTTTCCTTTGCGAGCTAAGTAGCTAAACACGACCGGCACGAACAGCAGCGTCGTGAACGTCGCCAGCAGCAACCCACCAATCACCGCCCGGCCGAGGGGGGCGTTCTGTTCCCCGCCTTCGCCCAAACCAAGCGACATCGGCAGCATCCCAATAATCATGGCGATGGCGGTCATCAGAATCGGCCGCAGGCGCGTCCGACCCGCTTCCAAAGCCGCTTCGTACGCATTTTCGTTTACCGCTGGCAGGTGGTCCTTGGCGAAGCTGACTAACAGAATACTATTGGCCGTGGCGACGCCGACGCTCATAATTGCGCCCATTAAGGACGGGATGCTGAACGTCGTGCCGGTTAGAAACAGCATCCAGACCATGCCGCAAAGTGCACCGTGCAGGGCCGTAATGATAATGAACGCATACCGGAACGACTGGAAGTTGACAACCATCAGCAGGTACACTAACAGGGCCGCAAACACAATGCCCAAACCTAACCGCGTAAACGCGCTTTCCATGCTTTCGACCTGGCCGCGTATGGCAATCGTGTTGCCGGGCTTAAGCCGGGCTTTGTACTCAGCCGCCAGTTTGTTTAGTTCCTTCGCCACCGAGCCGAGGTCCGTGCGTTCCACGGCTCCGTAGACATCGTAGGTCGGCTGGGTATTGACCCGGTTGATGATGACCGGTGCCGACGTGCGCCGTACGGTAGTCACGTTGCTCAGCAACTGGGGCGACACCTGACCCGGCACGATAGGCGTGCGGAGCAGTTTGTCGTATGAGTCGAGTTTGTAAGGCGGTGTTTGCACCGCAATGATGTAGGGAAAGCCCGTGACGGGGTCCGACCAGAAGTTCGGCCGCGTTTGTCCCGAACCGCTCAGCGAAATGTTCATGTTGGTGGCCACCCGCTGCTCGGTCAGGCCGAACTGACTGGCCCGCTCGCGGTCGACGTCGATAAAAATTTCGGGGGCGTCGAGGGCCTGGTGGAGGTGCACATCGACCGCGCCGGGAATGGCGGCCATGCGGTCGCGGAGTTCGCGGGCGATGGTCAGGTTGTTGGCCCGGTCGAAGCCCGACACCTGAACGTCGATCGCAGAGGTTAGCCCGAAGTTGAGAATCTGACTGACGATGTCGGCAGGCTGGAAAAAATACGTTACGTCGGGCATTTCCTCGCGCAGCCGCGCCCGCAGTTCGCGCACGTAATCGTCGGTGGGACGCGAACGTTCTTCTGTCAGCGAAATCAGTAGTTCAGCGTCGGCACTGCCGAGCGAGGAATTGTCAGTAAAAATAAAGTTGAACCGTTCGGAAGTCAGGCCGATGTTGCTGATAACCGACCCTATTTCATCTTCGGGAATCACCTCGCGCACGATCTCGGCGGTCTGAGCCGCCACTTGTTCGGTGGCTTCGAGCCGCGTACCCACGGGTGCCCGCAGGTGCAGCCTGACCTGCCCCGCGTCGACCTTCGGAAAAAAGTCGCGTCCCACAAACGGCACCAGCACGCCCGTAAACGCCACGACGACCGCAAATACCACCAATACAGCCTTCCGGTGGTTCAGCACCCATTCCAAGGCCCGCATGTACCGCGCCTGGAACCGGTCGAAGCCCCGGTTGAAGCGGGCGTAGAGTGAGTTCCCGCCACCGGCCGTCTCATGCCCGGCCGGATGGGCGTGGCTTTCGTTGCGCAGCATCAGATCGGCCAGCATCGGCACCAACGTCCGCGACAGCACGTACGACGCCAGCATGGCAAACACCACCGCCTGCGCCAGCGGACCGAACAAAAACCGGGCGGGACCTTCCAAGAACAGCACCGACGTAAACACGATACAGATGGTCAGGGTCGAGACCAGCGTCGGCGTAGCAATCTGCTGCGCCCCTTCCAGAATGGCTTCCCGCAGCGGCAGACCGAGTTCTTCGTTGCGGTGAATGTTCTCGATGGTGACGGTGGCGTCGTCGACCAAAATACCGATGGCCAAGGCCAAACCGCCGAGGGTCATGATGTTGAGCGTTTCGCCGAGCAAATACAGCACAATCAGCGACGCCAGGATGGACAGCGGAATCGACACCGCCACAATCAGCGTGGAGCGCCAGCTTCCCAGAAACAAGAGAATCAGGCCCGCCGTGAGTAAGGCCGCAATCAACCCCTCGACTAATACGCCCTGAATTGACGCCTTAACGAACACCGACTGGTCGAACAATTCCTGAATGCGCAGGCCCGCCGGGGCGGCCGCCCGCACCGTTGGCAGAATTTGGTTGCGGATGCGATCTACGATCTCGGTGGTCGATGCGTTGCCGGTTTTTACCAGACTCATCAAGACGCCCTTGCTGCCGTCCTGCTTCACAATGTTGGTTTGTACGGCGGCCCCGTCGTGCACGTTGGCCACGTCGCGCATGTGCACGGTGGTGCCGTTGATTTGCTTAATCGGCAAATCGTTCAGCGCACTAACCGCGTCGGGTTTGGAGTTGAGCCGGACGTTGTATTCGCGGTCGGCCAGCCGGATGGCACCCGTCGGCAGGGTAAGGTTCTGCGCGGCTACGGCATTGAGCACCTCCTCGGGCGTTACGTTATAGGCAATTAATTGCTCCGGCTCCAGATCGACCATGATTTGGCGCGACTTTCCGCCGAACGGCTGCGACAGCCGGGTACCAGGCAGGGTCGATATGCTGGGGCGGATGCGCGTAGTGGCGTAATCGGTAATCTGGGGTTCGCTCAGGCTGTCGGAGGAAAGGCCCAATTGCAGCACGGGTACGTCGGTGGCGTTGTAGCGGACAATCAGGGGCGGCTGGGTGCCGGGCGGCAGCCGGACCAGAATCGTCTGGGAAATAGCCGCCACCTGCGCCAGGGCTTCTTCAATTTTGACCGTCGGCTGGAAATAGATTTTGATGGCCGCCGTGCCGGTATACGTCTGCGACTCGACCCGCTGCACGTCGCCGACGTTGTTAATTACCGACGTTTCGGAGAAGTTGGTGATCATCCGCTCCATTTCGCCCGCCGACAGGCCGCCGTAGCCCCACATCACCGTTATAACCGGAATGTTAATGCGCGGAAAAATATCCGTCGGCATTTGCGTGATCGACAGCCCGCCCATAATTAGGATGAGCAGCGCCATCACGGCAATGGTGTACTTCTTTTCTAACGCTAAGCGGACAATCCACATGAGAAACAGACCAAAAATGACCAGAGAACAACCACTACGTAGGCAATTTTACGCACCGTTCGCAAAACCGTTAAGTAGTATTAACTAAAACTAAATAACAGAGTCTGAGTCAATTATACCTTTTGTTTAGTCGGGCAAGTTAGTTGCATTTTTCCAGAAAGAACGCCTTATATTGTTGTATTATTCAAAGAATAAGTTAGCGTCAAGTCCGCCAGTATACTGAATACGAAAGTTGCTTCAATGTATTGAGTCACGAATCTTACAAAGCAGTCCAGCCGTTAGCGGTGGATTCAGTTGACAAAAAATGAAGATTATGGGTCGGGCGCAGCCACCAGTAAACCAACGGATAATGGTGGTTCATCGAATCAAGCCACCCACTTTGAGTTGTTAAGATTAATTAGCGAAATTTGTCAGATTCCCCTGGAACAAGATTGTCCACAGGCTCTTTAAAACAGGCCTTTATAGAATTTTACGTGTTTACTGTTAAACTAAGTCAGGACGTTATTCCGAAACGCATCGTTATTGACTCGGTCTTAATTGGGTGAACACGCAACGATTTATGGAAATTTTTTTTATCAGTCTGTACGTCATCACCTTAACTTATTTAGTCGGTAACAGTTTGGTCCAAGCGCGGCTGGCTTGGCATTTTTACCGGCGCAACCGGCAGGTTTCCAATTCCGCGACGGTCTTTCCTAACTTGCCCTTACCGAGCGTTACGGTTCAATTGCCTATTTACAACGAAATCTACGTCGTCGAACGGTTGCTGACGGCTATCACGGCCATTGACTACCCGCGTCATCTGCTCGACATTCAAGTACTCGACGACTCGACCGATGAGACGACCCGGCTCGTTGACCGACAACTAAGCTTTATCCGCGGGCAGGGTATCACCATTGAACACATTCGGCGCGACCAACGAACTGGCTTCAAGGCGGGGGCCTTGGCCGAAGGGCTGCGCCGAGCGCAAGGTGAATTTGTGGCTATCTTCGACGCCGATTTCTTACCCGCCCCTGACTTCCTGCTTCGCCTATTGCCCCACTTCGACCAGCCGAACGTGGGACTGGTGCAGGCCCGTTGGGACCACGTCAACCTGACCGACTCCTGGCTTACGCGCTTTCAGGGTTTGTTTCTGGACGCTCACTTGTTTGTGGAACAGTGGGGACGACAGACGGCCAATCATTTAATCAATTTCAACGGCACGGCGGGCATCTGGCGAAAAACCTGCATCGAGGACGCGGGCGGTTGGCACATGGATACGCTGACGGAAGACCTGGACCTGAGTTACCGGGCGCAGTTGCGGGGCTGGCAATTCCGGTATGCCGGTGACGTGGGCGTACCGGCTGAATTGCCCTTTTCGATGCAGGCCCTCAAGACCCAGCAGTTTCGCTGGATGAAAGGCATTGCCGAGTGCGCTCGTAAGCACCTTTGGCCTACCTTGCAATCGTCGCGCTTGCGGGCGTCGAGCAAAGCATACGCTTTCGTTCATCTGCTGAGCAGCCTGCCTTTCTGCTGCTTACTCATACTGGGGCTGACGAGTGTGCCTTTGCTGTGGCTTCAGCAGCAGCCGGCCAATCGGCTGTTGTTCGAAAAAGTGTCCTGGCTCGCCCCCTTATCGCTGGCTTCTACTGCCTTGTACTGGGCTGGCTTTAGCTATCGGCAGCGGGTTAGCAAAACGCGCTTTCTCTCCTTTACAGGGCACTATTTGCTCCTAATGCTTTTCTCGATGGGCCTTTCGCTCCACAACACGCGGGCGGTGTTGGAAGGGTACGCCGGCCGTAAAAGCCAGTTCGTCCGCACGCCGAAGTTTAACCGCGGGCTTGAGCAACCGTCTCAGCGCTCAAACCGGTACCAATCCAAGCAACGAGTAGCCCAATCGGTCGGTGAGTTGCTACTTTGCTTTTACTTTTTGGGCGGCATTGGATTGGGTGTTTACCTGCGTGATTTTAGCTTGTTGCCTTTCCACGTGTTCTTGTTAATGGGTTTTGGCTTAGTGAGTTACTATTCGGTTGTTCAGTCCGTATCGTTCAAGAAAGGGCCAAGCAAACCCCAAAGCGTCCTGCAAAGCGTCGACGAGTTGTGACGGTTACGTATCTGACGTTCGGCCTGTCTTCGCGCTCGATGCCGCGAGGTTAGACGGGTAGGCTAAGTCGCCAAAGCCACGTTGATAAAATTCGTCTTACTTTTGCGCTTCCAACAAAATCCGACTGAGCTATGCCGAAGGCACAAATGAGTACCGATAAGGGAACGATGACCATCGAATTTTTCGAGCAGGACGCCCCTAAGACGGTCGAGAACTTTATTACGCTCGCCAAGAAAGGGTTTTACGACGGTATCAAGTTTCACCGCGTCATTCCCAACTTCATGATTCAGGGGGGCGACCCAACCGGCACCGGCTCGGGTGGTCCAGGCTATACCATCCCCGACGAACTGACCGGCGATAATCAGTACCACGACCGCGGTGTTCTGTCGATGGCCAACACGGGGCGGCCCAATTCGGGTGGTTCGCAGTTTTTTATCTGCCACAACCGCCAGAACACGCAGCACCTCGACCGGAAACATACGGTGTTTGGCAAAGTTGTGGACGGCATCGATCTTGTTGACCAGATTCAGCAAGGCGACAAAATCAATAACGTGACGATTGTTGAAGAGTAAATAGCGTCAACCATAAAGCGAGCCGGGGCTGTGAGGTCAGTTTCTTAAAACTGATACCACAGCCCCGGCTCGCTTTACGGTTGAGAACAATGTGAATTACGTATAAGCCGGCGTCTTCTTCGAGATAACGCCGGCGATGGCCAGCGCAACGGCTCCGACCGCCAAGGCTCCGGCGATCAGCGGAATTTGGCCTTCACCTTGCTGCTCAGCGGCAATGGCCGCGTAAGCCCACGCAAAGACTAAGATGTACGCCACGGCGCGGTAACGGTTAAAGACGAAGGCCCCGACCACCAAGCCGAAAACCAGAACGCCGATGGCCCAGCCTTGTTCGCCTAAACCCGATAAGTCAAACTCCGTTGCCTTGAGGTAGACTGCTACGTTGAGAATCGTCGCGACGGTCAGCCAGCCAAAATAGATCGAGAACGGCACGCGGGCCAGCCACGTTTCGGCGGGTCCGGCCGGTGACTCGGGGAGACTGGCGTCTAAGTCCGGCGCGACAACCGGCACGTGCCGACGTGCCAACAGTCGCTGTTCGATGATGACGAGCGAAAACAGCATGACGAGGATAACCAGCAGGGCCAAACCGATGCGCTCGTTATTGAACAACGGACTCCAAACGGCGTTGCAGACGGCGTTCAGAACCACCCACCAGCCCACCGCCCGGAAACGCGGGTTCTCCCGTTGCGATGGTATTGCCTGATAGACGGCAAAGGCCAGTAGCCCCAAAAAGATGATCCCCCAGATAGAAAACGCCCAGCCCGCCGGGGTAATGAGCGTGTGGTATTTGGCCGAAATATCACCGTTGGTTTGCCCACCGAAGATGCCTGTATTGGACAGGTAGTTTACCACGATCATCGAGACGATGCTGAAGACAACGAGGAACTGGCGGAGTTTGTCGTTTTGCATAATGCAAACGGGGTTAGTGTCTTTGGACAACTAACCCCGTTTGTGTTGTGTTTCCCCCTCCGCAAGCGAGCGAATTAATTCACCCGCTTGCAGGAAGGTTACAACTCCAGTATTTTGATCTCCGTCCGGCGGTTGCGCTGATGCTCTTCTTCGGTCTTCGCGTTTCTCACGACCAAGCGAGTTTCGCCGTAACCTTTCGCAACCAAGCGATCGGCCGCGATGCCCTGCGACACGATGTAATCCACGGCCGACTTAGCCCGGTTCTGCGACAAACGTAGGTTATAGGCATCCGTATCGCGAACGTCGGTGTGCGAGCTGAGTTCAAGTTTCAGCGTTGGGTTGTCTTTTAAGATTATAACGATCTTATCCAGTTCCGGTGAGGCATCGGCCCGGATGTTAAACTTGTCCAAGTCGTAGTAAATGTTCTCCAGTACGAACGTCTTGTTCAAGGCCGAGCGGTCGAGCAAGATCGCGACGTTGAACGTCGTGTCGGTTTGCGGCTTCGTCAGGAAAATTTGCGGAATGCTTTTGCCCTGCATCGTGAACGGTTCCCGGCGCGTCAGGTAACCCCGGCGCTCGGCCAGAATCGTGTAATCTTTGCCTTCCTGCAACGGATACTTGCCGAATGTACCCGGCTGACCCGTCGTCACTTCGGCGATGGGCTGCCCCGTCGCGTCGTCGATGATGCGAACTCGTGCGGAATCGAGCGGAGCCACGGGCGTTTCATTGGCCGATACTGTACCGGCCAGGAAGTAACGAACCGTTTTAGGCGCGTCGGCGGGCGGGTTTTGCGCAATGGTCGGCGTATCGGTTGTGGAGCCTTCCTGGAAAAAGTAAATATCGTCGTCGCCTTTGCCACCCGCGCGGTTCGACGCGAGCAGTCCCTTCGTCTCGTCAATGTAAACCAAGCCAAAGTCGTCGGCGGGTGAGTTGATGGGTTGCCCCATGTTCTCGACGCGTGTAACACCCCCCGAACGCGTCGCTACGAACACGTCTAACTTGCCCAAACCGGGGTGACCGTCCGAGGCAAAGTACAACTTGGCGTTCGGCCCGACGTACGGAAACATCTCGTCGCCGGGTGTATTGATGTCGCGACCCATACTGACCGGACGACCAAACCGGCCCGACGCGTCGATGCTGGTGCGGTAGAGGTCAATACCTCCCGAGCCACCGGCCCGGTTCGAGGCAAAATACAGCGTTTTACCGTCGCCCGAAAACGCGGGCGAACCGTCCCAGGCGGTCGAATCGCTGATGGGCAGCCGCTTGGGTTCACTCCATGCGTTGCCTTCGCCTAAGCGGCTGATATACAGGTCAACGTCTAAACCACCTTTGCGTTTGCCGTTGTTACCCCGCGCCAGAATCATGGTTTTGCCGTCTTTGGTGAACGCCGGCGTGCCTTCGTTTACGTCGCCCTGGAAGACCGTGCTGCTAAACAGTTCGGGCTGACCGGGCGCGCCGGTGTTACCCGTCTCGTCGGCCCCGAGTGACAGTTTGGTGCGGTACAGGCCCAGCATTGGCTGACCGTTATTCTTGTACGTGGTTTCTTTCCGCGATGCGGTAAAAACCAGTTCTTCGCCCCGCACGACCGGCGCAAACTCGGCTCCGGGCGAATTGAGGTTGCCCAGGTTACGCAGGTTGATGAGCGTCTTATTTTTAGCAATGATGTCGACGGCCCGCAACGTTTCAATCTCGCGTTTGGCTTTGTCGAGCACCGAGTTGGTGGTTGTCTTGGACGCGTTCGCCACGAACTGTTGCAACTGTTCGAGCGCTCCGGCGTAATTGCCCTGCGATTTTAAGGCGTAGGCGTAATTGAACCGGGCGTCCGGCTCAGCCGTATTGGCTTCGATCGCCTTCTGATAGAAGGGCACAGCCTCACCAAAGCGATTCGAGAGCCGATATGATTCGGCCGTGTAATAATTCAGCCGGGCGGGGTCAATGTTACCCTTGGCAGCTTTCTGAAACTGGTTTAAGGCCAGATTGTATTCGCCGGCGTCGTAATGACGAACGCCTTTCTTGTACGCCTGCATGGCCGAGTTGCAGCCGGCCAGTCCACTGGCGAGGCCCAACGCCACCACCAGCGCCGATAACGTATTAACTCTCATAAGGATTAGTGAGCAAAATCAACCAGTTCCGCCCGTATAAACCGATTTAGGGCAGG
>CAXUEB010000107.1:9350-13304 GCA_964249775.1 uncultured Spirosoma sp.
GTCTTACTTTTAACGCAAACAAGCGGTTTTTATTGAGGAAAGTTCGCGGCTTTTATAACCGACCGGCCACTGCCTGAAACGGTTTCAGCGTCAGGCTGAACGCGCCCGCGCCAACCGGCGTCAGCTTGATCGGTTGACCCGTGTACACGTCCGTCAGGCTGCCCGCTTTGGTGGTCAAACCGTCGAGCGTAATCGTTGCCGTTTCGGGTTTGCCGCTGAATGATACCAGTACCGCCGACGTTTGGCTGCCTCGTTGCCGCAGTCCGCTAAATACGTGCCGGTTGTTGCTGGTGATCTGGTCGAGCAGCACGGCCCCGCGCGAAAACTCGGCAAACTGCTTGCGAACATTGAACAGCCGTTTGTACTGAGCAAACGTTTGCGGGTCGTCGTCAGGGTTAAACTTATGATCCGGGTCGCCGGCGAAGGCTTCGGGAATGCCGAACAGGGCGTGGACGGCTTCAAAGGCCATGAACTGAGTCGTGTAGCCGTCGAAGTGGTAAAACCAGGACGTATCGTGGTTGCGGGCGTAGAATACCCGGTTCGCACCTTTTGGGAGGGCACCAAACACGGTAGCCAAGTGCGCTTTATAATCGGCGGCCGAGTAGCGCCCCTGCGCCATAAATTCCTGCAACTGGGGCACAGCCTCGGTCTGATTGTCGTGCACGAAGTTGCAAATGGTGTAGAACACGGGGCCAAATACCTCGCTGAGCAAGACGGCGTCGGGGTTCTTCTTTCGCAGGGCCGTCAACATCAGGCGCATCAATTCGGGCGCGGCCGAACCGTCGCGGTAAGCCGGGTACGGTACATGGGGGTTCCAGCCCGCGCCTTTGTACGTGGCCGCATCAACGCGGTAGCCGTCGATGCCGTATTCGCGCTGGTCGTGCAGGACCAGGTCGACCATGTACTGCTGATACGCCGGGCTGGCCCAGTCGGTGGTAACGCTTTTCCAGGTCGGGTGCAAAGCCAGCGTATCGGCTTCAGTGCGCACAAACAGGTCAGGCCGTTGCTTGGGCAGCGGTGATTTTTTGTTAAAACCGTGGATGACCATATCAAAGATAACTTTCAGGCCCAGCCCGTGCGCCGTTTTAACCAAGTTGCGCAGGTCGGCTTTGGTGCCAATTTTCGGTTCCAGCGCAAACGGGTCGATGGGACTGTAGCCGCCCGTCCAGTGCGGCATGAGGTAGATCATCGTAAAGCCAACGCCTTTGTAGAACGGCAGCTTCGCCGTAATTTCGTTCAGCCCTCCCTTGAAGTACTCGGGAAAAATTTCCAGAATAATCTGGTCGTTGACCCAAGCGGGCGTGGCGTCGTCCAGCGGCATGGTAGTCGTGACCATACGCCGATACGTTTCAAGAGCTTGGGCTGGCGAGCTGGATAGGTCGAGGTGATGCACGTCTGATTCAACCGCCTGACTGGGGGCGAGGTAATACGCCCGGCGGTCGTCGTGGCGCAGGGTCAGCGTTTGGCCGTTGCCGTGAAGGGCCGAGTGGTATGCCACTTCCCCGCCCGTGCTCATGAAACTGGCCATGCTCAGTTTGCGGGTTGGGTTGCTCAGGACGAATAAACCAAAGCCTGCATCGGGAGCGCTGTGAAACCGAATCGTTTTTGCCTTAAGCGAGTCGTAGGGCGTACCGGCGCGCACGAGCGTGTGGCCCCAGAACGGCCCCGGTACCGTTAGGTTGCATTCGTTTGGATTGCTGATCACCACGCCCGGCACCTGAAACCGGAAGCCGTCGACGTGTTCCCGCGCCCGCTGACCGCCTGCCGTGGCATCGTTGCGCACCAGCCGCGCCGAACGTTCAACGCGGCCCTCCCGCGGAAAAAGCTTGTAGGAACTGGTTAGTTCGTACCGGTACTGCCCGTTCGGGTTGGGTAAGACGCCCACCGTTATAGCCAGCGACGCACTCCGGTGGTCTTTGTCAACCGTGTGCTGCTTTCTGAGCAACGTAGCACCGTGTTTGGCAATTACGTATTCGCCGTTGATGCTAAAATCAAGTGCAGGATTGGGGATACCCGATTGACCGGCTCCGGTTGTCAACAGGTTTTTGGTCAGGCCCGCCGTTGTCCACGATTGCCATTCGCCGGTCGCTGGGTTAACGGTCAGGCTCATTCGTTCATTGGCAAACACCAGCCCTTGCCCGGTTTCCCGGTAGTAAATGTCCTGGAGAACCACGTCCGTCGGCGCGAACGACAGCAAACAAAGCAAGACAATTGGGCTAATCAAACGGATCAGTCGGTTCATACGTGGGTAGTTGTAAGCGTACAAGCTACTAAAGGCAGTGACCCGTTGGTTTTCCCCGTTGCTGCTTTCTGAGCATTCCGCCTTGGTAGACAATTTCGTGTGTTAATTTTGTCGGTATGACTACTAAACCGTTTATCGTCGGCATCACCGGCGGCAGTGCGTCCGGCAAAACGTCATTTTTGAAGGGTGTATTGAGGGCCTTCGCCGACAAAGAGATTTGCCTGATTTCGCAGGATAATTATTACCGAAAGCGCAGCGAAATCCCAGTCGACGACCAGGGCGTTCATAACTTTGACTTACCCGAAACCATTGATCACCACCTGTACGCCGAACACATCCGTCAACTCGGCGAAGGGCGCATCGTGGAACAATTGGAATACACGTTTAACAACCCCAACGTCGTGCCGCGGCTGTTGACGTTCCGGCCCGCGCCGATCATTATCGTGGAAGGCATTTTCGTGTTTCACTTCCGCGAACTGGCCGATCAGATGAACCTCAAGATTTTCATTGATGCGAAGAACAGTGTCAAGCTCGAACGGCGCGTCAAGCGCGATGCCGAAGAGCGCGGCTACGACCTCGACGACGTGATGTACCGCTGGAAGTACCATGTTAAGCCCACTTATAAGCAGTTCATCAAGCCCTACCGTACCGAGGCTGACATCGTCATCCCCAATAACGTTCATTATCAGAAGGGGCTGGACGTGGTGATTGCTTTTTTGAAAACTAAAGTTGGCGAAAGGGTGTAATGAAGGGTAGACAGGTGTAGGGTGTAAACGGTACGTGCCGATGCGCTCAGTACACCTCTTTATCCCCTTCTTCCATGCCCCAGATGAACTTCTGTCCGCAGTGCGCCAGTCCGTTGGTGAGGGGCGAAGCCAGTGGTCGTGAGCGGCTGATTTGCTCTAAACCCTGCGGCTACGTCTTCTACGATAATCCGCTGCCAGTGGTCGGAGCGATTGTTGAGTACGACGGTGATGCAATCGTAATGACGCAAAGCGTCGGTTGGCCCGCCGACTGGTTCGGCATCGTGACGGGTTTTCTGGAAAAAGGCGAAGAGCCGACCGACGCTATTCTGCGCGAGGTTCGGGAGGAGATCGGTCTGACCGACGCCCGCATCGTCGACTTCCTGGGCATTTACCCGTTCTACCAGCGCAACGAAATTATCTTTACCTACCACGTTCGGGCATCGGGTACAATTGTGATGGATGAAACCGAGTTGCAGGCCGTGAAAGTCGTGCCTATCGCCGACATCAAACCGTGGCCCTTCGGGACAGGGCCGGCCGTGAAAGTTTGGAAGGAGAAATGGTTGGCCGGTCGGTAGACACGAATCGGCCTGTTCTCCTAAACCGCTTACCTTTGTCGTCAATCTGCCAAAATCTTAGTTCATGACCGCTCACGACATTGCTACGGCGTATTATGACGCCTTTAACCGGAAAGATTGGCCTGCTATGCTTGATCTGGTGCATTCCGGCGTTCGGCACGACAGCAATCAGGGGCCGTCGCGCGTGGGTAAGGACCGGTTTACGCAGTTTCTGCAACATATGGACGACTGCTACGACGAAACGTTGACTGACTTGGTCGTACTGACCGAGCCGACCGGGAGCCGCGTGGCCTGCGAGTTTGTCGTCAACGGCGTTTACAAGCAGACCGACGGCGACCTGCCGCCCGCAACGGGCCAAACGTATGTTCTCCCGGCCGGGTCGTTTCTGGAC
>CAXUEB010000107.1:13314-15410 GCA_964249775.1 uncultured Spirosoma sp.
GCGTCAGATGTGTATAAGAGACAGGATTACCCGCATCACGACGTATTATAACCTGCCGCTTTGGGAGTCGTTGGTTCTGGGTAAACAATAAGGAATTGTCAGCAGCATCAGCTCAATCGTTGCGCTTTGTCCGGCTGACGGGTTCCGGCGTTCACTCGGTTTTCAACGACTTAGCCGCGCTACGAATTGCCGTCTTCCGGGACTTTCCCTATGTCTACGAAGGTAATCTCGCCTACGAAAAGGCGTATTTGGAAACCTACGCCCGCGCCGAACGGTCGCTGCTGTTCACAGTGTACGACGGCGACCGGATGGTAGGCGCAACGACCGCCCTGCCCCTGCGCGACGAAACAGATGAGGTACAGCAACCCTTCCGCGATGCGGGTTACGACCTTAATGCTGTCTTTTACTTCGGCGAAAGTTTATTGCTGCCGAAATACCGCGGCTTGGGCCTGGGCCACCGGTTCTTCGACGAGCGCGAAGCCCACGCCCGCCAGTTTGGTCAGTACACGCTGACTTGCTTTTGCGCCGTGCAGCGCCCCGCCGACCACCCGCTCCGCCCCGCCGACTACCAACCATTTGATACGTTCTGGACGAAGCGCGGTTATGAACGCGATTCCCGTTTGCAAAGCACCTTCTGGTGGCCCGACCGGAACGAAACCGAATCAACGCCCAAGCCGATGGTGTACTGGACGCGTAAGCTTTGACCCAATTCATCCAACATAACGACCTGGCGGACGGTTGTCTTTGTGTACACAACGGACTACACTATGGAAACAACCGAATCGACGGACCACGCAACGACTGACCGCGCGTCGGAAGACCGTGAGATTGGCCTTGGCGTTATTGGCATGGGTGGCTTCGGGTTGTTTGCCGTGCAGCAGTTTTTGCAGCATCCGCGCACCCGCTTGGTGGCCATCGCCGGGTCGAGTCGGGAGGAAGCGCACCGCACGGCGCAACGCTTCGGAGCTGATAAGCTGGACAGCCTTGAGGAGCTGGTGAATCACCCCGACGTGAATGTAGTTTACATCGCCACGCCCCCGTTCATGCACTACGAACAAGCCATGCTGGCGCTCAACGCGGGTAAGCACGTTATCTGCGAGAAGCCGCTGGCGATGAACCCTGAGCAAGGGCGCGAAATGCTGGCGCTGGCAAACGAGAAAGGTTTGCTGATGGTCACGAATTTGATGCAGCGTTACAACCCGATGTTTGCCCGCATTAAACACCTGATCGACAAAAAACTGCTGGGCGAGTTTCTGCACGGCTACTTTGAAAACTACGCTGGCGATGAAGGTTTGTCGCCCGAACACTGGTTCTGGGACCGCAGTAAGTCGGGAGGCATCTTCATTGAACACGGCGTGCACTTCTTCGATATGTTCGCGGGCTGGCTCGGCGACGGCCAAGTTGTTGCTGCGCAGGTGATAAAGCGTCCCAACAGTCACGACATTGAGGATCAGGTGCACACGACGGTTGAGTACGGCAACGACGAAACGGGCAAAAAGCTCGTCAATTTTTACCACGGCTTTACGCAAACGGGTCGGATGGACCGGCAGGAAATGCGGCTGCTTTTTGAGCGGGGTGACATCACGCTCTACGAATGGGTGCCCACCCGGATGGTGCTGCGGTGCGTAGCCGACGAAGAAACGACCCGTGAATTGACGACGCTCTTTCCCGGTGCGCAACTGAACGTAACGGCCAACATCGGCGGCAAAGACCAGCCCCTGCGCGGTCGGCACAAAGCCTTCAATGCCTACCAGCAGATCGAGCTGCGCTTCGGCTTTGAGCAGGAAAAGCAGCACCTCTACAGCGAACTGCTCCGGCTGATGTTTCGCGACCAGATTACGGGGTTAAAACACCCCGCAACGCACCGAATCATCACCGAAGACAACGGCCTGCGCTCGCTCGAAACGGCGGCCGAAGCTGACCAACTGGCGAGGGCAAGTTTGTAGTTTACGTGTAGTTCGGCCCAGGCGATCGGGGTCAAACTACACCTAAACTACAAACTTTTTTTCGACCTTTGCGCGGTCATACCATCCTTCTGCACAGCGCATGATTACGGAGTCTCAATTACTCGACAGCCCCGACGGACCCGTGCCTGG
>CAXUEB010000107.1:15420-16659 GCA_964249775.1 uncultured Spirosoma sp.
GCTATTACGTACGAAAAAATTCCAACGCACATCTACGCCGACGCGAAAGACGCCAGCCGCGCCGTTGCCCACGAAATTGCCGATCTGATTCGGCAAAAACAGGACGAAGGCAAACCGTGCGTGCTGGGCCTGGCTACCGGTTCGTCGCCCAAAACGGTTTACGCCGAACTAATTCGGATGCACCGCGAAGAAGGGCTGAGCTTTCGGAACGTCGTGACGTTCAATTTAGACGAATATTACCCCATGGAGCCAGATTCGCTGCAAAGCTACTGGCGGTTCATGCGCGAACAGTTGTTTGATCACGTCGATATGCCGGCCGGTAACTACCACGTGCCTGATGGTACGTTGCGCGTGGATAAAGTCGGCGAATTCTCGAAGCAGTACGAAGCCGAGATTGAAGCGGCCGGCGGATTGGATTTTCAATTGTTGGGTATTGGTGGCAACGGCCACATTGGCTTCAATGAGCCGGGGTCGCTTATCAACTCGCACACGCGTTTGATGATGCTCGACAATTCGACGCGGGCGGCTGCCTCGGCCGATTTTGGTGGTTTGCCTAAAACGCCCCGTAAGGCAATCACAATGGGCGTGGCCAGCATTCTCAACGCCCGGCGCGTGGTGCTGCTGGCGTGGGGCGAACGGAAAGCGCCGGTGATTCGGGGGGCGGTAGAAGGTACGGTCACCGAACTGAACCCGGCTTCTTATCTGCAAACGCATCCCAATGCCTTGTTCGTAATCGACGAAGCGGCTGCCTCGGAGCTGACCCGCATGAAAACGCCTTGGCTGGTCGATTCGGTGGTGTGGGACAATAGCATGAAGAAAAAGGCCGTCACGTACCTGTCCTTGACGCTCGGCAAGCCGGTGCTGAAGCTGACCGACCGCGATTACAACGACATCGGTATGAGTGAGCTGCTGGCGCAGTACGGACAAGCCTACGACATCAATATCGACGTATTCAACCAGCTTCAGCACACCATTACGGGCTGGCCGGGCGGCAAACCCAACGCCGACGACACGAACCGCCCCGAACGCGCCCTGCCCGCCCAGAAGCGCTGCCTGATTTTTAGCCCGCACCCCGACGACGATATTATTTCGATGGGCGGCACGTTCCAGCGCCTGCGCGATCAAGGCCATGAAGTGCACATCGGTTACCAAACATCGGGTAACATTGCTGTCGCCGACGACGAGGCCCTGCGCTTTGCCGATTACGTCGTTGATTTTAACGAGAAGTTTGGCATCGAT
>CAXUEB010000108.1:0-1578 GCA_964249775.1 uncultured Spirosoma sp.
GAATGACCCACACCGTGGGCAGCGGATCGATGCGGGCTTCGGCGGACATAAACATCACGACGCCAGCCGCCATTGGGCCAATGGCAGCTCCCCCACCGGCCATAAAACTGAGGATACCTGAATACTTAACGAGGTCTTTCTTATCGGCCAAATCGGCAACCGCCGAACGCATCACCGCATACAGGCCGTTGGTGCCGCCCTTAAACGCCCGGTTGACGACGTACCCCCACGACTGAACCGGCAGGAGAAACACCGATGAGACAAGTGACGCGATGACCGTTGCAATGGCGGCCGGGCGACGACCCGCTTTGTCGGACCAGTGGCCAATGGCGGGCGAAAGGGCCAACTGAATGCCCAGCATCAGGGCCGTTCCGCCGGTTAGCAGGACGGGTTTAGCAGGCAAAGCCACGACGTATTTGGTTAACAAAGCACCCAGCCCGTTGGCCGCGATGACATCAAGCAAAACAATAATCAGAATTAAGATAATCTGGCGGTTCTTCATCGGAACGTAAACACCTGGCTTTGTGTAGCGAAGTCGGTGTCTTTATTACGTGTTGTTACAGCCAATTAGTTTAAAAAAGTTGAGATTATTATTCTACGAGGGCCTCGTCCTTACAATGCTTTCCGCAGCCGCATGACCTGCCCACCCCCGGCCGCCAGTTTGAGCGTCAGCACGTCAGTTCGGGTAACGGTGCGCGTCTGCTGCGCCGGGCAATCGTTACGTGCTGCCCCACTTCGGCGGTCGGCACGCGGGTTTCGTCCCAGGTGGTCGGCACCTGCGTCAGAAAGTCAAACCCCGGCTGACCCCGGTACGCATCGGGATAATCCACGACGGTGTGCAAATACCCTTCCAGGACGACGTACATCGCCAGTTGGTGGCAGCGGGTGCCCAGCATCAACGGGCGGGTTTGCAGAGTCTTGAACTTACTCTTGGGTACGGCCCGGAACCCGCCGAGGTGCATGTCGGTCGCCCCGGCCAGCCCCCGCGTAAACGGAAAGTTGATGTCGTGATCGGGCGTGTCGAGGCCGTTCCACTTGTTGGTTTCGTAGTTAAGCGTTCCCTCGCGGGTGAATTCGTTTGGGTAGGTGCGGTGCCGGCCGGTGGGTTTGTACGCGCCATGAAATTGAATGTGGAGTTTATGCTTGGCCGCAACCCGTAGCATCTCATTTTGGATGTTTACCATCTCCTGGTCGTCGCGGTCCATGAAATCGACCATCATGCCGCTGATGCCCCACTGCTCGTACTGCCTAAACACTTCCTCCAACTTTGGGTAAATGGCCGACCAGTACACCCACACCCGAACGCCCACGCCCCGCTGCCGGGCGTAATCACAAACCCGCTGCATGTCTAAGCCCGGCACAGCTTTGGCCGCGTCGACGTTTGGACCGGGCACGAACCCCGCCCCGTCGTTAACGTACCACTCGTGCCCGCCGTATTCGACCACCGAGTGGTATTCGATGCGGTTTTCGGCGCAGAAGTCGATGTAGTATTTCTGGGTCTCGAAGTTGTTGCCCGGCGCGAAAGTCGTGTCGGGCGTGACGTTGCCGTTCCACCACGGAAAGGTCGTTTTGCCCGGT
>CAXUEB010000108.1:1588-4402 GCA_964249775.1 uncultured Spirosoma sp.
CGACACGTCGGTGAGCTGCAACGGCTCGTTGAGGCTCGTCAGGATGTTTGATTCGATGAGCGTACCGATGCGGTGGCCAACAAGCAGCACCCGCCACGGCGTCCGGTGAGGCAGTTGAGCCTTGACCAATGCGTCTGGCTCTTTCGGTAAGGGCGACAGTTGGCTGGTCAGCACCGGAACGCCCGAACGACCCGCTTTCTTGGTGAGGTACATGCCCGCGTAATCGACCAAAGCCGCTTCCGTGATGGCTAAGTACGTCCGGTCGGGGTATTCAAACAGGGCGGGCATGTCCATCAACGTGTCTTTTTTGATCGAATCAAGCCGGACGGTCGTGTACAGCCCCTCGTGCGATGTGGTAAAATTGGAGAGAAACAACGCCCGAACTTTGGGATTTTGCGTTAGCCGAAACGTGGTGTTTTCGTCGGTTAGCGTGTAGCGCGTCCAGTTGGGCTGTTGGGGAAATTCGTACCGAAACGCCACGCCGTCGTCGTACACCCGCACGACCAGATGGATTTGTCGACCGGCTCCGGCCCGTTCGATGAGGGGAATAACGGCTTCGCGGCAGTGGTTTCGCACAAGGCGCGCCTTGCCCACGACCAGTTCATAGGTTTCGTCGAGGGTTCGAGTGGCCACTTTTCCGAATTTGAGATTCGTCCCGAACTGGCCATTCTCCCGGAACGCCAACGTCAGTTCAGAATCGTCAACGAGCGTTTTTCGGTCGAGCTGAACGCGGTAAACGGGGGCGGTTGGGGTCAGGTTTAACGTAAAAACCAGCCGTCCGCCGGGCGACGATACGCGCACGGTTTTCTGGCCGTAGAGCACCGGACTAAATCCAACATAAAGCAGAACGAGACAAACGAAATGTTTCATGGATCAGTAGAGTTGCCTTAAAAACGGGTTAGACACGGTACCACCGAATGAGTTCGTCTTCGGATTGGAGCGGAGCTTGCTCGAACTCCGCAAACGAGCCAATTCGCGGCTGCGCAAAGGTGGGAGCCTGTACGTCGCGGATGAGCCGCGCCCAATCGAACGCCGGCCCAATGTCCCACTTACCCGACGCCCGGTAATTGACGTGCGATACGATGCCCCGAAAATTCAGCACCTCGTTGCGGGTCTGATACCGCTGCGTTTCGGGCAAAAACTGCCGCGGAATCTGATGCTGCGCCGTTAGGTAACGCAGGAGCACGGTCAGACTATCGTATTGCGCGTCGGTAAACGTGGCGAAATACGTCTTTCCCCGAAACGTAGCCGTCAGGTTTTGGTAGGCGCTGGTTTGCGTCAGCGCGCAGTACGTGCTGCCGTAGGTCGTCTCAAGCCGGTTCGACCGGCGGTTCATCGGTCCGTAATTCGAGAGTTCGATGCCGATGGTCTGCTTGTCCTGCGCGTTGTTGGTACCGTTGCCTACTGCATCCCGGCCCAAGTGCCCCGACCAGAACGCCGACGGAAAAAGTTGGTAAATCGTACCGTCGCGGGCAATGACGAACGGCACCGATACGTGGTAGTTGTGCCGGGTCAGCGTAGCAACGTCCCCCGGCAAACTCCCGACCGTAACGTGCAAGACAATTCGCTCTTTCCGAAAGACTGCGTCGTAGTAGTAGCCTGACCGCTGTTTCGGCGTGCAGAGCAGCCCGTTTAAGGTCAAGGCTTCGCCCGGCACGGGAACGGCAATGGGTCGTAGCCCGTAGGCGCCCTGCCCGCCCGTTTGACGAAATCGTTCTTCCTGCACGGGAAGGTTGGCAAAAATCATAAGCGTATCCTACGTTACGGTACGGTGTCAACAACGAAATTATCCGTTCGACGTAAAGATAGTGACCGGGTAACGGCGATAGGCGTTGACGGCCAACACTCTTTTGCGTGAGTCCGTTTTCGATACGGCTCTTTTTTCGTTGCTTGCACCCGAATCCAACCACGTCGGTGGGTAAGTATCCGTATGAAATTTATTCGCGTTTTTCTTAAAATCCTGTCGGGACTTGTGCTCTTCGTTGTTGTCTTGTTGGCGGTCGGTCTGGCCCCGGTCGATGAGACGCCGTACCAGCAGATGCCGTACTACCGCCAAACCAAGCAGCGCCTGGCGCAACTTCCCGCACTTAAACCCGCCAAAACCGCCATTCGCGCGGGTTGGGCCAAAGTAAACCTAACGCCCCCTTACACCACCCCGACCGGCGGTTACGGCACCCGGCGCGGGCGGCACTGGAAAGCGGTCAGCGACTCAATCTTTGTCCGGGTTATCGTCCTCGACAACGGCGCGACGCGGGTCGCCGTGGTGGGTTTGGACGTACTTATTGTGCCTCCGACCGTAGTGGCATCCCTAAAGAAACGCCTGCCCGAAGTTGGGTTGCGGTGGGAGAACGTATACGCCGGCGCGATTCATTCGCACAATAGCGTCGGCGGCTGGGCACCGGGCTTGGTAGGCAGCCTAATTGCGGGTAGCTACGACGAGAAAATTGTAACGCGCATCACCGACGACGTCCTGACTGCCATCCGCAACGCGCAGACTACAATGGTTCCCGTGCGAATTGGTTTTGGACAGACCGAAGGGGGCGACCTGATTCAGAACCGCATTAGTAACTCCGGCCCAACTGGTCCGCTTGACAGCAAAATTCGGCTGCTGAAACTGCAAAAAGCAACCGGCGAATCGGCCCTGCTGTGCTCGTTCGCGGGCCACGCGACGCTGTTCGACGGCGGCAATGGCGATTACCTAAGCCGTGATTATCCGGGTTCGTTGGTCGACCGGCTGGAAAAGAAGTCGGTGGATTTCGCCCTTTTTCTGGCCGGGGCCGTCGGCAGTACGGGACCGAAGGCGCGGGGCCGCAC
>CAXUEB010000108.1:4412-12669 GCA_964249775.1 uncultured Spirosoma sp.
AACGCATCGAGCGAACTGTGCCGCAGATTCGGCCGCAACCCGATTCGACGCTGGCCCTGCTGACCTTGCCGCTGGCCTTGCTCGAGCCGCACCCCCGCGTCATCGGCAACTGGCGCGTCCGGCCGTGGCTCTTTTACGCCCTCTACGGCGATTACCCCTCCGACCTGAAAGCCCTACGCATCGGCCAAACCGTCTTGCTCGGCACCCCCTGCGATTTTTCAGGCGAGTTAGCCGCCGAACTGAATCCGCTGGCGGCTAAGCAAAGCGTCAACCTGATGGTGACCAGCTTCGACGGCGGCTACATCGGCTACGTCACCCCCGACCGCTACTACGAACGTAAAACCTACGAAACCCGCGACATGAACTGGTTCGGCCCGCAGAACGGCGCGTATTTTACCGAGATGATGGCGGGGTTACTGAAGAAACTGGACAAGTAACATGCACCAACGACTCGCCCACGTTGCCATCGTCGTCAATGACTATGACGAAGCCGTCCGGTTTTACACGGAAAAACTGAGGTTCGTTCTGCTGGAGGACACCGCTCTGAGCGAAACCAAGCGATGGATTCGGATGGCCCCGCCGGGCGGAGACTCCTGTGCGCTGCTGCTGGCAAAAGCGGACGGTGACGAGCAGCGGAGTTGCATCGGAAACCAGACCGGTGGCCGGGTTTTTCTATTCCTGCACACCGACAATTTCTGGCGGGATTACCAGTTCATGACCGAGGCCGGCGTTCGTTTTGTGCGCCAGCCATCAAAGGAACCGTACGGAACCGTAGCCGTTTTTGAAGACTTGTACGGGAATTTGTGGGATTTAATCGAACCTGCCTTTCAATAGGTTGCTACAAAGTTGTCGTTATTTTGTAAGATTAGGGCGTGCAACGCTTGGAATAAGATAAGTAAAAACAATGCAGGTAACCATCGAAGTAGAAGATAGCCTGATTGAGTCGCTTGGCTACGAGCGAGTAAAAGACTTGCTGAGCGATTCAGCCGCTCATTTAGAAATGAAGATTGCGGCTCAGGAAATCTTGAAGGAATTAGCCGACGCCGACCCAATGAACGACCCGGCTTGGGCAGAGGCTCGTAAACAGGCTTGGGCGCAGGAGAAGCATAAGTACGTATACGAACGTAACGGATGAGCTACGTCATCGATGCCAACGTGTTGATGGGTGCTTTAATCAGTGGCAAGGCGGTTTACAAAACTGTGTTTAGGACACTTGACGTGATTGTTCCCGACTTTGCACTCGTCGAAATCGAAACGTATAAAGACACCATCATCGCCAAGTCGAAGCTGAACGAGGCTGAACTACGTCGCTTTACGTTTGACATCTTCCGACAGCTCACCATACTGCCTAACTATTTTCTGACCGTTAACGCCTTGGCCGAAGCGGAACGACTTATCGCCGACGTTGACCCCAAAGACATCAGCTACGTAGCCTTGGCTATCCAAATGGACTCAGTTTTGCTGACCCGTGACCGACCTGTTTACGCAGCCGCCCGGCAAAAGGGTTTTCGTCGGATTATGCTATTCGACGATTTTCTACGCAGCTACTTATAAGCTGGTTATACCTCTTCCGTCTGCAACTGCTTTTCGTACAGTTCGCGGTAGGCACCGTTTCGCTCCATCAGTTCTTCCTGCGTACCCTGCTCAACAATCTCACCGTTGTCGAGCATGATGATGTAATCGGCCAGCTTCGCTGAGGAGACGCGGTGCGAAATCACCACCGACGTGCGGTCGGCCATGATGCGCCGGAGGTTGTTGAGGATGATGTTTTCGGTGTTGGTGTCCACCGCCGACAGGCAGTCGTCCAAAATCAGAATTTTGGGGTCTCGGGCGATGGCGCGGGCAATGCTCAGGCGCTGCTTCTGCCCACCCGACAGCGTCACGCCCCGCTCACCAACGCGCGTCTCAAAGCTTTCCGGGAAATCAACCACGTTCTGGTACAGGTCGGCGTCGCGGACGGCCTGCTCGACGCGCTCCTGCGGCAGGTCGGGTTTGCCAAAGCGGACGTTGTTGCTGATGGTTTCCGAAAACAGAAATACGTCCTGCGGCACGTACCCCATCTGCTCCCGTAGCGACGTAAGATTGTAGTCTTTAATGGGAATGCCGTCGACCCGAATTTCGCCCGACGTTACGTCGTACATACGCGTTAGCAGATTGGCCAGCGTACTTTTGCCCGAACCGGTCGTACCCAAGATTGCCACCGTTTCGCCCGCCCGGACGTGCATTGAGAAGTTCTTGATGGCTTCGATGCCCGAGTCGGGATACACGAACCGTACATTGCGGAACTCCACGTCGCCGTTGAGCGTCCGTTGCAAGTTCTTCTGCGAAACAATGTCCGTTTTGATGTTCAGGAACTCGTTGATGCGCTGCTGCGAAGCCGCGGCCCGCTGCGTTTGGCTCGTCGTCCAGCCGAGGGCCATCACGGGCCACGTCAGCATGTTGACGTACAGAATGAACTCGGTGATGTTGCCCGGCGTCAGACGACCGGCCAGAATCTCCTGCCCACCGACGTAGACCACCAGCACGTTGCTCAACCCAACCAGAATGGCCACGATGGGAAAAAACAAGGAATCGACGCGCGTCAGACCAAGCGATTTTTGGCGGTATTCGTCGCTTTCGACTTCAAACTTAGCGGCCGAGTTTTCTTCCTGCACAAACGCCTTCAGAACGCGAATGCCCGAAAACGCTTCCTGCACGTATGTCGACAGCCGCGACAACGACCGCTGAATCTCTTCCGACCGTTGAATAATGATGTTATTGACGACGTAAATCGCCACCGACAGAATCGGTAGCGGCAGCAAGACGTACAGCGACAACCGGGCGTTGATGCTGACCATGTACGTAATGACCAGAATGAACAGGACAATTAGGTTCAAACCGTACATAATGCTGGGGCCGATGTACATGCGGACCTTGCTGACATCCTCCGAAATCCGGGCCATTAAATCACCGGTGTTTTGTTGCCGGTAGAAGCTGAGCGGCAACGTCTGGTAGTGGTCGTAAATCTCGTTTTTGAGGTCGTACTCGACGTGCCGCGACATAACGATGAGCGTTTGCCGCACCAGAAACAGGAAAAAGCCTTTTAACAGCGCTAAGGCGAAGGTTGCCCCGGCGAACAAGAGAATGCTAAACGCAAACACGTCGTAGAGCGACGCCTGCAACGGCGTTTGATCGTAGAGGTAATAGATGTCCAGCGTTTCGCGCACTAAGTCGAGCGCGTAGCGGACCAACTGCGCCGGGAAGATGCCGAACAGATTGGAAATGACGGTAAAGACCGTCCCCCAAATCAGGTACCATTTATACTTTAGAAGGTATTTATTGAGGTAGGATAGTGCTTTCACAAAGAGCCACGGGCGTTTCGTGAGTAACCCAACGCCCTACCGAAAAGTTGCAGCCAGTATAGCTCGAAGCTATGCCCCGGAGCGGGCGTTTAGCAATGCTGAGTAATTGTTCAGCGTAGTTCAAACTACGTCGTCGCCGTGTTAACCCGTCTCTGACCGGCGTGTGTTTCCGGTTTGCGCTCGGAAAAGTGGCGAAAATGCCGTACTTTTGCAGCCCATTTCGTTCTTTTCTTTTCGGCCGACTTAACCGGCAACGGTATTATGCTCAACCGGCGACTCCTCCGCATCAAGGTCATGCAGGCGCTCTACGCGCTGCAACAAGCTCAATCGTCTACCCAACAACTCGCTCTCGACGGCATCGCGGACCTGTTCCAGCCCGACCTCAACTCGATGGTGCCGCAGGACAAGCGCCAACTCGAAGGGTATCGGCAACTCGCCGGTCTGCTGTTTGAAGAAGCCATCAAAACCGGGCAGCCCGCTCAGGATGAAGACGCCCCCGTGAAGGTGCTCAAAGCGGCCAACGACGGGTTTTTGTTCTACCAGATTCGGGGCAAGAAAGACCGGCAGCACCTGACGCAAATGATGCTCAAGCAGGTCAACGCCATCTACGACGATTATTTACGTGTCCTGACGCTGATGGTTGAACTCGGTCACGCGGCCCGCGCTGACCGCGAACGGGTCTACCGCGACGTGGACGAAACGCCGTTCCCGTTTGAGTCCGACCTAAACGACAACAGCGTCGTCAAGGCGTTGGCCGCCCATCAGCCCCTCCAGAACGAAGCCGTTCGGCACGGCATCTCGTGGACGGACGATCTGGGCTTTGTGCGAAAAGCCCTGCGGGAAGTGCTCAAAACCGACGAGACGTACCGGGCGTACTGCGAGCAACGCACGCACACCGCCGACGAAGATCAGACGCTGGCGCAGTACGTCCTGCGAACGCTGATTTTTAAACACGACATCATCCGGAGCTACTTAGCCGAAATTGATCTGAGTTGGGCCGAAAACAGCGAGGTCGTGCGGGGGTTGGCCATTCGGACGCTCAAGTCGGTGCAAAGTCCGACGGGTTTGAAGCTGGAACCGTTGACCGACGATTGGGAAGAAGACGAATTGTTTTTAAATACGCTGTTTGAGCAGTCCCTCGAAAACGACGCCGACTACGAACAGCTTGTGTCGGAACAGCTCAAGAATTGGGACATGGAGCGCGTCGCTCTGCTCGACAAAATCATCCTGAAACTGGCCCTGTGTGAGCTACTAAACTTCCCCAACATTCCCGTCAAAGTGACCATTAACGAATATATCGAACTGGCCAAGGCGTACAGTACGCCCAAAAGCGGTAAATTTGTGAACGGAATCTTAGACAACTTGTCCGAGAAACTACAAGCCTCCGGGCGTTTGCGCAAGAGCGGACGCGGGTTATTAGACAATAAGTAGCCAACGTTTAGGGTTGTTAATTTGCCGCTCGCAAGCATCCGCTTTTGAACGCTACGCCAAACCTTAAACTCGTTGATTAATATGAACAGAACTGGTCGAGACATCGCTTTTTTGCTGTCCGGGATTGCTTCGGGCGTCCTGATTGGCATGTTGTACGCACCCGATAAAGGCAAAGTAACGCGCGACCGCCTGACGTACCGACTGTCCCGCTACCGGGAGCAAATCAATGAAATGGTCGATGACCTGGTTCACTCGGCTGATCTGCCCGAAAACCTATCGAAGAACGAAGGGCAGCGCGTCGTGAACGATGCGCGCGAAAAAGCCGAGCGTCTGCTCGAAGACGTGGACCGGCTGATGGCCCAAATTAAGCGACAAAACGCTTAAACTCAGTAGGATGATTTTCGGTTTATACGTTACGGCAGGTTGATGCGTTCGTAACTTGCCGTACCATAAACCAAACGCCAAAAATCAAATTGACCATGCGTTTCACGAACTTCCTGCTCGCGGCAACGGTGCTCGGCGTGGGCTTCGGACAGCTAAGTTGCGACAACCGGCAGCAGGGCGCATCGGCCCAGGCATCGGTGTCCCAGAAAATGCCGAAGCTGGCGTTTGCCGACAAAGGTGTCTACGATTTCGGCCAGATGACCGAAGGGGATACCGCTGAGCACGTGTTTAAATTTACCAACACGGGCGAATTTCCGCTTATTATCAACAACATCACGGCTTCCTGCGGTTGCACGACGCCCGAGTGGCCGCGCGAACCCATTCCGCCGGGTGCTCAGTCATCCATCCGGGTACGGTTCAACAGCCGGGGCAAGCAAGGCGAGCAAAACAAGACCGTGACCATCATGGCCAACACCGATCCGTCGGTGACGGACGTTCAATTCCGGGCGATGGTCAACCCGCGGCCGAATTCGACGCAAGCAAGCGCTTCAAACCTATAAGGTTTTCAGAAACCTTATAGGTTTTTTCACTGACCAACCAACTATGCATTACGCTCTTTTACTACAGGCTTCGGCCGACTCCGGTAACACCCCAATCATCTACAACGTGTTGCTGTGGGTGGCGATCATCGGCGTCTTTTACTTTTTCATGATTCGGCCGCAGCAGAAAAAACAGAAAGATCAGCGGACGTTCGTAGACAATCTCAAGAAAGGCGACAACGTCGTCACCATCGGCGGTTTGCACGGCCGGGTGGCGTCGGTGGAAGGCACGACGGTAACGCTCGAAGTAGACCGGGGCGTGAAGATGACGTTTGAGAAGTCGTCCATCTCGCGCGAAGCGACGGTTAAACCAGTCGAAGCCGAGAAAAGTAAGTAATTGTCGTACAGTCGTGAAGCAGCGGGCCGTGTCCCGCTGTTTTCGTTACTACTCCCATCTTTCTCCCAATCCGTGGTTTCCCCATCAACCAACCGCCGGTTTCAACCAGCCCGCGTCTTGCTGTGCTTAGGTGCGGCTGCCCTGTTCTGGTTTTTGAACGCGCTCAACAAGGAAAATTACACACTGAACGTCGAATACCCCATTCACTTTGTCTACAACGAACAGGCGTTTGTTCCGACGACGCCCCTGCCCCGCACGGTTCGGGTCAACGTATCGGGCGACGGCTGGGGACTGCTACGCCATTCGTGGCTGCCGTTCCGGGTCGAGCCGGTTGATTACGTCGTGCATAACCCGCTTCGGGCGTCCGTTATCAACACCTCTTCGCTGACCGAAGCCTTGGCCGAGCAGATTAAGAAACTGCACGTCAATTACGTCGTGGCCGATACGCTCGACATGGCCTTCGACCGGCGCATGACCAAAACCATCCGGCTTGTTGCCGACAGTACCCGCATCAATTTGGCCCCGCGCTACGCCGTGTCGAGCGTCATTAACCTGACGCCCCGCACCATCGAGGTCGAAGGTCCGGCGCGGCTGGTGCGCGGCCTGTCCGACACGATGCTGGTGCGCATTCCCCGCAAACGGATTGTCGATAACTACGACGAAGAACTGCCCTTAAATCACTTTCGCCACCCGCTGCTCCGCTTTTCCGCCGACCGCGTGGCGGTGAGTTTTGAGGTAGGCGAGTTGCTATCGCCAACTAATTAAAGAGATGTAAGATGTATGATATAGGATGTATAGCCGTTGTGCGAACTACATTATACATCTTATATCATACATCCTGTAGCTATGACTTTACAAATCGGCGTAACGGGTGGCATCGGCGCGGGCAAGAGCGTCGTTTGCCGGGTGTTTCGGGCGTTGGGTATTCCGGTCTACGAAGCCGACGAGCGGGCGAAGTGGCTCATCGAACACGACCCAATCCTGAAAACCGATGTGGTTCGGGTGCTCGGACCAAACGCCTACGAGCGTCATCACGAACCAACCTACGGCCGTTATAACCGAGCTTGGGTAGCCGCGCAGGTCTTTGCCGACCCGGACTTACTGGTACGCCTGAACGCCGTTGTGCATCCGCGCGTGCTATCTGACACCGCCAACTGGGTGGGTCAGCACGCCGACAAGCCGTACGTTGTGAAAGAAGCCGCCCTGATGCGGGCCGCGGGCGATGGTAATACGCTCGACAAAATTATTGTCGTGCGGGCACCGCTCGACCTGCGCGTGGCCCGAATTCAAGCCCGCGATCCGCACCGGTCGGAAGCCGAGATTCGTAACATCATCAGCCGGCAGGTCGATGATGACGCGCGGCTGGCCATTGCTGACTACGTTATTGATAACGACGAACGCCAATTATTGCTGCCCCAAGTGGTATCATTACACAAGGCTTTCGTTAACTTTCGTGCATAAAAAAACTAAAGTTTGTGAAACCAACCTTTACGAAACAAACCCTTACGGTGTTGGCTGCCTGCACGGGCAGTTTTCTGCTTGGTGCGTTCGTGGCCGACGACGAGAAAAAACCCATTACGGGCGACATGGTCGATGTTGTCTGCAAGATGATTGGTTTGTCGTACACCCCGGCCGAGCGCGACTCGACGCTCGAAAGCCTTAATAACCTGCGCTCGGATTTAGAAGCCCTGCACCAGGTTGATCTGACGAACGACATAGCCCCAGCCCTCTACTTTAATCCGCTGCCGACCGGCTACAAATTGCCAACCGGTACGTCGTCGTTTAAAGTCACGTCGGTCGGCAAAGTCAAACTACCCGAGAATCGCGATGAACTGGCATTCTACACCGTCGCCCAACTGGGCGAACTGATTAAGACGCGGCAGATTACATCGGAAGAGTTGACGCAGTTCTTCCTGAACCGGCTGAGAACGTACGACGCTAAACTGCATTGCGTGGTTACGCTAACCGAAGAACTCGCGCTTAAACAAGCCCGGCAAGCCGACGCTGAAATTAAGAAAAAGAAATACCGCGGTCCGCTGCACGGCATTCCCTACGGGGTGAAAGATTTGCTCGCTAAAAAAGGATACAAGACCACCTGGGGATCGGTGCCGTACAAAGACCAAACGCTCACTAGTGACGCCACGGTAATCCGCAAATTAGAGGAA
>CAXUEB010000108.1:12679-13844 GCA_964249775.1 uncultured Spirosoma sp.
GTATAAGGATCAGACGCTGAACATCGACGCGACGGTTATCCAGAAACTCGAAGCGGCCGGGGCGGTGCTGTGCGCTAAAATGTCGGTGGGCGAGTTAGCGATGGGCGACGTTTGGTTCGGCGGCACCACCCGCAACCCCTGGGACATCAAGCGCGGTTCGAGCGGCTCGTCGGCGGGGTCGGCGTCGAGCGTTTCGGCCGGGTTGCTGCCGTTCGCCATCGGCACCGAAACGCGCGGGTCGATTCTATCGCCCTCAACGGTCTGTGGTACGACGGGACTACGCCCGACGTTCGGCCGGGTTAGCCGGCACGGGGCGATGGCCCTGAGCTGGAGCATGGACAAGATTGGGCCAATTACCCGCTCGGTGGAAGACTGCGCCTTGGTCTTCAACGCCATCTACGGCCCCGACGGGGCCGACCCGACGGTGATGACGGCCCCGTTCCGCTACGAGTCGGTTAAATCGCTAAAAGGTATGCGCATCGGCTACCTGAAGCGGGCCTTCGACAGCGACTACGCCAACAAAGCCAACGACGCAGCGACGCTCGACGTGTTGCGCAAGCTCAAAGCCGAACTGGTACCGCTGGACTTACCGGCGAGTGTTCCGGCCGGCCGGCTGTCGTTTATCCTATCGGTGGAGGGCGCGGCTGCCTTCGACGAGCTAACGCGTTCGAAGCTCGACGATCAGATGGTGCGGCAAGGTAAGTACGCCTGGCCCAACGTGTTCCGGTCGTCGCGGTTCGTGCCGGCGGTCGAGTACATTCAGGCCAACCGCATCCGTACCAAGCTCATCAACGAAATGGCCGATAAGCTCAAAGAAGCCAAAGTCGACGTGTACATCAGCCCAACCTACGCCGGGGGCAATCTGGCCCTGACCAACCTGACGGGTCATCCCTGCGTGGTGCTTCCCAACGGGTTCAACCAGCAAAACACCCCCACCAGTGTTACGTTCATGGGGCAGTTGTTCGAGGAAGGCAAAATGCTGGCTGTCGCGAAAGCCTACCAGGACGCGACCGAGTGGCATAAGAAACACCCGAAACTTTAACCCGAAGAGCGGCCTACATTCACCAGCACTCAGGCCGCTTTTTGTTTGGATGCGCTTTAGCCAATTGGCTTGAAACCGTACCAAACACCGAACATTTGCCCTCTCTCTACTGCTGGTTTGGCG
>CAXUEB010000108.1:13854-15170 GCA_964249775.1 uncultured Spirosoma sp.
GCGGGGTTCGGTGCAGAATGCCGTGGGCGATCCGGCCCGTATCTCGGCTCAGCTAACCCGCGAAGTCGAACGCATTGTCGACAAGTTTCCCGACCGGAAAAGTTAATTTATTTCCAACAGATAGTAAGCCCCCGGTAGCATCGTTTGACGCTACCGGGGGCTTTTTGTTATCATTTAATCAGATAAGCGGGCAAGAGTTTGATCTTTTTGGAAACGTGCCTTGCTTTGCCGAGTTATACTCGTAAACAGGAACGCTTCCCTAAACCGCACACGCATTATGGCAGTCAATCTGATTGAGTTAGCAACGAGTTACCTGCCCGACACCGTCGTTGATCGGGTTAGCCGCTTACTGAACGAAAGCCCAGGAAACACCCGAACGGCTCTGACTGGCGCGCTTCCGACCGTGCTGAGCGGCTTGTCGCAGCGATCGGCCGAGCCGGGCGGTCCCAGTTCGGTACTGGATTTAATTGCTCAGGTTACGGCACCCGACCGCGTCGCGGGCGAAGTGGTCATGCCACAGGGCACCATGTTTAACCGGCTGGGTGGCTTGGCGAACGGCAATAACGATGACGGCTTGATTGATCACTTGCAGACGATTGGTTCGAGCATCACATCCAGTTTGTTTGGTGAGCAGAGCGGAGCCGTTGCGGGCGCGCTGGCGTCACACAGTGGCGTCAAGCAAGCGTCGGCTGAGTCGCTGCTGAATCTGGCCGCGCCAATTTTGCTAACGGTTATGGGCAAAAAGCTGCACGAAGACGGCGAAGGTCCCGTGAACGCAGCCGGCCTACTGAGCAACCAAACTGGCTATATTCAGTCGGCTATGCCTACCGGATTGCAGTCGCTGCTGGGTAGCATTCCTAATTTCGGTGCACTCGGCGGCTTAGCGGGTGGTTTGGGCGGCATAGGGGCTGGCATGGGCGACGCAGCGATTCGGACGGCCGATACCGTAACACCCGCGTCCGCACCAATGCCAGCCGCGTCGAATACCTCCGGGCCATCGGCGTCGCCAATTATTCCGCCCGCCGGTGCCGAGCGGCCCGTGGCAGGCATTCCCGCGTTCAACAGTGAACACACGGCCGGCAGTGGCCGGGAAACCCGGTGGCTGCCTTGGCTGCTATTGGCTTTGGGCGTCATCGCGCTGGTCTTTTTCCTGCGGTCGTGCCGCACCGACGAATCGCGCAATTCGGCCGTAGTCGGCACCGACAGCACCAGCGCCGAAGGCCGACGTACCAATACGGCTAACGCCGTTGAAGCCACCGCGGACTCAGTGGCTACCGACGTAAAGCGGCCTTAACGCAGTCGGGCCGGGTTGATGA
>CAXUEB010000108.1:15180-16251 GCA_964249775.1 uncultured Spirosoma sp.
CCGGGGTACGCGGTGGCCCCCCACGTAACCGGGGCTAAACGGGGGGGGGGGGGTGTTTCTCACCGGGGCCCGACTGCGTTAGCGTCTGTTTCAATTTTCCTAAATTCGCTCAATCAGGTCCGCAACTTTGTGCACTTCGCGGCCCACAATGTGGTCGATGATGGCCTGGGCGTGCTCACGGCCGTTTTCAATAAACACTTTCTCGGTGTAAATGCCGGCCAGCACCGTGCCACAGACGTACAGGCCTGGTACATTCGTCTCAAAGGTTTCTTTATCGTACACGGGCACCTGCGTGTCGGAATCGAGGTCGATGCCGCAGCGACGCAGTAGTTCGGCATCAGGAATGTAACCCGTCAGGACAAACACGAAGTCGGCAGGGATTTGCTCTTCTTCGCCCGTTTTCAAGTTATTAACCGTCACCGTACGCTCGTCAATCTGCGTCACGACCGAGTCGAACTTAGTCTTGATTTTGCCTTCCTTGACGCGGTTCTTCACGTCCGGCACGAGCCAATATTTAACCGTCGCGCGGAAATCTTCGCCCCGGTGCACAATCGTTACGTTCACGTCGTGGCGGTACAACTCCAAAGCCGCTTCGACCGCCGAGTTCGACGCGCCGATAAGGACGACGTTGGTAAACGAATATTTAAACGGCTCGTCGTAGTAGTGCGAGACGTGGGAAAGGTTTTCGCCCGGAATGTTCAGCCAGCGCGGGCGCGTGAAATAACCCGTTGCCATAATTACTCTGTGAGCTTGGTAGCGCTCGCCGGTGGTCGTGGATACGGTGAATAAGTCGCCTTCTTTTTTTACGTCCCAGGCCTCCTGAAACAGTTTTACGTTCAGTTTGTAGTAAGCCGCGGCTTTGCGGTAATACTGCAACGCTTCATCGCGCCCGGCCTTTACGCTCGAAATGGGAAACGGCAAACCGCCGATTTCGATGTTTTCGGCCGTCGAGAAAAACCGCATTCGCCGGGGATACTGCCGGATGGATTCGGTCAGGCTGCCCATCTCCAAAATCAGGTGGCGCAGGCCCGACTTGGCCGCTTCGATACCGGCCGCCAGCCCGCAAGGGCC
>CAXUEB010000108.1:16261-16555 GCA_964249775.1 uncultured Spirosoma sp.
TGTTTGCATACGGATTGCAGACAGTGTGTCTACCTGCTTAACATCGAAAAAGCCGCCAAAGGTCCATTAATTAAGGCTTTTTCCGGGCGAATTGTGCTAACCAACGGCTGGTTTTAGGGTAAACCAACGGGCTTTTCTGCCTATATTTACCCTTCATTTTTGGGCGCTCGTGGAAAATCAGGTCAGCACGTTGTTTTCGGTCTTTGACAGTGAAGAGGTTACGCTCTTTGCCGACCTGATCATTCCGATTCCCATTCCAAACCTGTTTACGTACCGGGTGCCGCGGCACATGGC
>CAXUEB010000109.1:0-16553 GCA_964249775.1 uncultured Spirosoma sp.
CGCTGACGGTTCAGGACAGCGATTCGCTCCGGCTTGAGCTTTCATCCCGGGTGGGGCGCGGGGCTGCGCGGTTTCGGTACCGGCTGCTCCCTGCCGATTCCCGGTGGACAATCGTCAACGACGTCAGCGCCCTCGTCGACTACAAATTGCCCGGCGGCACCTATACCTTAGCCCTCAACGCATCAGACCCGGCCGGAAAAGGCTGGGAGCCAGCTTTCGCCACGCTGACGATGGTGGTGACGACGCCCTACTGGCGCACGGTCTGGTTCTGGGCGCTGGTGCTGGCCCTCGTTGGGGGTACCGGATTTTGGGCATTTCGGAGCTGGACCCGGCGCCAGCGGCTCCGGCAGGAACTGGCCCGCCGGGCGTTTGAAGCGGCTACCCTGCGAGAAGTGGATCAGGTGAAAAGCCGGTTCTTTGCCAACGTCACCCACGAGTTTCGCACCCCCCTGACTATCATCCTCAACGCCACGGAGCAGTTAGCCGGTACGTCGCTGACCTCGTCCCAGCAGAAACAAACCGACACCGTCCAGCGCCACGCGCAGCAGCTTCTGCGGCTCATTACCGAAACGCTCGATATGGCCCGCTTGGACGCGGGCAAGCTCGAACCCCACGACCAGTTGGGCAATCCGGTGGCGTTCATTGGCGAGGTGGTGGCGCAGTTCAGCGGCCTGGCTGGGCAAAGCGGGCTTGACCTGACGTACAATGCCCATGACCCGGTTGCCCCCACCGACCCATCCGTTGACGAACTGTACCGCTTCGACGGCGACAAATGGGAAAAGATTACGTACAATCTGCTGGCCAACGCCCTGAAGTTCACCCCCGTCGGGGGCCGCGTACGGGTGACGGGATGGATCAATGGGAGCCACTTCGTGCTGCGGGTGGCCGACACGGGCATCGGCATCCCCGCCAACCAGTTACCCCGCGTTTTCGAGCGGTTTCATCAGGTCGACGCCAGTTCGACGCGGGCGTATTCGGGCACCGGCATTGGCCTGGCTTTGGTCAAAGAACTGACCGACTGGCTGGGCGGCACCGTGACGGTCGAGAGCGAGGTAGACCGGGGCAGCGTGTTCACCGTTGACCTGCCGGTAAATCAGTCGATGCCGTCCGAGCCGACTCTGCCCCGCCCTCATTCCGTCACGGCGCTGCCGGTAGGGAACGAACCGGCTACCCGAACCCCAGTGGGACGGAACGGGACCGCGAACGAGACCAGTAAACCCCTCGTGCTGGTGGTGGAAGACAACGCCGACCTGCGGGCGCAGGTGGCGGAGTACCTGTCGGCGGAGTACCGGGTGCTACCAGCCCCGAACGGTCGACAGGGGCTGGAGCAGGCCGTGACCGAAGTACCCGACCTGATCGTGAGCGACGTAATGATGCCCGAATTGGACGGCTACGCGTTAGTGGAACAACTGAAAGCCGACGAGCGCACGAGCCACATTCCCGTCATTCTGCTGACGGCCCGCTCCTCGCCCGACAGCCGGCTGAAGGGCCTGTACGCTGGGGCGGACGATTACCTGAGCAAGCCGTTCAGCTTGGCCGAACTGGCCCTGCGGATCGGCAACGGACTGCGTACCCGGCAGAACTGGCAGAAGCGATTCCTGAGCCAATCGGCTCCGACCGCGTCGGCCCCGCCGTCCGAACCCGACCGCGAAGCGCAGTTTCTGAACCGGCTGCGCCGGGCCATCTTAGACCACATCGAGACCGAAGCGCTCGACGTAGACTGGCTGGCGGACCAGGCGAACATGAGCCGCACGCAGCTCCACCGCAAACTGACGGCCCTGACCAGCCTGTCGCCTAACCGCTTCATCCACCGAGTTCGGATAGAACGGGCGGCCGAACTGTTGCAAACGGGCGAGTTGAACGTGGCGCAGGTTGCTTATCAGGTTGGTTACAGTTCCCAGTCGTACTTTACCAAAATATTCCAGGAACATTTTGGGTACGCCCCGGCGAAGCTAAAGTACTAATCCGTTTCATTGGCTTTCTCAGCGAAGCAGGCTCGGCTCTCCAACCGAGTCCGCTTTGCTACCTGACCGTTCACCCCGTCCTACCCGCTTTCGCTTTTAATGAGTTTAACTGTTTTGGTGTGCGTAGGGAGCTAACCCGCAGCAATAGCAGCCTGGGGGCTGCTGATTAATAGGTAACGGTTTCGCTCGACGCGCTCGATTTGACCTGCTGCACCGCCCGGCCGGTGGCGTCGGTCACCCTCGGAGGTTGCCCTTCGGTACCACGTACTTCGATGTCCAGCGCTTACGCGAGGGTAGGACATACTCTTAGACGTGGTTAGCTCTGTCCTGGGTACAGTCGAACAATTACCTATTAATCAACTTCTCCGCCGGTTAATAAGGGGTGTTCCTAAAGAATCCTCTCCATTTGGTCACGGATAACGAACTGAACCGAACCGCTGGGCGGTCATGACGAAATTTAGACGACGATCTGGGAATACTACCCATCTTTCTTCAGGAGCACTATAAGAATGGCTCAACGTGATTGGCCTATTTCACTGGGTTGCTTGCCATACCTCTAAATGGCTTAGTTAAACGGCTTGCAAGCCGCTTCCGGCATGCCCAAAATGCCTTACTACCGACCCGACCGTTATCTTTTTTCCGCGTGCACACCTCGTAATTCTTTTGCAGATTTACCCAGAATTGTGCGGTATCTTCAAAAGCTTTACAGTTAACTCAGGGCGGCCCGTGCCGTACCGTTTTTTTGATAGACCCCTTATGTGAACCAATGACGAATTCTATGGGAGCTACAGTCGACCTGGCTGCCGCAGGTTCCGGCACGGTCCCTTTTTAGTTATACTCACTGTTTCAGAAACCGCACTCGTTCTTCGGCACCAAAGGTGGCCGTCGGTCCTTTAGAATTGGTTTCTCCGTTGGCGGCCGGGTTGGGCGAAAATAACGGAGGTCAAAGGATGATGCGGACTGCGCCCAACCTTCGGGGGTGAGTAGTAGCAGCAGCGCAGTAACCAGCCAGGCAAAAGTCGATACCCAGCGGTTGTAACCGTCAAGTAGTCACCCGATAAGCAATCCGAACGGCGAGCTTTAGAGTGCATAATTGGCATTGAATGGGGTGATAGAAGCCGGCTGACGTCTTACTGCTCCGCGGCCGACCAGTTGAACAGGCGGTGTTCGGCGGGGGTCTGCGCCTGTCGCATGCGTTGCAGCAGATTCGCAACCCGTTCGGGGTGTTCGCTGGCCCTATTTTTCGTTTCGCCCACGTCCCGGCCGAGTTCGTAAAGCTCCAGGCGTTCGGGTTGTCCGGCCTGTTTAAACCGAAGCAGCTTCCAGTTGCCTTGAACGACCGCCTGCCGCAGTTCGCCCTCGTTGAACTGCCAGAAGAGCGGCCGGTCGGCTAACTGCTTAGTGTCGGCTTGCCCGTTGAGAATTAACCGGGGCAGTGGTAACCCATCTATATTTGGGATAGCAGGCGTCTGGGTTAGGGCCGCCAGCGTCGGCAGCATGTCCCAGTTGGCCCAGGGTACGTCGCTGGTTCGGCCTTTGGCGACGCCCGCTCCCCAGGCCAGCAGCGGCACCCGGATGCCGCCTTCGTAAAGGTCGCGTTTGAGGCCCCGTAGGGGGCCGTTGCTGTCAAAGAAATTCGGGTCGGCCCCGCCTTCCCGGTGCGGACCATTGTCGGACGTAAACAAGACGAGTGTGTTACGGTCCAGGCCGAGCGTCCTGAGCAGGTCCAGCACCCGCCCGACGTCGCGGTCCAACCGGGTAAGCATGGCCGCAAACGTAGCTCTGGGATTAGCCTGGGCCGAGTAGCTTCCGCCCGTGGGTGTAAAAGGCGTTTCGGTAAATTGGCTCCGTCCGTTGGTCGTCAGAAAGGGCTGAAGGTCGGCGGTTGTTGTGGCCAGTTCGGCGTGCACCAGCGTCACGGGCAGGTACAGCAGGAACGGCTTACCGTCCTGTTGGCGGTCTTTCAGAAATGAGAAGGCCCCGTCCATGATGACGTCATGCGTGTACTGACTTTTGTCGAGCCGCTTCACCGATAGTTGTCCCCGGCGTACCTGCCAGAGCGAATCGGTGTGGTAGTTATGGGCGTGGCGGTGGTGCAGGTAGCCCACAAATTCGTCCCAGCCTTTGCGCTGGGGGGCACCCGGCTCGTCGGCCAGCCCCAGGCCCCACTTGCCAAACATACCGGTGGTATAACCGGCCGCTTTCAGCCGCTCGGCGAGGGTGGTGTCCGTGGCCCGTAGCGGTACGTCGCCGTTGCCCCGTACGTAGGCGTGGCCCATGTGTTTACCCGTCATCAAGGCGCAGCGCGAGGGCGCGCAGACGGTGCTGCCCGCGTAGAAGCGCGTAAAGCGGATGCCCTGCCGGGCCATCTGGTCGAGGTTGGGCGTTTGGACGATTTTCTGGCCCGCACCGCCGGACCGGTAACAACTCAGGTCGCCGTAGCCTAAATCGTCGGCCAGAATATACACGATGTTCGGTCGCTTCGCCTGTCCGTTCCCCGTCAGACAACTTATTGTCAACAGCCCGGTTAAGAGCATATTAGTTGGTAAGCCACGCATTGTTCACCAGGGATTAGTTTGGAGTAGCCGGGATGTTACGTCAACACCGCATGTTAAAGTTAAGTCCTTTTGAGGAATTGGCTGCCTGGGCCGCTTTGTCTTACCAGCTATACTTCAGGAATTGAAAGTTTGCAGGGTCGGGTACGTGTATAGGCAGCTTACCTGCTTTAGAAACGGTTACCCATGTCGCCTTGCCGGTTTGCAGGTCGGTTATTTTAATGCGCCTGCCCGCCAGGAAACGCACAGGAATGGCCACTTCGGCCTGCTTTGTATAAAGCTCCCGAAACAACAGAAAATACCCTTCCCGGCTGCCGGGGTGGTACGCCTGAAAGCCGGAGTAGCTCCGGTTGGACGGCACGTCCCCAACGGGAAAGACAAAGGCATTCCAGATGGCGGCCCGGTGTTTCCGGTACGTTTGCAGCAGCTTACGGATGGAATCGCGGGCCGCCGGGCTGTAGAACCGGGGCAGGGCCATGAACTCGGGAACGCCCATCAGACCGGTTGCCGCGCAGTACGCCGGGCTGTGCCGGTACGCGTCGGACTGCGCCCGGTTAATGACTTCCGGGTTCTGAATGGTCAACTGAAACTTGTTCAGGTTGGCATAGCGGGCCAACTGCCAGTAATCTCGCAGGGCCAGCCAAGGCACGTATACCGTATTGACCGGCTTTTCCGGCTTGCGGTTGGCCAGGTGTACGTTGCCGTACTCTCTGGCCCAGAAGTAGCCGTAACGGGGGGCGTTCTCGGTTACGTCCCAACTGATGATGGATTGATGATTCGTGTACGTGATGAATTGACGAACGGTGCGCATCATCCGGTCTAAGGCACCGTGGTTAGGGAACGAGGCAAAATCTAACTTAAGCTGTTTAAAGCGGAGCTGGTCCCAGTTCTGCTGCATAGCACTCAAAGGCATCTCGCGGGCGATTCCCCACAGGCCCAGCTCAAGGCCGGTCTTCTGCTGCCGGGCCACCACGTTGCGCCAGCCATCGGGGTACACCTCCGGGTGGGGTGCCCAACCGTTTGCTGAATCGGGCTGGGCACCCGGAGCCGTTGCGTTGACCTGCCAGCCGTCATCAATAAGCAGCAGGTCAATACCCAGGTCGGCAGTCCGGTCTATTTCGGGCAGAATATTCTTCTCTTGCGCGTAGTTGCGGCCGTCGCGACCGTCCAGGCTGTGGCCCCAGGTGCAGGTCAGCGCGTACATGTCCCGTTCCATCCGGGTGGGGTAGCGCAGCCGGTCGAACTGCTTGACGGCCAGTTCCCGGTAATCGTCGCCCCCGGTGTACACCAGCGTCCAGGAAGCCCAGGCCCACTGGTATTCGGTTTCGTTCCAGTCGTCGGCAAACAAACTGGTGCCGGTGTTGGCCAGCCCCGCATCGTCCAGCCGAAACTCACCCGTATCAACGCCGTATTGATTGGCGCACTTGTGCGACTCCTTCACCATGACCAAACCCTGGTCGGCCTGCTCAACACTGACCAAACTGGCCCACCGGTTCGCTATGGAGGTTGTGCTGAGCGTCTTCTCTTCCCGCAGAATTGGCGTATCGGGGCTGTTACGGTGCTGGGTGTCGTTGTAATAGCCCACAAACCGCACCTGCTTACCCGGCCGGCGCAGCGGTACGTAGTCCACGCGGCCGGTCGCCACCAGTTTCTCGTTCTGCATCGGCTCCCCACAGTCGTAGTAGGCCACTAAGCGGTAACCGGGTGGAGCCTGTTTTGCTAACTCGTCCAGCCGATCCTCGTCGCCGTTCGGCAACGAACTGTTACGGTCGGTCTTCTCGTAAAGCCACAGTTCCGATAAGGCCGCGTCCGGCCCTTTTAGCTTGTCGACGTACAGCCGGGCGGTGTTATCGCTCAGCACCTTTGTGGGCAAAAGGGCTGAGAAGGACTGGGGAGCCGCCGAACGGGCGAGGTCCGTCGGGCCGATTACCGGTTCATCAATCTCACCGTCCATACTGGTCAGGCGGATTCGCTGGCTGCGGCCCGCGCCATTCCAGTCCCACCAGCTTCCGCCCAGTAGATACTGCTTTTTAGGGTCTAACCGGGCGAACTGATATTGCAGGGCCTGCGCATCGAACGCCTGGGTTGAAAACCAGCGGGCGGCCTTCGCCTGGGCGAGGTACGGGTTTTCGTTGCGGCCCGTGAGCGGACGAATGGTTGGCCCAGTGGCCACCGCCTTGCTGGCGCTGGCCACTGGGGGCGTTCCTTTAAACCACACGCGGGTCAGTAGCCCCGGCGCGTGGGGGTAGGCCCAAACTTCGTAGCGGACCGTGCAGCGTTGCGCTGGATAAGCCACCTCCGCCGTAATCGCCAGGTGCCGGCTGGTAAACTTCTCGTCGTCACTTGGCCGGGCGGTGAGCGTAATCAGCCGGGCCGACGCCGTATCGAGCCAGCCGAAATACGTCCAGTCCGCTCCGTAGGCGGGTAGCCCATCGGCCCACTGCTTGCCCGTTTTGCGGTTTTTGAGCGAGACGGTCACCAGACCCCGGCCCGTCCATTGCCAACTGCGCTCAAGAGCTTCCGTTTGCACGGTCAGCCGCTTACCGGTAGTCGATACCCGAACGTCTTCCAGCGTTGCGGCCAGCTTGGGTAAATCCTGCGCCTGCCCGCTCAATAGACTGACGGTCAGCGAAACACAATACAGCAGTCGAATCATGGGATTGGCTTACCAAACAAGTAAACAAGTTGAATCGTGGTTCAATAGCCCGGGTTCTGGGTAAGGGCTGGATTTTTGCCAATCTCCTGCGGAGGAATGGGAAAGAGTACGTGGTGCGGTCTGATGTTGGCCCCTCCCTGCGGGTTCGTCACCGTAAGCGATTTAACGGCGTCGAGCAGCTTGCCCCACCGAATCAGGTCCCACCGCCGGTCGAACTCGAAGGCCAGCTCCCACTTGCGCTCGTTCATGAGGGCCTGCCGGAAGCTGTCCTGAGTCAGGCCGTGTAGCTCGGGCACCCCGGCTCTGGCCCGAATGGCGTTGATGCGGGCGTAACCTGCTGGGGTAGGGCCGGCCAGTTCATTTTCGGCTTCGGCCAGCATCAAGTACGTATCGGCCAGGCGGAATATGAGCGTATTGACGCCACTGTTGGAGCGCGGGGCCGTCCAGTCGATGAACTTGACGATGTAGAAAAAGCGCGTCTTGACGGCTCCCGCCCCGGTCCAGTTGTAGAGCGCCAGCCGTTTATCATTTGGGTCGAACGAGTCGAGAAATTCTTTGGCCGCGGTCATCAGCCCGAAACCCGTGAACGCGTAGCCGGGTACAGCTGGCTCGTCAACCTGCCGGGGCACGAAGCGGGACGTACGGACCGATCCGAACACGTCCTGCACGAAGTCGAGCTCCCAGATGTTTTCGGTGTTGTATTCATTTCTGATACCAAACACGTCGTCCAGGTTCTTTTGCAGCACGTGCGGTGAGTTGGTCAGAATGTCTGTTGCGGTGGTCTTCACGCCCGCCCAGTCTTTCTGGAAGAGGTAATATTTGCACAGGAGCATCTTGGCCGCCCACTTGGTAACGCGCCCCTTTTCGGCGTCGGGGTACGTGGATGGCAGGTCATTGGCCGCCTTGAGCAGGTCGGTAACCATGCGGCTCCGCACTTCGGCCACGGGTGTCCGGGGAATAGCCCCGCCCACTTCGTTGATGTCCAGCTCGTTCAGCCACAAGGGTACGTCGCCCCACATGTTCGTCAGCCAATAGTACGCATACGCCCGCAGGAACGTGGCCTCGCCCACTACCCGCTGCTTGATGGCCGGGCTGATTTTGTCGGACTGACCTACCCGGTTGATGACTAAGTTCGCGTCACCGATCACCCGGTAAAAAGTACGCCAGTGGTCAGCCAGCGTCGAGACGTTGCTGGCACTCAGGGTGTAGGGGTGCTGGGGGTAGTTGGCTTCCCGCCCGCCGGTGGGCCGGGCAAGGTCCGTTCCCAGGTGCGTCCAGTAGCAGAGGTCATTGCCAAAATCCCGACCAAACATAGGAGCCATCCGGCTGTACACGCCGTTGACGGCTGCAACGGCTTCGTTGTCTGAATTGAAAAATTGTCCCGGATTGATGATATCCCGCGGCTGCTCGACCAGCGCGTCGTCGCAGGCTGATAAGGTAAGCAGGCAAAAGAGCAGGGTAGCTTTACTAACGTTCATGGTGACGGGGGTTAAAACTGAAGGGTTGCACCAACGATGATGGACCGGTTCTGCGGGTAGGTATAGGTATCGCGTCCCTGGATGACGGAGTTCGTGCCAAAGCTGTTGGCCTCCGGGTCGTAGCCCCAGTCGTAGTTATCGAACAGGAGCAGGTTATTGCCCGTCACGTACACACTGGCTTGTTTCAACCAGGCGAAGGTGGTGCCGGGCAGCGTATAAGCCAACCGGGCGGTCTTCAACCGGGCGAACGAGCCATCCTGTACCCAGACCGAATTGACCAGCGTCTGGTCGGCCCGGATAAACCCACCGGCCCGGGGTACGTCGGAGGTAGGGTTCTGGGCGGTCCAGCGGTCACGGGTGATGATGTGGGTGTTCGACGCGAAATCCCCGAAATACAGGCGGGCCGCATTCTCGTTCATGATACTGCTGCCGAAAACGCCCTGCCAGAAAAAGTCCAGCTCAACGGCCCGGTAGCGTAGCACGTTCCGGACCCCGCCGAAAAGCGTCGGCTGGGGACTGCCCAGGTACGAATAATCCCCATAGCCATCGAATTTGCCGTTGCCGTTGGTATCGGCAAAGCGCGGATCGCCCGGTCTCACGTTCGCCATGAACCCGGAACTGGCGTTGATTTCCTCCTGCGTTTTCCAGGTGCCGACGTAGGTAGCACCCACAAAGCTGCCCGCCGGCTGCCCGACGATGAGCCGGTTGCCGGGGGTGAGGTCAATGAACCCCTTACCGCCCAAATCCAATACCCGGTTGCGGTTACCCGCCAGGTTCAGACTGACGTTCCAGGTGAAATTCTTCCGGTCTACGATGGCCGCGTTCAGCATCAGTTCCAGCCCCTTGTTCTGCACCGCGCCAATGTTGCTCAACCGGGTTTGGTAACCCGTCGTCCACGGCACCTCCACCGTCAGCAGCAGATCGTTGGTGCGCTTGTGGTAATAATCCAGCTCGAACGACAAACGGCCTTTCAGCACCGAACCCTCCAGGCCAACGTCAAACTGACGGGTCGTCTCCCAGCGCAGGTCGGGGTTGGCGAGGTTACCTTGGTTGAAACCGACGTACTCATTACCCCGGAAGTATGTCTTGGTCGTGCTGAGCGTCGGCAGCGACTGGTAGACGTCAATCGCCTGGTTACCGGTCAGGCCGTAGCTGGTTCGCAGTTTAAGGTTGTCGAACACGGTTTGTGACCGCATGAAGGGTTCTTCGCTGATGCGCCAGGCAAAAGCCGCCGAGGGAAAGAAAGCCCACTTGTTGTTTTCGGCTAAGCGCGACGAACCGTCCCGTCGGGCGACCACCGTGAACAGATACCGATCCCGGAAGCTGTAGTTGAGCCGGCTCAGAAACGATAGAATGGTCCAGCTTGTGTAATCGGTGTCGTACTGGCGCTGCAGGGGCGCGCCGGTGCTGAGCCGGTTAAACGTCAGCGCATCGTTGGCGTAGCCGGCCCCGCTCGCCCACAACCCCTCGGCCTGGTTGGTTTGATACGTAAACCCGCCCAGCAGATTCAAGTGGTGGTTGGTGCCGATCTGCCGGTCGTAGTTGATCGTGTTTTCGTTGAGCAGATTGACGGCGTTGTTGATATCGACCCGCGCGAAGCCGCCCAGTCGGCCGTCGCGCCGGATGGGCAGATCGCCGGATTGGTAGACGTTTTGTTTGGTAAAGTTCAGGTCCAACCCCAGCGTGGACCGTAGTTCCAGCCCTTTCAGCAGCGTGGCGCTGGCGGCTACGTTGCCCAGCAGCCGGGTTAAGCCGGTGGTGTTGGTTTGCAGTGCATACTGCGCAATTGGGTTTTGAAACAGCGTACCGCTTACCGGATTGACATACGAATAGTAGCCATCCGCTTGATAAAAAGGAATGTAGGTTAGGGCCTCCTTCATCACGTCGTTCAGGTTCACCGTGTTGTTGTCCTGATTGGAGCGGCTGATGTTGAGCGTCGTACCCACGTTGAGCCAGCGCGTTACTTTCTGGTCGAGATTTAACCGGAGAATAAACCGCTCGATACCCGAATTTTTGATGATGCCCCGCTGGTTGAAATAGTTACCCGACAGATAAAACCGGGTGGACGCGCTGCCGCCCGACAGGGACAGATCCACGTTGTGGATCGGAGCCGTCTGGGTGACTTCGCGCTGCCAGTTGTAATCGCCAATCCGGCTCAAATCCGGAAAGGGAATCTGCTGATTCTGCGATTGCGCGTATTCGTTCTGGTACTGCGCCCGTTCGGGTCCCGGCAACAGGGGAATCTCGGCGGGTAACCGCTGCCAGCCCGTATAGCCGCCGACGTTGATGGTTGTCTTGCCTTCCCGACCCCGCTTGGTCGTAATCAGGATGACGCCGTTGGCACCCCTGGCTCCGTAGATCGACGTGGCCGTGGCGTCCTTCAGAATTTGCAGCGATTCAATGTCGGCCGGGTTGATGGTATTGAGATTACCTCCACCAATAAATCCATCAATAACGTACAGGGGTTCGTTATCGGCCGAAATCGAGTTACCTCCCCGGATACGGATACTGGTGCCGGCCCCTGGTGCCCCGTTGACCGACGTCACCTGCACCCCGGCGGCCCGGCCCTGTAGGGCCTGGTCGATGCGACTGGTTGGTACCCGGTCCAGTTCCCGGCCGCTGATGGACGATACGGCTCCGGTTAGGTCGCTTTTGCGGACGGTGCCATATCCAACCACCACAACTTCGGCCAGTGACCCGGCGGAGGCTTTGAGCACCACGTCAATCGACTGCCGCATGGATGAACCACTACCGACTGGAATCTCCTGCCGGTCGTAGCCCACGAAGCTGAATACCAGCACCGTTTCACCCGTTTCGGGTACGCTGACTTCGTACTCACCGTTCGCATTGGTGGTCGTGCCACGCGTAGCGGCCGCACCGGCGGCCCGGCCCGGCTGGCTTTCTTTGACCACCACGCTCACGCCCGGTAGCCCTTCCTGCGTGGTCTCGTCGGTGACGCGTCCGCGGACGGGCCGGTCAGCAGGAACTGGTGGTCGGCTGTTGGTTGACGAAGGAACCGGTTCAACTGGCGCTGGCTGCGCGTTGAGGCTGGCCTCCACCGGTCGGTTATTTGAGCCGACCGGCGTTTCGGCTGGCCCTCCGGTTTTGGCCGCCATAATCAGGTAGGTGTTGGTCCGGATGCGTTTATAACGCAGACCGTACGGTTTTAGCAGCACCTGTAAGCTTGTTTCCACCCGGGCGTTGGGATTGAAACCGGGGGCCGCGCCGAGGTGGCCCTGGATAAGCGTTTCCTCGAACAGCAGGTCCACGCCGTAGTGGGCCTTCAGTTGTAGCAAGGCTTGTTTAAGCGTCAGCGGGCCGTTGAACTGGCCGGTTTCAGCGGGTAACGGCGAGCGGGCTGATGCCAGTAGTTGCGCCGAACTTGGTAGGGGAAAGCCGGTCTGGACGAGGCCAATCACTGCCCAGCATAGTAACGAATGTTTCATAAAGGTACCGGGTTTACTGCGTGTTTACGGAAGAATGCAAGGTATAGTCGGTCTGCTGTTCGCTGACGCGCAGGTCCAGCAATTCGGCCAGTGCCGTCAGCAGTTCATCGGGCGAGTCGGCTTGGAACGTACCCGTCACGACCCGGCTCGCTACGGCCTCGTCGTTAAACCGAACCGTCACGCCGAATGCCCCGCGCAGTTGGCGGGCGACTTCGCTCAGCGGAGTGTTGTTAAAAGTGAAGCGGTGCGTACGCCAGGCGGCAAACGTCTTAGTTGGCTCCAGTCGTCGGCGTGTTAGCCGTCCGGCTGAGTTTAAAACAGCCTGCTGACCCGGTAGCAGGGTCAGGTTGGCGGCCGAGCGGGTGTTGTGCAGGCGCACCCGGCCCCGGTTGAGCACTACCTGCGTTTGTTGGGCGCGGGTACTGACCGAAAATTCGGTGCCGAGTACATGGACTTCCAGTCCGGCCGGCGTTGTCACCACAAACGACTGCTGCGAGGGCAGGTGCCGCACGTCGAAGACGGCCTCGCCCCGCAAGGCCACCCGGCGCGACAGCCAGCCGTAGCCCAGCCGGGGTATCTTCAGGTTTGATTGTGCGTTGAGCGTCACGCGGGAACCGTCGGGCAGATGAACGACTCTGACCTGTGCCGTCGCCGTCGTGTAAGATTGATAACCGAACTGCTGCCATCCCCAATACCCTACACCGACAATGAGCAACCATAGCGCGGCCCAGCGTAAGATCGATTGGCCCATCACTATGCGCCCTAAACGAAACGACCCAGGTGTCCCGATGGGGGCGGAAGCAGCGGCAATGGTGTTCAGACCAGCCAGTTCAGGTAGAACCGCTTCAGGCGGTACGGTCACCCCAGCGTCCCAGTCATCTAACCGCTGCCGATACGTGCCCAAGGCGCGGTCAAGGTCAGGAACGTACTGCGGTTGCTGCCGTTCCCATTCTTCCAGCCAGCTAAAATACAGCTCTCGATGACCAGGCTGCGCCAGCCACTCCGCAACAGTCTGCCGTTGAATGGACGTGGCCTGACCGGCAAAGTAGGCAAACAGGAGCGACTTGGTTAAGTGCATAACGCGGTGTTTTTACGAAGACACATTGGACCGGTCGTGCTCCCCTACGCACAGGGAAAATTTTTCATCAAAACAATGCCCAGGCCGACCAGCAACCGGAGCAAACCACGGCTGTTGAGCACCGCCCGGAGCGTCGCCAGGGCGTAGTGCATGTAGTGCTCGACCGTTTTAACCGACAAATTCATTTCGTCGGCAATTTCTTGGTACTTTTTGCCTTCGTACCGTCCCAACATAAACACCCGCCGGCGCTGCAGTGGTAGCTGCTGAATAGCCGACTCCAAGGCCGCGTACAGATCATCCTGCTGTAAAAGCTGGTCGGGGCTGGCGCTCGCGATATCGGGGAAGTCGGGAGCCTCGTCGAGCGAGAGCCGCCCGGACGATTCGTCCCGGAGGTAATTGAGCGCGCGGTTACGCACCGCCGTAAACAAGTACGCCCGGTACGAACCGGTAATGGTTTGGTATAACTGCCGGGTATAAACTTGCAGAAACAGATCCGCCACCAAATCCTCGGCGGCCTGCCGATCATAGAGAAACCGGACGGCATGGCTGCACAACGGGCTATAATAGCGTCGGAATAGTAAGTCACAGCCTTGGCGGGCCTGCCCGGCGTCGAACGCCTGGCGGATGAATAACTCCGGATCGGTTGGTACGCCCATAGAAGCGGGTTCCCCTGCTGATGCCCACAAAGTTCGTTTTATGGCTGAGTGGCTAAATTCGTCGGGATGTCCTGCCGTCATAAATTGGTTTACACCACTTCATAGTACTTAGGCAAGACACAATTGCATTGATAAATCCCCTATCAAAGACAATTTTTTTATTTTTAGTAAGTACACAACATCCTATCCAGTAGTTTGCTCGCTGCCATATGTTCCTAAGAAAACGTTAATTAGTCATATGAGTTAGCGTATTTATAGAATCAGGAGATTTTGTCAGTGCAGTAATCGACACGAAAAAGCCGCCTTCGTATTTGACTGGCTCGGCTTTTGTGTCGACTAATTGTTTGGGTACGGTCAGAAAGGAAATAAAAATCAATTTCATTCCCAATTCACATCCTGGCCAGCTCCGACCGGAATCGGACGTTTAAATGAACGATTTTATCGGCAGCTGATCGTAACATAAATCATTCATCGATAGCAACATAGTGATTTCATTAAAATAGCATTCGTCCCCCTTTGTTGGACGAAAACGGCCGGTTGAGCAGGCGAGGAGCCTGTAGAAACAGGTCAGTGGTGTAAAGCAAACGCGACGCACCCGTAATAGAAGCCTGACGAGGGGTTATCGAGCTATCTTTTGCCTGATGGAAACGCAGCAGTACTGTTCTTGTAAAATCACTTGGTTTTGCCCGACGTCTTAATTGATACTATCTCACCCGGCGGCCTGGTTGTGTTTAGAATCTTTCGCACCTTGGGTGAACGTAAACCAAATGAGGAACAGCCGAAGGGACTGGCCATCAACTATCATAGAATTGCTGCTGCCATGAAAAATTCATAAGAATTTATTGGGTAATTAACGCCTTAACTCGAGGGCTATCTCTGGATTAGTAAGTTGCCGAACAGTTTATAGAGTACTTAAATACGCAGGGGTTGCCGTGACGCTGACCATCCGGCTTAAAGCACGACCTCCAAACTGGGTTTGTAGCCAATCCGAATGGCTTTGGCGGTTATTTTGCCACTCATCGGCACTTTAATCGGCTGGTAGTAAAGTTTCCAGGGGCCGTCGTCCAGTTTGTAACCGATAGAAGCGCCTTCGGTAGGGCAGGTGAGCACAAGCCGGTCGCCGTTGCTGGTTTGTCGCGACGCCGTTGGTGGGTCGGTACTGGGCTGTTGGTTACCCGGCCAGAAGAACTGAATCAAGTCACGCTCCTGCATGAAGCCTTTGTCGTGAACGGCACGCACCCACTGCTGCTCGGCCTGACGTAACTCCGCCAGCTGCTTGGCGAAAGCCGGAATCCGGGCCAAATTAGTTAGTTCGTCGGGGTCTTTTTGCGTATCATACAACTCTTCGGCCGGTTTGGGTCCAAACCATCCCTGCGTCAAAGGCGGCAACTGACCCGCGTCGCGCAGGCGCAGAATTTCCTGCATCAACGGCATCTGTTTGCGGTAGGCCAAATCCATATAATAGGGCTTGTCGGGCTGGTAGTTACGAATATATTTGAAGCGCTGGTCGCGCACGCCCCGCGAACAATCGTAATGCTCATCGAAGCGGTCGCGGGCGGCATAGATGTACTGGCGGGGCGTTTTAGCGCGCTGCTCGCCCAGAAATGCCTGTCCCTGCATGTATTTGGGCACCGGAACGCCCGCCAGTGAGAGCATCGACGGGGCCAGATCGACGAAGCTGTGCAGGTCTTCGTCCCACGTCCCGGCCTGCCGCTTGTCGGGGTAGCGCACAATCATAGGCACGCGTAGTCCCCGGTCGTAGATTTCGCGCTTGTACCAGGCCATACCCGACCCGTGATCGCTGAAAAAGAATACGATAGTTTTGTCTGACAACCCGTCGTCTTCTAATTGCTTCAGGATCACGCCCACCAAACTATCCATGACCATGATGTTGTCGTAATTGCGGGCCACGTCGCGCCGGATAATGGCATTGTCGGGGTAGATGGGCGGGAGTTTGACCGTGGCTGGGTTCACCCGCAGGGGCTGGTTGGCCCGCGCCCAAATCTGGGATTCGTGGGTCACTTCGAGGTTAACAACCGAGAAGAATGGCTTACCCAGTGGTCGGTTGCGCCAGAGGGCTTTTTTGCCATTCTCATCCCAAGCCGTGAACGGGGCGTCAAACTGGTAGTCGGTTTTGCTGTTGTTTGTGCAGTAATAATTGGCAGCTCTGAGGTATTCGGAAAAGCATTTGACGGCCGGTGGCGGCACGGTTTCGTAGTTGATGACGCCGTTGCCAACGCGGGAAGCCTGCACGGTGCGCATGTGATTGGAGCCGATGCCGTTGGGGTACATGCCCGTGATAATGGCCGAACGGCTGGGCGCACACACGCCGTTGGTGGCGAACATGCGCCGGTGGCGGACCCCTTCCCGCGCCAGCCGGTCGAGGTGGGGCGTGGGCACGGTGCGGTCGCCGTAGGAGGGCAGGTGGGCGCTCATGTCCTCGCAGGTGATCCACAGAATATTGGGTGGCGCCGACGTACCGGCAGTCGGGCGGGCCATGCCTGGTGGGGCCGATTGAGCAGAAACGGCGCATGCACTGATGAGCGCCAGGAAAAGAAACAGGCAGGAAAAAAGAAGGTAGTGTTTCATAAGCGGGTAAAGGTTTGATTAATTTTCAATCAAGGAATGGATTTGGCGCAACGGAAGCCGACATGCATGAGCGCTGTTTCGGGGGAGGTGAACGAGCGGCCCGACACCCGGTAGCCGTGGCACCAGCCCGG
>CAXUEB010000110.1:0-2195 GCA_964249775.1 uncultured Spirosoma sp.
GTAGTAAACCGTCGGGTCCATGAACGTCACGTTCTTAACGAACCCGCAGGCAATGTTAGCGAGTGAGTACGTGATGATGGAGCCGAACAGTACGGAAAGCCGCCCGCGCTTATCGCCCAGCACGCCCCACAAAATGCCACCTAAGAGCAAACCGCCCATCTGCCAGTTCATGATCGACGTGCCAACGGTCGAAATCTGCTCCGCGCTCAGGCCCAAGTCCTTCAGGCTCGGTACGCGGACAATGCCGAAGAGAAGTAGGTCGTAGATGTCAACGAAATAGCCGAGGGCCGCCACGACAACGGGCAAACTTAATAAACCCGCGGAGGTCTGCGGTTTTTGAGAAAGCGTAGGAACGGCCATGCGGCAGAATCAGCGGGTGAAATAAGAATGATTCTGCAATAATACAAAATGACCAAACAAGATTGGACTACCGAACCGGTTTCTCAAAACGGCGGCTTCTTACCGCGACGGTGCCTAAACGTTAAGCCGGCTCAACCGGGTCTTCGCCGGTTTCAGGGTTCGCCGGCGGGCTTGTCTCCGGCGCGAGGTGGGTAGGCCGTACAGCCGGGGCAGGCTTGGGCAGCGTTTCGTAAACGTGATACGCCGTACCGAGCGACCATACTTTCAGGCCAACGCGGGCGAAGATCAGCGCCTGCTGCACGACCAGCATGATGATGATCGTCGGCCAGTTACGCATGGTAATCAGGCCGTCGATCAAAAAATAAAGACCGAACAGGCCAACTCCAATCAGAATCAGCAAACTGTACAGCCCATAGGTGCGGCTCAGGTTGCCCAGCACCAGCCGCCCCGCTCGTCCGAAAGCCCGAAACGCATTGCGCTCGTCTTCCCGAAACATCACGACTTTGGCGTAGTCGCCGATGCACAGCACGAGCGTTGCCAGCACCGCGGCCATGCCAAAACCCGCCAGCCCAATCAAGAATTGCCCGCGCTCGGTCAGCGACGTTTCAGTCAGCAGTAGCACGGCGAGAACGATAACCGTGATAACGGCTGGAATGCCGAACAGCACCAGCACAAACAGCAATGTAACGCCGAACAGCCGCCCGAACCGGCCGAAGTAGTGACTGCACGCCTGCCAGAATACGCCGGTGTTGAATCGACTGGTCGAACCCGTCGTTCGGGGTTGCGCGAACTGGTACAGAATGCCGCCCGATACGTACACGCTCAGAAACACGTACAGGATGCCCAACCAGCGACCCACGCTCAGCAATGGGCGAATGGCCCGGCTACTCTGCTGCATAAAATCGGAATAGACGGTGTAATCGAAGCCGTCGAGCAACGTCAAAAACGCCAGCGAATTTTGGTCTTCGACCTTGAGCGTGCCGTAGAACGGCAACGCGACCAACAGGGCCAGCCCGAGTGTAAAGGCGTAAAGTAACCCAACCAGCCGAAGCGAGCCAAGCGTTTGCCGAAAGGCTACGGCTAAAGCGTTCATGCGGATTGAGCTTCGCTTGGACGGTCGCCCGCCGTGGCATCCTCTTCGGCTGCGCGCGCGCCTTCGGCCGGTCCGCGTAGCGGACGCTCGGTGCGAATCTTTTCCTGCAACTTCAAAAAGCCGTCGATCAGCGCTTCGGGCCGGGGCGGGCAGCCGGGCACGTACACGTCGACCGGAATGATGCGGTCGACCCCCTTCACCACGTGGTAGCCGTGCTGCCAGTAGGGGCCGCCACAGTTGGAACAAGACCCCATCGAAATGACGTAGCGCGGTTCGGGCATCTGCTCGTAGAGCCGCCGGATGCGGTCGGCCATTTTGTACGTCACCGTGCCCGACACGATCATGATGTCGGACTGCCGGGGCGACGGGCGCGGGAAGATACCGAAGCGGTCGAGGTCGTAGCTGGACGCGAACGCCTGCATCATCTCGATGGCGCAGCAGGCCAGCCCGAAGCTCATCGGCCACATCGACTTCTCGCGCGACCAGTTGAGGAGTTCTTCGGAGCGCAGCAGAATAACGCTCGCTTCGCCGGATTTAGAGGTTGAAGACGGAGTCACGTTGGAGTATTCGTTTGGAAACGTAACGCTTACCGGCGCAAATGAGTTTGCCGTCGTTGCTGTTGAACAAATGAGCGCATGCTTAGTTCGGGCCGCGCCGACCTAAATTGATCTGCATTGCGTCGAATCCGGTGCACCCGGTGCGGAACTACGCTTCGTATCGTGCCGTACAGAATACCAGTAAC
>CAXUEB010000110.1:2205-16075 GCA_964249775.1 uncultured Spirosoma sp.
CCAACTGTTGCAAGAGCTATATAACCTAAAATCTTCGAAATGGATGCTGACTTACCATTCGTGGCTAAGGGAACGAAACTTAATCCGCCGATAACTCCGCCAGTTAATAGGCCTCGTACAACCTGGTTTTTTCGGCGAATGACAATCCGGTTGATGGTATCTTGGTGAATGTCCAATACGTCGGGTAGCGTTCCGGCCCGCAGTTGTCGAACAAGTTTGGCCCGGTTTGGTGTGTACCGAACGGTTGAATCCGTTACGTCGTATAGAATACCGTCAACTCGTTTACCCGCGCCCGTGTACACAATCGACCGAAATAGTTTCGGACGTTGGGCATCAACCGACGAAGTGGTCAGCGAAAAGAGCAATCCGATAAAAGCGAAAAGGCCTTTCATACGCTTGTGACCAAGAACTTTTCGCTATCTCTGACGGTACTTCTCGTTTACCCGCCCGTACAAATCCGTCGGCACCTTGGTTTCCACCGTTGGTACTTTGGGCTGCGGCTTTACCCAGTCGAGGTAACCTTTCGCCCAGACGTAAGCCAGCCCCAATCCCAGAATCAAGACAAACAATGCGGCTTCGGTTAAGGCAAACCAGCCCCACGCGCCCCCGGTTTCTTCGATGAGCCGTTGTTGGCCAAACACGGTTGCCCACGGAAACAAAAACACCAGTTCCACGTCGAACAAGACAAACACCAAGGCCACTACGTAGAACCGAATATTGAACTGCACGTTGGCGTTGCCAATGGGTTCCTCGCCCGACTCGTAGGTGCTGTTTTTCTCGACATTTGGCCGGTCGGGGCGCAGCAAGCGCGCAACGAACAGCACCAAACCGATGAACGCAAACGCGCCCAGAATAAACAGAAGAAGGATACCGAAGTCGGAGAGCATGAAAGCCAGAGGAACCGGGTGTAAAAGGCGTAAAGAGTGTACGCAGCAGCCTCACGTACCTACACCTTTTACACCCTACTTGTTTTTACGGTACAGATTATACACCGCCGATACCTGCAAGGTGCGGTTGCGGTAGGTGGCCAGCGGCTCCGGCGAAACGTTCGTCAAGCCGTGCACGTAGCGAATGTGCAGACTGAATTTGTCTAACAGATCCAGGAAATCGTAATGAACGCCCACGACTAAGCCAAGATCGTTGCGCCGACCGGGGCCGGTTTCGCTCCCCGCGTTGAGGGCGTAGCTAAACTCCGGCCCGGCCTGAAACGTTAATCCCTCGGTTGGAATGTAGCCCAGCAACAGCGGAGCGCTTACGTAATAATACCGGTTGGACGTGGTCTCGCGGTTAGCGCCCCGCTGTACCTGAAAGGTAGCGCCTTTCAGGGCCAGCAGCGCTTCGGGCTGGAAGACAAACCGTTGCTGCCGGTAACGGTACATGACGCCGAGGTGCGGCACCAGCGCCTGTTTAGGGATGTTAAGACTAAGACCGCCGATGCTGACGCGCGTTAGACCCGCGCCGACTTTTACGCCGAAATGACCACCCACGGGGTTGTTACTTTGCGCCCGCGATAGAAAGGGAAACAGTAGAAACAGCGTAAAAAAAAAGAAGGGATTTTTGTGCATACCAAACGGCTGAAAGGGAAAGCGCCCTTCCAATAACGGCGAATAATCCGACAAAGTTGGTTAAAAAAAGTTAAGAAGCCGTTTGTTACCGAATCGACCGGTTAGTTCAGCCGCGGATCAATGGGGTAATGCGCGATAGACTTGTATTCCCCGCCCATGCGTTTGAGCACCCCACGCCAGAATTCATCGGCGGGCGTGTCGAACAGGAAACTCGCGTCGGTACGGCTAACGAACCACGCCTTTTGCTCAAGCTCACCGGCCAGTTGGCCGCCGTCCCAGCCCGAATAGCCGATAAAGAACCGGGCGTCGCGCTCCGTGAGCGTACCGAGGTTGACGGCTTGTTTGATTTGCTCAAAATTGCCACTCCAGTACAGCCCATCCACAACGTGAATCGACTCGTCAATCAGGTCGGGGCGTCGGTGCACAAAGTGAAGCGTATTCTGCTGCACCGGACCACCCATGTAGAGCGGCAGGTCGGCATACACATCCTCGATCACGTCGCTCAGGCGCAAATCCGTTGTTTGATTCAGCACCAGACCAAACGTACCGGCCGCGTTATGTTCGCAAACCAGCACCACGCTCCGCTCAAAGTTAGTATCGCCCATAAACGGTTCGGCAATCAGCAAACTTCCGTTCGTGACGGGCAAAGAATTCGTGTTCATGAGCATACAACGTAAGAATAAGACCAAATTTGTCGTAACAACCCCCATTTCAGAAGGATGTTAACAAATTTTTAGCCAAAGACGCGCTTCGGGCGGCCGAGCCGGCTTTGATTGCGGGGTTCGCACGAACCAAACCAACACCACCCGATTCGTCGCCGGTGTGGGTTAAAATTGAACAACAACGTGCTTACCCGTCAAACGTTTAAGCAACGGCCGCAGCATCCGATCGGCGTTTTGTCGGGTTTGGACTAAGATACCGCCGTTGAGCGCCGATTGCCGTACCTGCCGCTCGGCTTGCCGGTAGGCATCGCTCACCAACTGCGACTCGCTCAGCCACGAAAATCGGGTGTCGTACACGCGCGACCGGGCGTGATTAATCTTCCAGCCGCACAGTTCGGGCGGTGGCAAACGGAGTTTTATCGAATCGCCGTTGGTTTGAATGTTGGCGGCCGTCAGTTTCGTCAGGTCGATGCAGCCCGTCGCTTCGCCTTCCACAATCAGCAGGGCACTGGCGTTCGGCAGAAAGGTGTTGATTTGCTGGTGTTCGACAATGTCTTTAAACGTGTAGCGAACCAGTTCCAGCCGCCCCAGCGCCGTCACCTCTTTCAAGACAACGCTTTGGGTGGTATCGTCGCGCCGGAAGCGGCTCAGCGCCCGGTTGCCGCGAATCTGCTCCCAAACGGCAATCAGGCCGACGATTAGCAGGGTGACGAGCAACAGGCGGAGCAGCGTGGTCAGGAGGCTGTTCATGGCGACAAGATGATAAACAAGCAGGGCGGCTTATTGTAGCTATGTTAACGCCACAATAAGCCGCCCTGATGCGTGATGACTATTCAACTAATGAACGCCTTTGGTTTCTGTATCGGGTTGCTTTTCCAGATCGAATAGGTCGTTCAGTACGTCAATGAGCGTTTCGGCCTCGCCCCGCTTACAGGCGGCTTTGAGTTGCAGCACTGGCAGTTTAATGATCTTCTGCATGATGCCCCGCGTGATCTTTTCCACTTTTTCCGACTCGTCGGGCGTCAGGTGCTTGAGGTGACGGGCAATCTCGTCCCGCCGAATCTGCTCCAGCGCGTTTTTGAGCTTGTTGATCGTCGGCGAAACAATCATTTCCTTCGACCAGTCGCCAAACTCGGCAATGGCCTGCGCCACGATGGCTTCCACCTGCGGCACGGCCGCCAGCCGCTGATTGAGCGCTTCGTCGGCGCGGCTGCGGATGTGGTCGATGTTGTAAACCAGCACGCCCGGAATTTGCTCCACGGCCGCATCGACGCTGCGGGGCACCGACAGATCAATGAAATACTTATACGTCAAGACGTTTAAATCGTGCAACAGAGCGGGCGTAATAAGCGGCTCGTCGCGCTGCACGGACGAGATAACCACGTCGGCCCGGCGGATTTCGTCGGTCAGATCGGTGATGTCGGCAACTCGATACCCATTGCCCCCGGCGAGCGCTTCGGCCTTGGCGCGGGTACGGTTAATGAGCGTAATGTTGCGCACATGGCGGGCTTCAAGATTCTTGCACACGTCGGCCCCAATCTCGCCCAAGCCCAGCACCAGCACAGCCGGATTCGGTTGATCGCCCACCAGTTCGTCGATTAGTTCAACGGCTGCGTACGACACCGAAGCGGCTCCATCGCGGAAAGCCGTTTCCTGGGCAACCCGCTTATTGGTAAAGAAAATGGTATGCATCAACCGGTGCAGAAACGGCCCGGCCATTTCCAAGTCGGCCGACCACTGATACGCCTGCTTGACCTGATTCGGTATCTGCATGTCGCCGACCACTTGCGAGTGCAGCCCAACGCACACCTCGAACAGATGCCGAACGGCCTCGGCGTGATTGGCAAAAAACTGAAAATAAGGAATGTAAGTCTCGGTATCCGTCAGACCTTTCTCGATCAGCAGCAACCGGGTAATCTCCGAACTAAGATCCTGCTCAAACGCGTAATACACTTCCGTGCGGTTGCAGGTCGAAAGGACAAGCAAGTCCGACAAGCCAAAGAAGTCGCGCAACCGGAGCATTAACCGCTTGGCTTCGTCTTCACTCAGGGCAATTAACTCCCGCACGTGCAGGGGAGCCGTTTTATGGGATAAACTAATCGATCGAAATGTATCTAACATTGTACACGAACCTCACTAAGCGGCTAATAGCCATGACAAAAATACGGCACAATCGTCGGAGATGAAACGGCCTGTTTAAACGGCTTTGTTATTTAGAAATCATCCAAATAATCAGCCCATATTCGTACCGAATCTTCCTCATTATCAAAACACCAACCACGGGCTGAGCGTTCTGCTACGCACAATCAAACGCATTTTTTGGTTAATGAAACAGCCATTTCTTTACTTGAAACGCGTTTATCAAATAGTCGGCAAACGCCTGCCAATCCGTACCATGACAAAGGCTGCTTTTAGGCAACGGTTCGCCAACTCCGGCAAACCTCCCGAAGCAGTACGACACTATGCTTAAGTCGTTTGATATTTATAATCAGAACAACGTTTTAAAAATCATCGTTGCCCTGAATTTGCTGCTGGTTGGCACGGGTGCCTTGCTGTACACCAACCGACTCATCAGCAAGCTGGAAGCCCGCGAGCAACAGTACGTAAAACTGTACGCCAACAGCATTGCGTATCTGACGGACCCGACGCACACCAATTCGGGCGATCTGACCTTCGTGACCAACGAAATTCTCGAAGCCAACAAAACCATCCCGGCCATCTACGTCTCGCCGGAAGGTTACATCGCGATGCCCCACAACTTTGAGATTCCGGCGAACCTGACGGAAGCAGAAACGCAGGAGTTTCTCAGGAAGAAGCGGGATGAGATGCGCCAGGAACACCCGCCAGTGCTGGTCAACGTGGGCGAGGGTCAGCAAGGTTTGGTTTATTTTAGCAATTCAAACCTGCTGCGGCAACTCCGGTATTTTCCTTACGCGCTGCTGGCCATTCTGATGGCCCTGAGCGTACTGGCGTACCTGGCGTTCAGCTCGTCGCGCCGGGCCGAGCAGAACCGGGTGTGGGTGGGGTTGGCTAAAGAAACGGCGCACCAGTTGGGCACGCCCATGTCGTCGCTGATGGCGTGGGTCGAATACATGCGTTCCGACCCGGCGCAGTACGACGAGTCGATTACCGACGAGATTGAAAAAGACGTTCGCCGGTTGGAAACCATTACGGCGCGGTTTTCGAGCATCGGTTCGATTCCGACGTTGAAGGAAGAAAACCTGAACGAGGTGGTTTGCCAGTTCACGGATTACTTGGCCAAGCGCATCTCGACAAAGGTAAAGATGAGCGTAACGAATCAGCTACCCGCTAACCAAACGGTCAAAATCAACAAACTGCTGTTCGAGTGGGTCATTGAGAATATTTGCAAAAACGCGGTCGACGCCATGAAAGGCACGGGTGAGTTGCGGCTGAATATGCTTTCCCTGCCGCAGCACGAAGTCGCCATCGACATCACCGACACGGGCAAAGGTATTTCTAAGAAAAACATGCAGAAGGTATTTAACCCCGGCTACAGCACTAAACAGCGCGGCTGGGGCCTGGGCTTGACGCTCGCCAAGCGGATTGTGGAAGAATACCACAACGGCCGACTGTTTGTCAAAAGCTCGGAAGTCGGCAAAGGAACAACCTTTCGGATCGTCTTGAATGCGTAAAAGCCGAAGAGCGGGTAAGCAATGGCTCTACCGTGTCGGAAAGGGCACAATCACCGTATCGGTTTCGACAATATTGCTTTCGTTCAGCGCACGGTCCCGGATCTGAATCTGGAACTTGATGGGGTAAAGCTGGAAGCGACTTCCGTACTGAAACGTCGAGTTAAAATCGAGGTCGCCTTCAATTGCGCCCTTCGCTTTATTCTTGGTTAAATCCGGGAAGTACAGGGTTTGGTTAACCGGGAGAACAATCTCTTCAAAGCGTCCATTCACTAACCGCAGGGTGCGAATTTTGTAGTTACCCCAGCCGCCCCGCTCTGCGTAACGGGCCGAATCCGCTTTGGCCACCGGAATGTCGTTACCAAGGTCGCCGTCACCGTCTTTGAAGGCCACTCGAATCACAATCGAATCGCGTCGACCCCGTCCGACCCCCCTTTGAGCCGGTAAATCTGGATATTTAAAGATAGGTTCTTTAATTTCGATCTGGGGTGTGTTCGAGTAGTCCGGCTCCGTAAAGCAAGCCGACAAGGTCAGCGTGACGCCCAAGAGCAAAAGAACCGAGTGAATTTGTTGCCGTTGCATGCTGTTGTACGGGTATTGCAATAACTATCGATTTTACCTTTGTCTGTTTTCAATTCGCTTTCGGCCGACGTAGCCGCGCTTCGGCAAACGCTCCGGCAGCAAATCCTAACTGCCGCCACGCAGCCCGCAAACCAACCTCTGTTTGAGTCGCTGGCGCTGGCCGTTTTCCGGTATCAGGCAGTTCATAATCCGCTGTACGCGTCTTACCTAAGCCACCTCAACGTTCGACCCGAACGTATTACCGACCTGCGCCGGGTGCCGTTCCTACCAATTGGCTTTTTTAGAACGCATTCGGTTCTGACGGGGTTCAACGCCGACCCGTTTGTGTCGTCGGAGCCGCTGACCTTTGCCAGCAGCGGCACCACTGGCCGGAGCGACGGTTCAGTGCAAACCAGCCGCCACCTCGTACCCGATGCAGACCTCTACGACGCCGTTAGCACCCGGATTTTTGAACAGACCTACGGGTCCCTACGGGACTTCCACATCCTGGCCTTGCTGCCGTCGTATCTTGAACGTAAAAACTCGTCGCTGGTGTATATGGTTCGGCGATTTATGGACCAATCTGATCCTGCACCGGCGACCGATTCCATCCAATCTGGCTTCTTTCTGCATGACCACGAGGCCCTAACCGAACGGCTCCGCCAGTTGAGTACTGTCCAAACCGACGGACCACCGAAACGGATTCTGCTCATCGGGGTTACGTTCGGGCTGCTCGACTGGGCCGAATCCAGCCGCGACTTGTCGTTTCTGGGGCAAAACCCGAATCTAATCGTCATGGAAACGGGCGGCATGAAGGGTCGCCGGAAGGAGTTACTGCGCGAAGAAGTGCACACGCTGTTGCGGGCACGACTGGACGTTGGGGCGATTCACTCGGAGTACGGCATGACCGAACTGCTTTCGCAGGCGTATTCACCGGGCGAAGGGGTGTTCCGGCCGAGTCCGACCCTGCGCGTTTACCTGCGCGACATTAACGACCCGTTTTTCATTTATCCAGACACAGGTACACAGACCGGGTCACGGCTGACCGGCGAGCGTCGCACCGGCGGCATTAACGTTGTCGATCTGGCTAATTTAGACTCCTGTTCGTTTATTGAAACGGGTGACTTAGGTCAATACGTCGGAACGGCAGGTGGCTTTCGGGTGATCGGCCGCTTCGATAATTCCGACGTGCGGGGTTGTAATTTGATGGTGGTCTGAACAGTTACGGTGTAGAAGGGTATAAGGGGCTAACGCAAACCCTTTCACCCTTCTACACCGTAGCCCTCTCTACGTGTACAACTTCACATCGTCCAGCGTAATCTCGTCGCCACACATAATGACCAAACGCTCGATAACGTTGCGTAGCTCGCGCACGTTGCCCGTCCAAGGCAGCGATTGAAGGTACAGCATGGCATCGGGCGTCAGGTCTTTGGACGGGGCACCGTATTCGTTGGCGATGTCACCCAGAAACTTATCGGTTAACAGAGGAATGTCTAAGCGCCGTTCGGCGAGCGGTGGCACGTGAATCACAATAACGCTCAGGCGGTGAAACAAGTCTTCCCGGAAGTTGCCGTTGGCAATTTCCTGCCGCAGGTCTTTGTTGGTAGCCGCAATGACGCGCACATTGACTTTAATCTCCTTATCGCCCCCTACGCGGGTGATTTTGTTTTCCTGCAAGGCACGCAACACCTTGGCCTGCGCCGACAGGCTCATGTCGCCAATCTCGTCTAAAAACAACGTGCCGCCGTCGGCCTGCTCGAACTTGCCCACGCGTCGGGTGCTGGCCCCGGTAAACGCGCCTTTCTCGTGCCCAAACAGTTCGCTTTCAATTAGCTCGCCGGGAATGGCTGCGCAGTTGACTTCCACCAACGACATGCTGGCGCGGCTGCCTTTCTCGTGAATCTGCTTAGCGACCATTTCCTTACCGGCCCCGTTTGCTCCGGTAATCAGCACCCGCGCTTCGGTCGGGGCCACGCGGTTAATGGTTTCCTTAACCTTGCGAATGGGGGCCGACTCGCCGACGATTTCGTTGATTTTGTAGATACGCTTTTTGAGCGTTTTGGTTTCTTGCACCAGTTTAGCCCGGTCAATGGCGTTGCGAACGGTAATCAGCAGCCGGTTCAGATCGGGTGGTTTGGTGATGAAATCAAAGGCCCCGCGCTTGGTCGCTTCAACGGCGTTTTCGACGTTACCAAAGGCCGAAATCATGACGAACTGCGTTCCTTTCTGGGCTTCACCCGCTTTCAGCAACAGTTCCAGACCGTCCATCTTCGGCATCTTGATGTCACAGAGGGCTACGTCATAAGCCGTTCGGGCAATCATGTCGTAACCTTCTTCGCCATCCTTGGCTTCGTCTACGTCGTAGCCTTCGTACTCCAGTATATCACGCAGGGCCGCCCGGATGCTTTTTTCGTCATCGACGATGATGAGTTTGGCCATAATTTGAATAGTGGGTTAGTGTTTAACAGAATAGCAGACCCGAAAATAACGCATTTGTATCTGCATACCCAAATGTTAGCGCTGTAATTTTCGTTAAAGCTGTTCTTTAAATCCAAATTTAACCTATAAACAAAGTTGTTTACTTACACAAGTCTCATTTACAGTCTTTTGCTGATTAATATGCCAACTATACGGCGCGAAGTCACGATCTTCTTTGTAACGTTGCTTTAGCTTGGTAGTTTGTAACCGAGTGACAGGAATAATAAGTTGGGATGAAAGGCAGGATCGCTGAGAAAGAGAAAAAAGCCGAATAAGCAAGCGTTTGTACGAGCTTTATGCGTTTGTTTAGAGAGGAACTCGGTGCGTTACCATTCATTTTCCAACCGACATACCCGTCGATTGCTTAGTTTTGGGCGACGCACGACATTTTGTTACGACACTTGCCAGTTTATGCCTTTCTTCCCGTCTATACGTAGTTTATTGCTTTGCGGATTGCTGGTCGGTTTGGCCTTTACTACGCCGGCTCAGTCGCGCCGGCGCACGCAGCTAACAACGTCCCAGCAAAATGGTCCGGTACCGGTCGTGGCGGCTCCCCAAGCCCGTTTGTTGGAAAGCATGGTGCTGAACAGTTCGCTACTAAACCAGCCCGTGAAGTACTCAATTTACCTGCCGCCCGATTATTACATATCAAACCGGCGCTACCCAGTGGTTTATCTATTGCACGGCTATACCGACAACGAAACCGGTTGGGTGCAGTTCGGCGAAGCGGACCGCATCGTTGACGAACAGATTAAGTCGGGTGAATTGCCACCGATGATTATCGTTATGCCCGATGGGGGTGTTACCTGGTACATGGATGATTACCAGGGTAAAGTGCGCTACGAAACGATGTTCGTGCAGGAGTTGATTCCGCACGTTGATTCAACCTACCGCACCCGCACCCAACGCGATTACCGCGCCCTGTCGGGCTTGTCGATGGGTGGCCACGGGTCGCTTTTGCTGGCCATGCACCATCCCGATCTGTTTGGTTCGTGCGCGGCCCTGAGCGCGGCCGTGTTTACCGAAGAAGGCATCGCAACGATGGCTGACGACCGCTACAACAACGTGTTCGCGTCGCTGTTCAGTGGTCCAGTCAGGGGGCAGGAACGACTAACAACGCACTACAAACGCAACAGTCCACTGACGCTGGCCCGTTCGGCTCCCGAGGGCGATCTAAAGCGGGTGCGCTGGTACTTCGACTGTGGCGACGACGATTTTCTGAGCGCGGCCAATGCCCAACTGCACTTAGAACTGCTCAACCGCAAAATTCCGCACGAATACCGCGTCCGCGACGGGGCGCACACGTGGCCGTACTGGCGCACGGGCCTGCCCGATGCCCTGAAATTTATTGCCACGAGTTTTCGCCGGTAGAGCACAACGAATCAGAAAGATTGTCGTGGGGAAATCCGCGCGGCTTTTTGCTTTTCGGGTAACAATTCCCTGACCGAGTATGAAAACCGCGTTATTCTCCATTTGGCTACTCACCGGATCATTCGTCGTTGCGCAACCAGCCGCTACCATTACTCGACCAAGTTTTCCGCTCAAAGTCAGCGCAAACAGTCGCTATTTTGTCGACCAGGCCAACAAGCCGTTTCTCTACCAGGCCGACACGGGCTGGCAGCTTTTCAACCGGTTGACGCTGACCGAAGCCCGCGAGTATCTGGCCATGCGCCAACGGCAGGGGTTCAATGCCATTCAAGTGCAGCTTTCCGTCAATCCCGATTCGGCCACCCGCGCGGGTGCGAAGCCGTTTACCGACTACGATTTCGCCCGCCCCAACGACGCGTACTTCGCCCACGCCGAACGGGTTATGCAACTGGCCGATTCGCTGGGCCTACTGGTTAACATCGCGCCCTTCTGGATTAGCTGCTGCCGCGACGGCTACGGCGTCGGCGGTAAAGTGGAAACGTTTGCCCGTAACGGCGTCGAAAAGTCGCGTCGGCTGGGCGAGTACATCGGCAAGCGGTTCGGCCGGTATAACAACATTTTGTGGACGATGGGGGGCGACAATGATCCGCTGAGCATCCGTCGGGAAATCGAAGCCTTAGCCGAAGGCATCCGGGCGACGGCCCCACGTCAACTGATTACCTTTCACGCCAAGCCTCCGCATTCCAGCACCGATTTGTTTCAGTACGCGCCCTGGCTGGGCTACAGCATGGTCTACACCTACTGGCGCGAGAAACCCAACGAGTGGGTCGACCCGCAGCAGATTGTGGAGGTCTACGAAACGGCCTTGCGCGAGTACAACAAAACCGACGTGATGCCCTTTATCCTGGGCGAATCGCAGTACGAAGGCGACGGTGATCCGGGCAACGACATGGGCAGTCCGCACCACGTTCGGCGGCAGGCGTGGTGGACAATGCTTTGCGGGGGAACGGGGCACGCCTACGGCAACGACGCGTATATGTTTCCCCAGAACTGGCGCGCCATCATGCAGTATCCCGGCGTAGAGCACCTGAGCCACATGCGGCAGTTTCTGGAGACCCTGCCTTGGTGGCGGTTGGTGCCTGACCAAAAGCATCAAGTGTTGACTGGCGGCTACGGCGAATACACGAAGGCCAATTACGTCACGGCGGCTACCGCCGACGACGGGCAACTGCTGCTGGCATACCTGCCCATGCCCGGCCCCGTCACGGTTGATCTGAGCAAACTAAAAGGGCCGCAGGTGACGGTGCGCTGGTTCAACCCGCGGTCGGGGCAGTACACCACCGGCGGAAAATTTCCGAATCAGGGCCTGAAAAAACTGTTTTCGCCGTTGCAGGAGGATTGGGTGTTGGTCGTGCAGTCGGGGCAGTAACTTACGGTTTCCGAATGGGTACGACGGCTTCGGTTTCATCCCAGGTCAGCAGCATATCCGCTCCGTCTGACTGGGGTACGAAGCTAATCGTAAACTGTTCGGCCGTTGGACTGTGCTGACGCGCAACGACCGGCACCCGAAGGACGTCTTCTTCTTTGTCGTAATTGGTGCCCCACTGACCCGTTTCGCCGTTAAAAATGGCAATCCAGCCCTGCTGCGACGGGATGGTCCAGAGCGAATAATCCCCTGCTTTCAAGGGCTGCCCGGCGACGGTCACGTCTTGGTTCAGGCTGATAACCGTGGCTTCGTTGGCTCCCGTGCGCCAGACCTGACCGTAGGGAACCAGCCCACCAAAGATTTCGCGCCCTTTCTTAGACGGTCGAGAGTACTCGACCTTTACGTTCAGTCCGTTTTGGTTTACTTCGGCAACGGCTTCGGGGCTGGCGGATTTGGTGAAACTGCGGAGCGCGAAATAGGCAACAAGCAAGACAGCGGCAATGATGCCGAGAATGGTGAACAGGCGTTTCATGAGCGTATAGGTAGTTTTAAGGTGACGTAGCGCAAGTTAAGCCAAATTTGTAACTTGCCGATTTGCAACGAATACCAATCGTGTCATGTCCGACACCCGTAACTACCGCCTTGTTTATCCAGGTCCAAACACGAATGAAGAAGAGCCTTCGGGTGGGTACGTTGAAGTGCATAGCACACACAACTCGCATGAGACTGATGCTAACATTAGAACCGCAATCTTATTAGCTAAACTCGGCTACCAAGTTCGCCTGCTTCCTATCGACGATACGCACGGCACAAAGAACCCAGATGCCTATCTGATGAGGGAGCAGATTTGGATTGAATTCAAACATAATCAACGCGCTACGGCATCCGCCATTGATAACGAAATTAGAGCTGCTCGTCGCCAAGCCGATTACGTCTTGATTCACATACAAAGCGATATCAAAAAAGGTGATTTATGCGCGGCTATAAAGAACCGCATGAAAGCCGCACTTACTATCAAAGAGCTGTGGTTAATCTGGCGGGATGAGCTGATCCGTTTGAAGCGTAAAGAAATCTTTGACGGAACAATTAGCCGTAAAATACAATGAGGTAATGCTATCCGGCCGGTCGCATTACCTCAAGGAACGGTCGAGGCTCTCACCCCAACCGCTGTAAATATAAAGTATATACTTAACAAAGGCAATACAGGTATCGCCTTTACACCGCAGCTTCCTTCTTCAGCTTGTCGCGCAGTTGAAACAACTCGTCGCGCAGGCGGGCGGCTTCGAGGAAGTCGAGTTCTTTAGCCGCGCGTTCCATCTTGGCCTGCGTTTCGTTGATGACCTTCTCCAGGTCGCTCTTGCCCATGTACGCCACCACCGGGTCAGCCGCGATGCGAATCTCTTCCGGTTCAATGTAAAATTGCTTCGGCTTCGAGTCTGCGACTTTGGTTTGGCCCATAATCGCTTCGCGCGACTTCAGCACCGTCGTCGGTGTGATACCGTTGTCCAGGTTGTATTCCGTCTGAATCGCCCGACGCCGATTGGTCTCGTCGATGGCTTTCTGCATTGAACCCGTAATGGTGTCGGCGTACATGATTACCTTGCCGTGGACGTTTCGGGCCGCGCGGCCGATGGTTTGAATCAACGACCGGATGTCGCGCAAAAAACCTTCTTTGTCGGCATCCATAATGGCCACCAGCGATACTTCGGGCAGGTCAAGACCTTCGCGCAGCAGGTTGACGCCCACCAGCACGTCAAAATTACCCAGCCGCAGATCGCGCAGGATTTCGACGCGGTCCAGCGTTTTTACTTCGGAGTGAATGTAGCGCGTTTTGACGCCGACGCGCTCCAAATACTTCGTCAACTCTTCGGCCATACGCTTGGTCAGCGTCGTGACCAGTATGCGTTCGCCGGCTTTGATGCGGCCGTCGATGGCTTCGAGTAGGTCGTCAATCTGGTTCAGGCTCGGCCGCACTTCGATTTCGGGGTCCAACAAACCCGTCGGGCGAATGAGTTGTTCGACCACGACGCCTTCGCTTTTGCGCAGTTCGTAGTCCGACGGCGTGGCCGATACGTAGATTGCTTGACCGGATAATTCTTCGAAGTCCTGGAAGGTAAGTGGGCGGTTGTCCATCGCCGAAGGCAGCCGGAAGCCGTTGTC
>CAXUEB010000110.1:16085-16491 GCA_964249775.1 uncultured Spirosoma sp.
GCCGGTCGAAGTAGCGCGAGTAGTTTTCGATACCGGAGCAATAACCCAGTTCGCGCATCATTTCAAGGTCGAACTCAGTCCGTTCCTTGATGCGCGTGGCTTCCTGCTCCCGAAACTCCGACTCGAAATACCGCACCTGCGCCACCATGTCGTCCTGAATCTCGTAGATGGCGTTGTTGAGCGTGTCGCGGCCCGTCACGAAAAGGTTTGCCGGGAAGATAGTGACCAAGCGTTCGTCCGAGATCTTCTTGCCCGTGCCGGGGTCGATGCGCTGGATGGTTTCAATTTCGTCGCCGAAGAAAATGACGCGGTAGGCAAAGTCGCCGTAGGCTACGAACCCGTCGACCGTATCGCCCTTGACGCGGAAGTTACCCCGTTGAAATTAACCTTCGGTGCGGCTGTAAAT
>CAXUEB010000111.1:0-12807 GCA_964249775.1 uncultured Spirosoma sp.
GGCCGTGGGCTGTGGCTTTTGGTTCGGCTGCAACTGTATCTGGCAGCTGGACAAGCCGGGAGAGGTGATGCTCAAACCGCACTTCAGGCACTACTGGTACGATGCCCTCGGCCACGAAGCCGCCGGGCAGATGCAGCACGTCCGAACGCTAATCGAAGCGCTCGGTCCGGACCGGCTCGTGCCGGATTCAACCGGGTTGCCGGGGCCGGCCGGAACCGTTGACGACCGGGTGCAGGTGGCCCGCGACCGAAGGAGAACGTTCATCGTGGCTTACCTCACCAACGGTCGCCCGATTAGCCTCGACCTGTCGGGGTTAACAAGCCGGCGACTGACGGGCTTCTGGCTGGACCCCCGCACCGGCGGGCGGCAAACGCTCGGCCCGGTCAACCGCCGGGCACCCAATTCGTTTACGCCCCCGACCGCTGGGCCGGAAAGGGATTGGGTGCTGGTGGTCACGAACCGGGGCCACCGGCTCTACGTTGACCGGGCTGCCGAGCCGGGTAGAACGTCACCCAACGGCAACTAAGCAACGCCGAAGGTAGATAACGCCATAACGCCAAGGCTTTGCCAGCGGTCGCTTTAGCGTCATAATAGGTGGTAAAAAGTATATACAAACAGTTGATTTACAGTACAAATACGGTCAGCAATTCCGTAATTCTCCCCTTACAATCGGCGTCGTGGGTCGGGTAACTTTGTTGGGGCAAAACGGCGGGCAAACAACCAGTCGCTATGCCGGTCTGGTTTTTCCTCAATCCAGTCTCAATCCATCCACGCCATGGCAGATGTTACGCCGTTCGAGTCCGTCAAAACGTTGTTACGGAACCGAGCCTACGACCATTACGATGCGCATTCAGCCGAAATTCAACGGGTTGAATCCGCCATTCAACAGAACCGCAACGGGCAACTCCCGCTGAGCCACATTACCAACGACCTCAACCGGCTTTCTAAACGCATCGCCCGCGAAGGCATGCAGGTGAAAGACGCCCTGGAGCGCATCAACGGCGTACCGGATTTTCAGGATATTTCCATTATCCGCAAGATGCTGCGCAGCGCGTCGAGCGTGTGCCGGATCGTCACGCAGAGTACCTTCGGCAACAGCAGCTACGGCACCGGTTTTCTGATCGCGCCCAACGTCTTAATCACCAACAACCACGTCCTGCCCGACGGCCCGGCGGCCGGCCGTTCGGAAGCGCAGTTTGACTACGAGTTAGATGACGACGGCCGCGTTCGGAAACCGGTTTCCTTTAAGCTCCGGCCCGACCTGTTTTTTCTGTCGTCGCCCTACGAAGAATCGCCCGACATTCCCTACAGCGGCCGGGATTTTACCATCGTGGCCGTTGAGCCGACCGGCACCGACGGCGCTTCGCTCGACCGGTTCGGCTTCGTTCGCTTAGACGATTCGCTCGGTAAAATCATCGAAGGCGAAAACTGCGTTGTCATTCAGCACCCGAAGGGCGACTACAAAAAGATTGTCCTGAAAGACATCCGGCTCATTACCCTGACCGAAAACTTTATCATCTACGAGTCCGACACGTTGCCGGGTTCGTCGGGCAGCATCGTGCTGGGCCTGGGCACGGGGGCAGTGACGGCCCTGCACCACAGCGCCATCCCGCGCAAAGATGCCGCGGGCAACTGGCTGCGCAAGGACGGCACGCCGGTGCAGCCCGGCGATACGGACGAGATCATCGACTGGCTCGGCAACGAAGGCGTCCGCGTGAGCTGCATCGTGGAAGCCTTCCGAAAACTGCCCATTCCCGATTCGATGCAGGCGATTCATCGCCAGATTGCCGAAGCCCAAACCGCTCCCCTCAAGCTCATGAACGTAAAGCCCAGCGTTGTCAGCGCCAGTCTGGCCAATGTACCCGCAGTGTCGGCTCCGGCCGCCACCGCAACGGCCCCCAAACCGGGCGAATCGACCGGTGGTACGCAGTTCTTTGAAGTCCTGCTGGCGAACCAGCAGACGTTGCAGCAGGACTGGGAAGAGAAAGCCGCGGTCTTGGTCGACGGCCTCGTCGACGACACGCCCCTGATCCCGCAGTCGTTCGACCCTATCATCCGGCGGATGCGGTACGTAACGGTCAGCTCGAACCAGAACCCGTGGGAACTGGCGGCCTTCATCGAAGGTCTGCCCCACGTCGAAACCTGCCGCCCCGACCTGGAAACCCTCACCGACATCGGCGTAACCGACGGGGATGCGGACAAAAAACCAGGCCAGTTTGAGTCGGAAATGATTTATAACGACGGGTCGGCGACGTGGAACGAAGAAGAATTTCTGCGCGATTTTGGCGATTCGCCGTGGGTGAAACAGGCCAAGGGCGTGCGGGCTGATTATTACCGCTGGTGGAACTGGCAGGCCGTCAACTGCCCCGAAGACAGCCAACGAACGGGCACCGACTGGGAAACGATTAGGGATAATTTGGCGTCGTTGCGGTTCGTCCAACTCGACACGGGCTATTCGGCGCACTCCAAAGTGTTCTCCGGCATCAATACCGACAAGGATTTCGATTTTATTGACTCCGATTCGGACGCGCGCGATCTGATGGACCGGCTGTTGCTCAAGCACCCCGGTCACGGCACCCGCACCGGCAGCTTGGCGGTGGGCGGCTCACTCTCCGCTGACCCGCAGAAATTGGACGGCAACGGGGGGCTGTTGAACTTTGGCGGGACGATTCCCACCCGGCTGATTCCGTACCGCATCGCCAAGTCGGTAATTCTGTTGGGGCGCGGCAAACAGATGGTGGATGCCGCCGGCTACGCCATCCGTAGCCAGGCCGACGTGCTGTTTATGTGCATGGGTACGTACCCCAAGGCCATGTATGCCGCCATTGCCCGCGAAGCCTACGAAAACGGACTGATCTGGGTGTGCGCGGCCGGCAATGACGTCGAAGTGGTCGTGGCTCCGGCCATTTATCCGGGCACGGTGGCCGTCGCGGCCGTCAACCCGAACGACAAACCCTGGAAAGGCAGCAGCAACGGACCCGCGGTCGACATTTCCGCGCCCGGCGAAAGCGTATACGTGCCGTTCATCGACAAGCAGGGCAACGAAATCATGGTTTACGGCAACGGCACCAGCTACGCGACCCCGCACGTAGCTTCGGCCGCGATGCTTTGGAAAGCCAAACACCTCGATCATCTCAGCCAGTACCCGTTCCCGTGGCAAATCGTCGAAGCGTTCCGGTACTGTCTCAAACAATCGGCCCGCGTGCCGGACGGCTGGCGGACAGACCGGTACGGAGCCGGTATCTTAGACGTTGCGGCTCTTTTAGCGTGCCCGCTCCCCGACAAAGCGGAACTCAAACACGTCTACGACGGCGTGCCGGACGGTAAATCGAGCGACTTAGGCGTGGGCGAAGCGGTCCACTTCGTCTGGAACGTGCTGCGCCGGAAAATTAAGCCCGGTCCCACCGAAAGCCTGACCGGCACCGCCGGCCTCACGCCGAGGGGTCAGTTAGCCCTGCGGGCGTTTACGGCCAGTCCGCAGGCGAAGGCCGTCGAGGTGGCCGGCTTCAGCAACGAAGTAGGCACCGACGCCCTGCTCCGCGAATACTTCGAGCAATCCTAACCCCAAACCTTCCCCATAATCATGTCCACGGTCCAGCAACCTTACTTTGATTTTCACTTTCACCCAGCCTTCAAGCAGTTTATCTGCCAATTTGAAGACAGCTATCCGTCGGCCCGCGACCTTCAGGCGCTCCGCAAACCCATTGACTTTAAGAACCCGATCACGGATTTCTTAGACGAGGAGTTGCTGCACATGCTGGCAAGTCAGGCGTGTCTGGAGCAGCTTAACGCCGGGCGGCTCACGCTGGGCATCGCCAACATCGCGCCCATCGAACGAATGTTTTCCGAAAAAGAAGGTGTGTTCGGCAAACTGCTCAATTCCAAATTCCTCACCAATCCGGTCGACCAGACGGTATTCGGCAAAATCCGCAACGGGCAGATTTCGTACTACCAGTTGTTTCTGCGGGAGCTGAATCACTACAAGCGGTTGGGCAAAGACCAACACTTAACCCTGCTGACCCGGAAAAGTCCGCCGGACCTGACTAAGCCCAACGGCAACGGCAATGCCTACGTGGCGCTGGGTATGGAGGGTGGCCACAGCCTGTGCCGGACGCTGATCGGTCAGCCCGGCAAGCCGGACACGATGGCGGTCAATCCGTCGGTTGGCGACGATGCCCTTTCCCAAGATTTTCGGGCCAACCCCGTTCTGGATCCGGCCCTGAGTCTTGAACACCTGCAAACGGCGATGTGGGCGGAAAACATGGACCTGTTCGCGATGGTGCTTACCCACCTGTCTCAGATTCCGGAACAACTGCTGGCAACCCACGCCTACGGCATGAAGATGCTGAAGGATGAAGCCATTTTTCCCATCGGCGATGGATTGACCAACCTCGGCAAACGCGGCGTTGACAAGGCCAGTACGCTGAAGGTGAATGGGGCCGATGCGTCGGTGCTGATCGACATCAAGCACATGAGCCTGAAATCGCGGCTTGATCTTTACGCCTACCGCAAGCAGAAAGGGTATTCGACGCCGATCATTGCCAGCCACATGGGCGTCACCGGCTACTCGATGGACGAATGGAAAGGAGCGCTGGAAGAAGCGAAGATTGTTCGGCTGAAAGCCAGCAACGCGCCCGTCGTGAAAATCACCACCAGCCGACGACCGGCCGGTGAGTGGGGCGTCCTCAACAAGGGCTTCACCTACAACCCGTGGACGATCAACCTGATGGACGAGGACATCGAGGAAGTTCTCGACTCGAATGGGCTGATCGGCATCAGTTTGGACGTCCGCATTCTGGGCTGGCAGGACGCCGTCAGCAAAGGCGAAAAAGACGAGTACCTATCCGCCGAAGAGTTCCGCCATTTCTTTCCCGAACGATTCAAAAGCCTGTCGGCCGAAACCATCAACCCCGCCGAGTCGTTCTTAGCGCCGACCCGCGAAGAGCGCCACCCGTTATCGCTGTGCTTTAATCTCCTGCACGTGGTTTCGGCCGGCCGGATGCGTACCGACAAAGACCCCTGGCAGCACCTGACCATCGGCAGCGATTTCGACGGGCTAATCAATCCGCTCATCAACTGCCGCGACGCCAGCAAGATTTCCAATCTGGAAACCGTCCTGTTTCGTTGGCTGCCCGTCGCTGAAGAACGCTACCGCCGGGAAAACGGCGGGGGACCGCTGCTGGAGCGCACCAACCGGGGTGACGTCAACGAAGCAGCCCTGAAAACGGTGATTCGCAACGTCCTCTACGAGAACGGCAAACGCTTCATCAGCAAGTGGCTGATTCCCTGAGCCGACGCAGTTTGTTACGTAAACCCTTTTTCCTTCCTACATCCTACAATTATGCAACTCATTCAGTTAAGAACCCTGGCCGGGCCAATGCCGCTCAATCAACTGACCAAAGACCAGTTAAAAGAACTCCAGACCGCGCTGAGCTTCCTTGGCTACCCAATTGGGGTTATCGACGGCCTGATCGGTCCGCGAACCCGCACCGCCTGGGCCGAATTCAAAACCGATGCGTTTGAAGGCAACCCGGATATGATCGGTCAGTTAGCCGTCGACGCGCTGGAAAATAAAGTTGACCGTTCGGGTGCGGCCCCGGATTTTTTAACCAAAAGGGGCACGATGGCCGCGATTGTCGAGGAATGCCAACGGCAGGACATTACCCTCCAAACCCAGATTGCCTACGTACTGGCAACGGTGGAGTGGGAAACGGCCAAAACGTTCGCGCCCGTTCGGGAAGCCTTCTGGAAAAGCGAAGACTGGCGACGCCGGAACCTGTCCTACGCGCCCTACTACGGCCGGGGTTACGTACAACTCACCTGGAAAGCCAACTACGCAAAGTATTCCCAGATTCTGGGCATTGATCTGGGCGGTAATCCCGATCGGGCGTTAGACCCCAACACGGCCCTGTTCGTTCTGGTGCACGGGTTCAAAACCGGGGCCTTTACGGGCCGCAAGATCACGGACTTCATCAACGCGTTCCGAACCGATTACATTGATGCCCGACGCTGCATCAACGGCACCGATCACGACAACGACATTGCCCACCTGGCGCAGAAATACGCGTCGCTGATTCCCGATGAGGTGCCGGTAACGGAACTGGCGGCCTGATTCCGGTTCGGTGCAGTCGCTACTAAACCAGTCGGTCTTTAAACAGCAAAGCCAACGCTCACCGCGTTGGCTTTGCTGTTTAAAGATTCAGAAATGTTACCCAACCACGTTGCCGGCGTAGCTGACTTTGGCCAACTGCTTGTCGAGTTCGAGCAGTTGATCGGCCGGAATCTGATCGAACAGGTCGAGGCAGCGCCGGGCGATGTATTCTTCTTCCATCTGCTCTTTGACGAACCACGTCAGTAGTTCTTCAGTGGCGAAATCAGCCTCCCGGCGGCAAACGGCCACGATGCGGTTGATCGAATCGGTAACGGCCACTTCCTGCTCCAGCGCGCCTTCAAACACCGCCCGTAGGGACGGAAACTCCTGCGGCACGGCCGCTACTTCCGGCGACACGGCCGTTGCCCCCTGATCGCAGAGGTAATGAAACAGTTTCATGGCGTGGCCGCGCTCTTCGTCCGATTGCTTGTAGAAAAAGCCCGCGCTGTGGTCGAAGCCGTTGCGGTCGCACCAGCCCGCCATCGCTAAGTACTTCGACGACGAAACCAACTCCATCTGAATCTGTTGGTTGACGGCGAATTCAACGCTTTCCTTGACCGCGGTGCGCAGTCTAACTAAATCTTTCATAAACGAGGGGGTTTATTGCTTAGCTAAGTGGAGGCTAAGTTAACGACAAAAAATGAGGTGGCCTTGCGCGGTAGTTCTGAAGCCAGCCAAACCGGACCAATCGACCGGGTACGTTACGGCAGCGAACAGCCGCATTCGCGGAGCATACTGTTTAGGTCGAGCATCAACTGCGCGCCGTTGAGCAGTTCGCGCAGGTGCACCACTTCGCAGAGCGTCAGCACGTAGCAGCGTTCCGACCGGGGTAGGGTCAGAATCTCGACGTCGTGCGCCGAGTCGGTGCTGAGGGCCATCTGCCGCAGGTCGATGGTTTGCACCGTGCGCCGGAACTGCGTGAAGTCCCGGATTGAGAAAGCCGTTTGCGCTTCCCAGAATTCCAGAATCATCCGTTGCGTGGCGTCGCACTGATAGACCGCGCCCCGCTCCGTGCGAAATACCTCAATCCAATCCGTCGACGGCGTTGTGCCGATCTGCTCTTGTACCATACTGCTCACTGGCCCATCAATCGAGTGCAAATTTAATCAACTTAGACCAATTCTAAGCAAGAACGGGCGACGTTACCGATTGGTTTCAACAATTTCGGCCACCACGGTTCGCCAGCTTGCGAGTTCGGGCTTGCCCGGCTTGCGTTCGCCGAAGACCAGCGCTACGTTCTGCCCGTTGCGGTCGAACAGTTCCAGACCCGTCACGAGGCCGTCGGAGATTGGAATCTTAACTCGTTAGAGTGGGTCAACCACCGATGTACGCGCTCCATTCGGGCGGGGTTACCGCTGGGGCTGAAAAACGGGTTGGTGGGTAGTCGGAACGGACCGTTGCGTAGTCAGCGGCTGGTCACGCGCTTCGCTCACTGGCCGACGTCGGCTGTCATCACGTTGGCCCCGGCCGCTCTTGTTTCGTTTGCCCCACCAGATGAGAAAACCCGTGACCGGCAGCGAGGCCGCAATCAGGCTGGCCAAAAACATGATAACCTTGCCCGGCAATCCCCAGATGGCCCCCACGTGAATGTCGTAGTTCATCCGGGCCAGCTTATCAGCCGCTGATAAGCGTTCGTCAAACCGGCCGTATTGGTGGGTGACCGGAATCTCCCGCCCAGTTCGCTGATCGTAGTAACGGTGGTCGGCCTTCCAGAACGTACCCGCTTCGGGGTTGGTGCTGATGGCGATGGCCGCGCTGTCGGTTTCCGGAAAATGGGCTTCAATGGATTTCGCATTCGGGTGCGTCGCGACGGTTTGCCGCCAGAGTCGGTCTACGGCGGGTAGGGGAGACGCGGTAGCCGGTCCGTCGGCGTGGGCTTCGTAAAACGCTACTTGTTCTCTACCGCCCGACGTCGCCCAGTACACCGATTTTGCAAACCACTGAAAGCCCCAGACCAGACCCGTAAAGGCCAGCAAGAGTAGCACGAGCGTGGCGTAAAAGCCCAGCACGTTGTGCAGGTCGTAATTCTTCCGTTTAAAACCCGTCGTTGGCTTCCACGCCAGGCGGAACCGCTGCCGGGACGCGGCCTTGTTCTTCGGCCACCACAGCACTAATCCGCTGATGAGTAAGACGACAAAAATCAGCGTCGACGACGCTACGATGGGTTGCCCAATCTCCGGTGGTAACCAGAGGTAGTAATGGCCCTGGAGCACCTGGTAGAAAAAGTCTCCGCTCATGTCCTTTACCATCAGGACTTCAGCGGTGTAGGGATTTACGTACGCTACGTAATAATACGTCGGCTCGTAGTGGTAGAACGTCAGGAAGGCCGCCCGGTCGTCGGCGAGGTACGTCACGCTGTGCAGGGTTTTACCCGGCAAAATCCGCTCGCCCACCGCCCGCAACCGCGACGGCGGCAGCACCGGCGTGTCCCGTTTTGTTACGTACCGGTAGGGCTGGGTGAGGTCCTCAATTTCCGTTTTGAAGGCGTACAGACAGCCCGTGACCGCCACTACAAACACCACCAGCCCGGACGCCAGTCCGAGCCAGAGGTGAACTATCCCAACCGCTTTCTTGAGCGTCATGGCCAGTAGGTTAGTGCGTTAAAACTTATAAGCCACGCTGCCTACCACGCTGCGGAGCTTTTGCGGGTTCATAGTCGTGTAGCCGATCCAGTAGTGCTGGTTCGTCAGGTTGTCTACCTTGGCCGCCAGCCGGAATTTACGGTGCTCGTAAAAGGCCGACGCGTTCAGGACCGTGTAGGCAGGCAGAATAAACACGCCCTGGCTGATGCTGTTCTGAATCTGGTTGTCGCTGGCGTAGTTACCGCCGAAGCCAACTCCCAGACCTTTTAGCGTACCAGCCGGTAAGCGGTAGCTGAGCCACAGGTTGGCCAGCACCGGCGACGAAGCCGTGGTGGGTCGGCGGCCGTTTACGTCGGCGTCGGCGTTGGTCAGCCTGGAATCGTTGTACGAAACGCCGGCGACGACGTTAAAACCGGCGAACGGGTTCGCAATCACGTCTACTTCCACGCCTTTGCTTAGTTGCGTACCGTCCTGCGTTTGGGCAAAGCGGGCCGCGGCCAACGGGTTTGGGTCGGTGCGCAACAGGTTTTTCACCCGAATGTCGTAGTAGCTGATGGTCGTGCTCAGCCGCCCGCCCAGCGCGTTCAGTTTTAAGCCGGCTTCGAACTGGTTGGCCTGCTCTAACTGGGCGAAGCGCTGCGTCAAGCTGTCGGACGCCGTTACGTCGTAGGCGTTGTACACGCCCCGGTTCGTGAAGCTGTTCTGGTAGTTGGCAAACAGGGACACCCGGTCTTTAATCGGCTGATAAACCAAACCAAACTTGGGTGAGAAGGCCGTTTGCTCATAACCGGCTACGTCGACGTACACTTTACCGCCCCGATTCCGGAAGTTATCCACGCGCAGCGCGGCCAGGACGCTCAACTGCTCGGTCAGGTTCAGCACGTCGGACACGAACGCGCTGTACGTTTCGCGGATGCCGCTCACGGGATAGGTTGTCGTTGGGGGTTGTTCGACGTAACGTTTTGCCATCGCCGGGCCGTTGAACGCACTGTAGTCGTAACCGGTCTGGATGGACCCCGCCCGGATGGGCACTACGTCGAAGGTGTTGCCGAAAAACAACTGATCGTCGTTCAGGCGCAGGTAATCCAAACCCAGCACGATGCGGTTGCGCAACCCGCCCAGCCGGAAATCGCCGTTGACAAGCTGTTGCACTTCCAGCACGTCTCGGGTGCTGTTACCCGTGTTCTGGTCAGCCCGCACCAGGTTGTTCGTACCCGGCGCGTTGGTGTTGGGTAGGATGTAAAAGTACGGCCCGAAACCGTTCGAGAAGCTGTGGCTCGTGCTGACGTTGGTGGACGAGGTAAAGGTGGGCGAAAAGCGGTAGTTGATTTGCCCAAATAGGTTGGTACTCCGCGACTGCTGAATCAGGCCACCCCCCATGTACGAGTTGCGGTAATCGACCTCTAATTGGTCGGCGCGGGTACCACCCAAGGTAGACCCTGGTACGTAAAAGAAAAAGATTTGTTTGCCCACGTTTTCGCTGCGGTACAGTTCAGCGTCGAGCGTGACGGTCAGCCGCTCGTTGGGGCGGAACAGCAGGCTGGGTGCCACCGCGAAATTGCGCGAAAATCCCACAGTCTGGAACGTGCTGTCGTGCTGAAACGCCGTGTTGAGCCGCAACAGCAAGGTCCGGCTCCGGTTGACGGGCGTGTTTACGTCGGCACTCACCCGTTGGAAATCGTAGCTGCCGCCCGAAACGGCTACCTCGCCCCCAAACGTTTCGTACGGCTTCTTGGTCACCCGGTTAATCAGTCCGCCGTAGGAGGTCAGCGCGCTGCCAAACAAGGTGGCCGACGGACCTTTAATGGTTTCCAGTTTTTCTAAGTTGACGGCGTCAAGAGTGGTCGTTACGTTGCCGACCAGCCCGTTGCGGAGCTGACTCTGCACCACGAAGCCCCGCGAATTGTAATAACCGCCCCCGTCGCCGGAGCGGCCAGTGGCTTCCCACATCCGCTGCACGCCGGGCGCGTTGCGCAGGGCGTCGTCCACCGAAAACACCAACTGTTCGGTCAGTAGCTCCTTACCGATGGTGTTGTAGACCTGCGGATTTTCCAGATTCTTGAGCGGTAGTTTAGCGACGTAGTCACTTTCCGAGCGGGCAAAGCGGTTGGTAGCCCTGCCCGTCACAATAATCTCTTGCAACTGCTGGGCCGTTTCGGCCAGCGTTACGGTGGTCGTTACGGTTTCACCGGCTCGGACCTCAACCGGCTGTTCTTCGGGCTGATAGCCTACGAGCGAGATAAGGAGCGTCTGCGAACCAGTCGGCACGTTCTTGATGCTAAACTGACCAGCTTGGTCGGTCAGACTGCCCCGGTTGGAAGCTTTAACAACAATATTGACGAAGGACGCTGGCTGCCCGTCGGCGGTCGTGACGGTGCCGCGCACGGTGCCTTTAGGCGCAGTTTGGGCCAGCGTTGACGTGGCGGAAAAGAAAAAAACAAGGAAAAGATAACGTAAAAACATGGTGGTATTCATTAGTAAACCGTCGCCCGCTTTGACGAACGAAAACCGGTACGTAGATGCGTTTGATGTAGTTCTGCCACAAACGTAGACCTTGTTTAGAATCATTCAAAAGAATCTGTCATATTTATTTTTATTCTTTCTAAATAAGCATAGATTTGTGTAGACATATCGTCGTTACGTACCCCTCCGCCAAGATTATGCGTCGGTCCAGTACATTAGGAGTCTACCTGCTCGGCATTGGGGCGGCTTTGGCCCAATCCGCCCAGGACGTAGCCGCCATCAACCGGCAATGCGGCTGCCACGAAGTCAGTTTTCAGTACGCCGAAACTTTTTCGCCCGACAAGCAATACCAATTCAAAGACCGCTACGTGGCCAAGGGCGTCGAATGGGTCTTTGTCGATGAGGAGCCGGATCGCCGGACCGGCCCCGGCAAAGTGGTGATTCAGCACCTGTTAGTCGTCGGGGATTCAATGGTCATTAAGCACTGGCGCGAGGACTGGCTGTACCAGAACACCAGCTTGCTGGCCTTCGACCAGAATGCGACCTGGAAACGGGTCAACCGGACGCCCGAGCAGGTCAAAGGGCAGTGGACGCAGCAGGTATTTGAAGTGGACGACAGCCCGCGTTACGAAGGCTCGGCAACCTGGATTCACCTCGACGGGCGGCATTACTGGGAAAGCACGGTCGACGCCCCGCTGCCCCGGCGCGAATACACCAAGCGCCACGATTACAACGTCATGCGCCGGACCAACCACCACGAAATCACGGCCGAGGGCTACGTCCACGAGCAGGATAACGACAAGATCATTCGCTCGGAAGCGGGCGACCAACTTGTAGCGCAGGAAAAAGGGCTGAACATTTATAAGCGCACCGATGAAAAAAAGTGCCAAGTGGCCAAAGCCTGGTGGGCCGGCCACCGTGCCTACTGGGTCGACGTGCGGAACGTTTGGGGCGAGGTGTTGAAAGACAAGCCAATCGTGGCGCTCCGACAGCAGGTCAAAGGCATGGTGTTGGGCCGCGAACTGGACGACTTGGCCGCGGCCCAGCAGCCTGGCAGCTACAACTCGTCAATTACCCGTCCGCTCATTCGGCGCGTGATTGAAAGATACCTGAAGTGAGCCAGCGGCAAGGCCTGGCTTAACGGGCTGATCCGCGCACGTAACCTAAGCCTATCCAACCCAAACCGGCCCGGCTCTGCTTACGATAAGCAGAGCCGGGCCGGTTTGGGTTGCTCAACTATGCCCGCTTCGGTAGGCGGGTGATGGTGCATCCCAGCCGGTTCATATCCGTCATGAACGCAGCCGCCTTTAGCTGGTTGATTTCCTGCCGGATGGCGGTCCGTAAATAGTCGACTTCGGCTTGGGGCCGGGCCGCAATCCGGAAATACTGCGGACTGCACCCGATTTTGTTGCCGCAGTTGCGCACGAAGCAGTGCTGGTTGAGCAGCAGCCGGTCGCGCAGCGTATTGCCGTCGATGGCGTCGTCTACTTTCATGTACGCGAAGTTGCCGAACGACGGAAACACCCTTAGTTCGGGGATAGACGCCAGGGTGGTCATCAGGTACTCGCGGTCGGCGATGCCCTTCAGCCGGCTTAGCTCGTAGTCGGCTTT
>CAXUEB010000111.1:12817-16131 GCA_964249775.1 uncultured Spirosoma sp.
CGACGCTGGCGGCGGTCTTCCAGACCGTGCGGGCCTTGCCGTCGACGACCAGCTTCAGCAGGAGTTCGGTGATGCCGTTGACATTCCAGAACGGCACGTGCCGTTTGAGCTTTTGAATATTCGCCGGGTTACTGATGGCGTAGCCCATGCGCAGGCCGTGCAGCCCCAGGTTCTTACCTAAACTTTTCAGCACCCAGGCGTTGTCAAACTGCGCCACCACGTCCTTAACGGTGGGCGGTTCGGGCATCGAAAAGTCGATAAACGATTCATCGATGATGAGCGTGTCTAAGTGCCCAAGTTGCTCCATAATCCAGATCACCTCGTCGCGCTGCATAATCGAGCCTGTGGGGTTGTTGGGGTTGCAAAGCACCGCGTTGCGAACGCCGGCGCGGTTGACGGCCTGCACAAATTCGTCGGGCGTCAGCCGCTGCTCGTTGGCGTCGGAATAAAACACGAAGTGCACCTCCCGGCCGAGGCCCTGCGGTTCGTCGGTCCACCGCCCGAAACTGGGCACCGGCACCAAGATGTTGTCGTGCACGAACAGGCTGTTAAGCCACGAAATCAGCTCCGTCGAACCGTTACCGACGATGACCGAGTCGGGATTGGCGATGTCGGCGAATTGGCACACCGTTTCGGCAATCTGCCCGTTGCCGCTGGGGTAATACTTCAGGGCGTAGGGAATCTTCGCGTACAGCGCGTCCATAATGGCCGGCGTCGGGAAGTAGGAATTAACCGGAATGCAGTAATCTTTAAGTTGGTCGGCCCGGTCAAAGTTGTCGGTCAAACTGGCGTACGACGGGCTGTGCACGTTGCCATGAAACAAGGTAACGTCGGGCTGGGCCGCACCAGGCTGGGCCGCACCAGGCTGGGCCGCACCAGGCCGGGCCAATCCAGGCTGGGTAATTATTGGGGATGCAAAAGCGGTCATGGTTGTGTTCTAATTTAGTTGAGTAGGTATGGGGCATCGTGTGTCGCGTGTTTACGGTTTATACTTGGGTTGACTACTGGGCCGGTTACAATTGTTTACGTTGCTTCCCCAACGCCCGTTGCCGTTGGGGCGTCCTTTGTGGCAAAGCCGGCGAATGTTGGGGTAAACGATGGTTCGTCGGCGGGCCGCGTAGCCCACCGACAATCGGTCTTTGCCCGCTTGACCAGGTCAAAGTTCGCCAGTCCAGCCGGGCGAGGAAAAGATGTGTGGTTAGTGGGGAAGGGAACGGGGTGAACCGGCCGGATTTGTGGTCAGAGAATGAAATGTTGGGGTTAAGCGGGCAACCCGAATCGGGTGTCTACCGATAATTGCTTAGTTTTAGGGTGCAATTGGCTACCCGTACCGCATGCCGCCGTTGGTAAGACAAGTTCTTCTTCTCAGTCACTGGCTGTTGCTGACCCTCCCGACGTGGGCGCAGTTGAGCGTGTCGTTTCCCTTGCCGCGCATGGTCGTGCAGCGCGACCGCCAAAACCAGGCTCCCCTTTACATCGCCGGTACGTTCTCTTTGCCCATCGACCGCGTCGAAGCCCGGCTCGTTCGGCTGTCGCCCACCGCAGTCCCCGCCGTTGCCGAGCAGCCGGGAGCCTGGACGCTGGTTGAAGACGGGCCGCGGAACGGGCAGTACCGGGGCGTTCTGACGGCTCCGAAAGGCTTATTCCGGTTGGAACTGCGGGGCCGGCGCGGGGAGCAGACCGTCAGCACGGCGTCGGTAGCGCCGGTGGGCGTGGGCGAGGTGTTTCTGGTGGCCGGGCAATCAAACGCGATGGGCGTGCCCAACCTCGGCGCAAAGAGCGCGAGTGAGCGGGTTGTGTCGTTCAACGCCTGGAACCGCTTCTGGAACAAAAACGACGCCCTCGAATCGCAGGACAAGCCGTTTCCGCACCCCACGTTTTCGCCCTTAGCGGCTACCAACTTCGTCTTTCCGACCGGCGAAACGGCCTGGTGCTGGGGCGAACTGGGCGATCGCATCGCCGACCGCTACGGCGTGCCGGTGGCTTACTTCAACGTCGCGATTCCGGCGACGGTGGCCGAAAACTGGAGCAGCACGGCCAAGGGCATCCCCGCCGTTAACATCTTCAATAGCAAGCCTTGGCCCCACCTGCAACCCTACCGCAACCTGCGCAACGCGCTTCAGTACTACCACAACCTGTTTGGCATCCGGGCCGTGCTGTGGCACCACGGCGAATCCGACGCCTGGCCGCTCCAAACCCCGCAGGCCGACTACCGCCGGCACGTGCAGGCCCTCATCGACCACAGCCGCGCCGACTTTGGGCGTAACCTGACGTGGGTTGTCGCGCAGTGTTCGATCACGCCCAAAGGTTCCGTGCCCAGCGCGGCCATCCTGGGGGCGCAGCGTCAACTGGCCCAAACGCCTGCCAACAACGTCTGGCCCGGTCCCTACACCGATACGCTTCAGTCGCCCCGACCCGAACATGGTCACTTTGAAAACATTGCCGGTGGGCTTCAGGGCCTTTCGCGCTACGCCGACGCCTGGAATCAGGTCCTGACCGACGCATTTTTTGGGCAGTCGATTCCCCACCAGCCAAGACAGTTTATCCAAACCGGATTGCTACCCACCGAGATTCCGGCCGGCCGGGAAATCGCCGTTCCCTTTCAAAGCATCGGCTTTGCCGAGCCGACGCCCGTCGTGGGGCAGTTGCTGACCGAGCGGGGCTGGTACGTTACGGACGTGGGGCAGGGGTGGAGCAACGCCCCGCTGCGGGTCAGTCTACCCGATACGCTGTCGGCGGGCACCTACCGGCTGCGCGTAACCGCAACGGCCCCGGTGCTGGCGGGCGTACCGTCGGGCACTTTCCGGGTGACGGCACCGGGCCGCGATGCCTGTCCGTTTGTCGACGTGCAGACCGAGCGCGTTGATTCCACCGTGCGGGTGCACTGGCTCTCGGCGCAGGAGCCGGTTCAGTCGCGCTTCACGGTTGAACGGCGCGATAGTGTAGGCAATTTTCACGCGGTAGGGACCTTGCCGGCGGCCGCCGACGGCGAATTGGCTCACCTTTACTCATTTACCGATCCGGGTGCCCCCGCTGGCGACAACTCTTACCGGATTCGGCTGAATTTGCCCAACGGCCGGGTGCAGTTCAGCAACGACGTGGTGCTGGCCGTTGAACCGTCGTTGCCGCCCGCTCTTTCCGGGCCGCAGCCGGTGGTGTATCCCAATCCGGTCGACGGCCGCGCCCTGACGCTGCAACTGCCCCGCCCCGGCGTCTGGGCGGGCAGCCTGCGCGACCGATTGGGGCGGCTCGTCTGGCAGCAACCTATTCGGGCAACGGCGAATCAATCCGTCACGGTGCCCCTACCAACGGAG
>CAXUEB010000111.1:16141-16483 GCA_964249775.1 uncultured Spirosoma sp.
TGCCAGAGCAGCGAGCGACAGCGACTGGTGTGAAATGGCTGTCGCCCGCTGCTCCGGCAAGATTGCCAGAGCTACATCAGGCCCGAAACCGCTCGAAGAAGTCGCGTTCGTAGCTGCTGCCGAGGGGAATCTCTTCGTTGCCGACGGTGATGAGCTTGTTGCGCACCAGGGCAATTCGGCGGATGGGCACGATGTAAGACCGGTGGACTCGGATAAACTCCGCCGGGGGCAGCTTGTCGAGCATGGCCTTCATCGTTAGCCGCACCACCACGGGTTTCTGGCCTTCGAGGTGAATCTTAAGGTAATTGTCCAAGCCTTCGATAAACAAGATATCGGCCACGG
>CAXUEB010000112.1:0-352 GCA_964249775.1 uncultured Spirosoma sp.
GCCCAGACCCGTCATGAAGGCCGTCACGATGAGGCTGATGCTAACCGTATCCGAACCGGTGTAAAAAACCAGCAGCCGCTGCCAGATCACTTGGTACAACAGGGCGGCAAAGCCGGACAAAAAAAACAGCAACAGCAGACTGAAGACGGGTAACGCTGAATGGGAACGCGTGGTGGGTAGCGACTGAATCATAATCAGTTGGGCAGGGCGAGAGCCGCGATAGCTCGTTTCCGGCGAAGCTACTCGAAAACGAACGAAAAATCACGTGACCGCTGATGGTAGTGGTCTTAATCCACCAGGCTTTATCGAGTAAAGAATTAACGATCAGCTTATTGAGACAAGGTTATTACTT
>CAXUEB010000112.1:402-7988 GCA_964249775.1 uncultured Spirosoma sp.
CCTGTGCTTCAGACCGGATTGTGGCCGCCCGCTGGAAACATGTTCACGGATTAATCGGCTCAATCGTACCATCAGGTCGGCGTTTGAGTTCAGTGACTTTGACGTTGCGTAGGTGGGTTTTGCCCGACAGTTCCACGTCGTGGTAGAAGATATACCATCGGGCCTCGTTCGACGGGCCGCCAACTTCTACGATGGAGCGGTGCGTCGTCCAGCCGGTTACGGGGTTCATGATAACGCCTTTGTAGGTGAACGGGCCGTAGGGCGAGTCGCCGACGGCGTAGGCTACGTAATGCGTGTCGCCGGTCGAGTACGAGAAATAGTATTTCCCATTGTACTTGTGCAGCCAGCCGCCCTCAAAAAAGCGCCGGTTGTGGTCGCCCGCGAGCAGGGGTTGACCCGTTTCGTCCAGAATCTGCACGTCCCGGACCGCTTCGTCGAAGCTAAGCATGTCGCCACTCAGCCGGGCAACTTTGGCGCTCAGGGCCGGTTGGGCCGGCTTACCCAGGTCCGTCTCGGAGCCGTTGGGGTTGTAGGTTCCGCCCGCCCACTTTTGCAACTGACCACCCCAGATGCCGCCGAAGTACAGGTATGAACGGCCGTCGGTGTCGGTAAACACGGCCGGGTCGATGCTAAAACTGCCCGGTATCGGTTGCGGCTCGGCCTTGAACGGACCACTCGGCGACTGACTGGTGGCGACGCCGATGCGAAACACGTCCTGTTTGTCTTTGACGGGGAAGTACAAGTAGTACGTACCGTTCTTGTAGGCCGCGTCCGGTGCCCACAGTTGCCGTCCCGCCCAGGGAATGTCTTTCAAGTCCAGCGCTACACCGTGGTCGGTTACCGGACCGCCGACGCTATCCATCGACAGAACGTGGTAGTCGCGCATGGCGAAGTGGCTGCCCCTGTCGTCTTCTTTCACGCCCGCGTCAATATCGTGCGACGGGTACAGGCAAATCTTGCCGCCGAACACGTGCGCCGACGGATCGGCCGTGTAGATGTGCGTAACCAGCGGTTTAGCCAAGTAGGTTCGACTGGCTGACGGCCTCTTCTGGCTAACCCCAAGCAGGGGAGCGAGCAGGCTGAGCAATAAAACCGTGATGCGTATTGGATCGCGATGGAACATGAGCGTTTACGACGTAACTACTTGAAATTGACTACTTCCTGGTACGCCTTTTTCGGTTGATACTGCTGGTCGAACAGCAGCGGGTAATCCTTGCGGCCCGGCACCGGAAAATTATCGAGCCACGATGACTTGTCCGATACGTTCCAGAACGTAACGCCGGTAATCTTGTCCCGGTGCTTGCGAAATACCTCAAACAGCGTTTTGTAATGGGCCGCCTGTTGGTCGGCGATTTCGGGCGTAAACTCGCGCTGATCGGTATCTTGCCCGGCCCGGCGTTCGTGCTTTTTGGGATACACCGAAACGTCTAATTCGGTGATCTGCACCTCTAAACCCAGGTCGGCGAACTTACGGATTGATTCGTCTAATTGTCCGGCCGTCGGTTCGTAAATTGACCAGTGTCCTTGCAAACCCACGCCCCCGATGGGTACGCCTTTGTCTTTTAGCGTTTTGACTACTTGATAAATGCGTTCCCGCTTTTGGGCGTTCTCGGTGTTGTAATCATTGTAGAACAACACGGCGTTGGAGTCGGCTTCGTGGGCGTACTGGAAGGCCCGTTCGATGTATTCTTCGCCGATGATTTCGTAAAATTTGGATTTCCGGTACAAATCCGGGCCTCCATCCGATACGGCTTCGTTGACTACGTCCCAGGCGTAAATTTTGCCTTTATAGCGGCTAACCACGTCTTGAATGTGTTCTTTCAGACGAGCCAGCAGCAGGTCTTTACTGACCGGCTGACCGGTCGAGTCGGTAAAGAACCAACGGGGCGTTTGGTTATGCCAACACAGCGTATGACCGCGCATTTTTAAGCCGTTTTGTTGCGCGAAGTCCACGATGGCGTCGGCGTCGTTCCAATTGTACCGTCCTTCGTCGGGATGAATCGGCCCCATCTTCATCGCGTTTTCCGGCGTGATGCTGTTGAAGTGCCGGACGATTAATTCGGCCTCCGGACCCGTCAGATTGCGGGGCGCGACTGCTACACCAATCGGAAAATAATCTTTGTAGTAATCTTTCAACCCCCGGTCATCAGATTGAAAGGCAAGCAAGATTGGCATGAAAATTAGAAGGCGAGGAGACATAAGCGGTTTCAGCAAAATTAGAACCCTATCGAATTACCACCGTCCACCGGCAGCGATGCGCCGGTGATGTAGCGGGCCGCGTTGGAAGCTAAAAACACGGCCGCCCAGCCGATGTCTTCGGGCTTGCCGAACTTGCCCATGGGTGTCCGGCGCATGGCCCTGGCGAATCGGTCGGGGTCTCCGCTCATGGCGGTTTTGCTCATGGCCGTTTCGATGAAGCCCGGCGCGATGGCATTGACCCGAACGCCGTTACCTGACCACTCCGACGCCAGGACCTTTACCATGCCTTCCACCGCCGATTTAGAGGCCGCGTAGGCTGCCACCCGGTCAATCCCGTAATAAGCCGCCATCGACGAAATCATGATAACACTACCGCTGCGCCGTTCCATCATGCGCCGGGCGCAGGCCCGCGTTAGGCTGAATACGGCGTTTAAGTTGGTGTGCACGATTCGGTCGAACTCTTCGTCGGTTACCTCCAACGCCGGTTTTTTCAAGTTGACACCCGCATTGTTGACCAAGATGTCGATAGGACCGTGGTTTGCCTCGATGGTTTCCACCAGACCGTCCAGCGCTTCCCGTTCGGTCACGTCGTTGACGATGTACCGCGCCCGTTCGCCCAACGTGTCCGTAGCTTCCCGAAGGGGCTGTTCACGGCGTCCGGTAATGATGACGTTCGCTCCGGCGGCCACCATACACCGGGCAATGTCGAAGCCAATGCCACTGCCGCCACCCGTAATGAGCGCCCGCTTGCCTTCCAGCGAAAAAACGGCGGGATACGTCGCCGACTCGGTTGCCTGACCGTCGGTATTTATCTGGGTTTGTTCCATTAGCGTAGTTGGTAGATGTCGACAATCCGTTTTACGTCTTCCAGCGTTCGTTCCGGTTTTTTGAACGGGGCCGGGATGGGCTGCCGCGCAAACGTTTGAAAATAAAGGACGCTGGCGTCCCGCCACCAGAGCGCTTCCCGGCGCTGCACGGATAGTCGCCCAGCCACGTCGGCCCAGAGTTCGGGGTCAACGGCGGATTTGACCCGCGCCCACTGTTCTTGCATCCCGGCCATCGAATCAGCCCCGATGTAGTAGCGAACGGCCCGTGTCGAGTTTTTGGTCCACGGCACGTGGTGAAACCACAGCCGGTAGGGCAGGGGACAGGTTTCGGGGTTGGTGCAGCGCCGTGACGACGCCGGTGCAGCCCGCCTGCCGAATGTCCATCAGCGAAACCGGATCGTTCGGCCCGAACCAGCGCATTGTTTGCAGCATTCCCATTTTTAGAGTCACCGATTTAATCAAGCAGAAAAGAAACCGTAGCGGTATCCCTACTTTCCGGCCAACGGAGGGCCTTTGATGTACCGGTCCGCGTAACGCAAAAATGTGGGCCAGTTGGGACCGGTCGTGTGACCACCGCTGTGCTGCCGAAACGCAATTTCACCGTCGACCAGCGCAGTTTCCATCGGCGGAAACTGCGTCGTGCCCAGGTCTTTCTTGCCCAGTAGCCGGTAAACGGGTCCGGCGTGAAGGCCCCCCAGAAACATGCCCTTCGCGTCGACCCATTGCCCTTCGACCGTCGGCGACCCTACGCTGATGAACACGGGCCGGGGTGCGCACAGCGCGATTAGTTCGTGCGCATCGACGGGCAAATCGTTCGGCGTAAGCGGCCCAGCGTACTTGATAAAATTACCCGACATCCAGTGGTATTCGGCCGCGGACGCTACATTCTCGACCTGCTCAACGCATCGTAGGCTGGGTCGAACCAAGGCTTTGCGCCGTGCCGACCTTTGTCCTGCTGGTCGATGCGGGTATACCACGCCCGGCTGGCGGCTTCATCGGCGCGTCGAATCCGTCCGACGTAACTGCTGTCTTTAAGCTTCTGCGCCTGGGCGAAATAATCGGGAAACGCCTTGAGCGCGTCTTTGCTGAGCCAGGCTTCGGCCGGCGAACCACCCACGGGGGCTTTGATGAGACCGATCGGAACGCCGTACTTTTCGTAAAGGGCTTTGGCAAAAAAGAAACCGGCCGCCGTAAACTGAAGCACACGCTGGGGCGTCGCCGATTCCCAGCGTCCGGGCGGCAGATCCTCCTGGGCCGCCGTAAAGGCGTACCGAACTGGCACGTTGAACTGCCGAATTTGGGGGCAATTGGCCTGCTTAATCACGTCGGCGTAACGAACCATAACGCGACTCATGGGCAACGCCATGTTCGACTGACCCGAACACACCCACACGTCGCCCACCAGGATATCCGTCAGAATGAGTTGATTTTTACTTTGAATCGTGAGCGTATACGGACCACCGGCCTGGTGAGCGGGTAGATTCACGGACCATTTTCCGTTGGTACCCGCCGTCGTGCGGTACGTTTGCCCATCAAAGCTCACCGCGACCGGCTCGTTGGTGTCTGCCCAACCCCAGATTTTCAGGGTGTGGTCGCGCTGGAGCACCATGCCGTTGCTAATCAGTTGCGGCAACCGCACGTCGGCGAATACAGGCAGCCCGTTGAACAGCAGACGAATGCCGAAGACGAACTGGAATAGGCTTAGAGTTCGCATAAATCGTTCATTCCTTACCGTTTAACGACCGCTCTGTTTTGCCGGAGGTTTCGGTAGTACACGTAGCTGGGTCGATAGCCGTGCGGCTGTTAGGAGACAGTCCCAGCGCGTGCCCTAAGATAGGACCTTTACCAGTAAGATACGCAGCCGGTTTATGATCGTCTGGGTTTGCCGTTTGATTCTCTACGGGTAGGCCCGGCACCGACGTCCGGCTTTTACGAAAAAGGTAGTGACACTCTAAATGCCAGCGACACATGGGTGTTACCGTAAAAATTGACTTCATCAACGTGTGTCTAAGTGACGGCTTGAACGGTGGCGGATCGCAATCAAATACAGATTCCTCAACTCACATCAATTTCGTCCCCTTTTTTATGTAAAATAATTGTTATCAATCGACGAGACTGTTTGATAAAAAGCACCAGTGTCAACAGAAACTGGCCAGATGTGGGTATAATTGTATTCCCTCACGCCGGGTCGTTGGAGCCGCCCAGAACACGGCTTATTTTGTCCAGAGCAGACCTTCAAATGAACTTCCTATGTCGCTTGTTTTACGCAACCCAGACCAACGTCAAACCGGGCGTTGGGCAGTGCTCCTCTTTTTCCTGCTGGTCTTTCGGGTAAGTTTCGCCCAAACGCCCATTACCGGCAGCGTGACCGACGCGGCTACCGGCGACGCCTTAGCCGGCACGACGATTCAGGTAAAAGGCACCAACGTCGGCGCGACGACCGACGCCAACGGCCGCTACCAACTCGGTGCGGGCGCGGGACTTAGCCAACCAGCCCGTCGCGAGCTTCGACCAGGCGCTGGCGGCTAAAATCGCCGGGGTACAGGTGTCGCAAACGTCGGGAGCACCGGGGGCGGCCCTGTCGGTGCGGGTGCGGGGCACGGGGTCCATTAGCGCGGGCAACGACCCGCTGTACGTCATCGACGGCGTCCCGCTGTCGCGCGATACGAAGTTTGCCACCGGCAGCACCAACACGCAGTTCCCCGATAACCCGATCAACGTCCTAAGCACGATCAACACCGACGACATCGAAAGCATCGAGGTCTTGAAAGATGCCTCGGCAGCCGCCATTTACGGTTCGCGCGGTTCCAACGGTGTGGTTCTGCTGACAACCAAGCGGGGCAAAGAAGGCAAGACGATTATCAATTATGATTCGTTCTTGGGCGTGCAGCAAGTGTCTAAAAAGCTGGACTTGCTCAATGCCTACGAATACGCCCAACTCAACGCCGAAGGCAAAAACAACGCCTATCTCGACCGCAACCCGACCGGCCGGATCACCGATGCCAACGACGTGCGGCAGCGGGGCGTGGGCGCACCGAGTACCTTAATTCCACCCCAGATTACGCCGTACCTGTCGGGGCCGGCCGGAGCATCCACTCCGGGCCTGACGGACACCGACTGGCAAGACGAAATCTACCGGGCGGCTCCCATCCAGAACCACACGCTGTCGATTTCGGGCGGTAAAGACAACGTCCGGTTTTACGTGTCGGGCAACTACCTCGATCAGCGGGGCATCGTCATCAATTCGGGCTTCAAACGCTACAGCGCACGGGGCAACGTCGACGTGAAAAGCGGTCGGCTATCGGTTGGTTTCAATCTAAATCCAACCTACGCCCGCCACGATCTGGTTAAAGCCGAAGGGCCGTACCTGGCCGAGGGCATCGTTGGGCTGGCCGTGCAGATTGCCCCCATCTGGCCGGTCCGTAACGCCGACGGTTCGTACAACTTCGACGCCAACGGCTGGGGTTACGGCGCAACGTCGATCTTGAACCCGGTGGCCATCGCCAACGAAGTCGACGACAAACTAACCCATTTACGGCTGTTGGGTAACGCCTACGCGCAGTACGACATTCTCACCGGCTTGTCGTACCGGCTTAGCGTCGGCACCGACATCAATAACTTCCAGCGCGATTACTTCCGGCCGTCGATTCTTGAAGTTCGGGACCGCAAAGGCCCATCGGTGCCAACGGGCTTCTCGCGGGCGCAGAACTTCGTCAACTGGTTAGTCGAAAACACCCTAAACTACAACCGTTCGTTCGGGGCGCATACCGTTTCGGCCTTGGCAGGTTTTACGGCCCAGAAGGACCGCCGAACGGCCACGGAACTGACGGCGACGAATTTTCCGAACGATCTGGTCCAGACGCTCAACGCCGGGCAAGTGAGTTCGGGCGGTTCCGACGTGCAGGAATGGTCCCTGCTGTCGTATCTGAGCCGGGTGCAGTACGATTATCAGGGCAAGTATTTGCTGTCGGCGGCCGTGCGGGCTGATGGGTCATCGCGTTTTGGGCGGGATAACCGCTGGGGCTATTTCCCGTCGGTGTCGGCGGGTTGGAACGTCTCGCAGGAATCGTTTTTGAAGGGTGTCTCGTGGCTGAGCGACCTCAAACTGCGTGGGTCCTACGGGCTGACGGGTAACTTCCAAATTCCGAATTACGGCTCGATCAGTTTGCTCAACTACCAGAATTACGTGCTCGGGGCCGAAACCATCGTCAGCGGCTTAGCGCCCGCTAACTCGGCCAACGACCGGCTCCGCTGGGAAAAAACGGCCATGCTCGACGTGGGTTTCGACGTGAGTTTTCTGCGCAACCGGCTGAACCTGACCGTCGATTATTACAACGCCAACACCTCCGACCTGCTGCTGAACGTGCCGGTGCCCCGTGCGTCGGGCTTCAGTACCGAGTTGCAGAACATTGGCAAGGTGAATAACCAAGGGTTTGAGTTCACGCTCGGCACGCGCCAGACGTTCGGCCGACTGGGCTGGACGGCCAGCGCCAACTTCGCCACTAACCGCAACCGCGTCCGGGCGCTGGGTCCGTCGGGCGATCCAATCATCGTGGCGGG
>CAXUEB010000112.1:7998-16342 GCA_964249775.1 uncultured Spirosoma sp.
GTCGACGACCAAGCCCGGCTAGTTTAGCTTTATCTACAACAACAACGACCGCCGCAATGACTTCAGCATCGACCGTGCCGTGACGGGCAGCTACTATCCAAAATACACCTTCGGCCTGACGAGCGGGTTGACCTACGGCGGCTTCGACCTGAACGTGGCCGTGCAGGGCGTTCAGGGTAACAAAATCTTGAACCTGATTCGGCGCTATGTCTACAACATGGAAGGCAACGGCAACCTGTTCCGGGGCGCACTAAACCGCTGGCAGTCGGCCGATAATACCGGTGACGGGCTGCACAACCGGGCCAACCGATTGGCGACCGGCTCCAACGGCGAAATTTCGACCTGGCACATTGAAGACGGCTCTTACGTCCGCATCCGAACGATTACGCTCGGCTACGCCTTGCCGACCGCCTTATCGCAACGACTGCGTTTGAGCCGCGCCCGCCTGTACGTGACCGCCCAGAACCCGTTTACGTTTGCCAAATACATCGGCTACAACCCCGAAGTCAACAGCCGCCCCGACAGCGCCTTGTCGTCGGGCGAAGATTACGGCACCTACCCGCTGCCCCGCACGACCTCGGTTGGTTTAAACCTTTCGTTTTAGTTTACCATGAAAAAGATAGTTCTAACCGTTACACTCCTGGTCAGTCTGACAGCCTGCCGAAAGGATTTTCTGGACCTCAAGCCCTTGTCGCAACCCAACGCGGATAATTTTTACCAAACGGCGGGTGATTTTAATACGGCGGTCAACGGGGCCTACGACGCGCTGCAAAGCACCAACCAGTACGGGGGCGATTTCAACACGCTCATCGAAGCGCGGGGCGACAACGTGTTGGACAATGACCCGTCCTCAAACGCGGGTCTGCGCTACAACATTGATCGGTTCATCGAGCCGACGACCAACACCATCTTGCGCGATACGTGGGGCAGTTTGTACGCCGGCATCAACCGAACGAACCTGATTCTGGATAAGATTGACGGTGTCACAATGGACGCCACCTTGAAGGCGCGTTACAAAGGTGAAGCCCAGTTTATCCGGGCGCTGTCGTATTTCAATTTGGTCAGGTTGTGGGGCCGGGTGCCACTCGTGCTAACGACTGGAACGACCACCGACGCCCGCCAGTACGTCCGCAATGAGGTAACCGAGGTCTACACAGCCATCGAAAAAGACCTAACTGACGCGGCTGCCAACCTGCCCGCCAGCTACACCGGCGCGGACGTTGGCCGGGCCACATCGGGCGCGGCTAAAGGGCTACTGGGCAAGGTTTATGTAACGGAAAAAAAGTATTCGCAGGCCGTTTCGGTGCTGCGCGAGGTCGTCAGCGGAACCACGTACCGGCTGTTGCCCAACATTGCCGACGTGTTCCTGGTGACGAACAAAAACAACGCCGAGCTTTTGTTTGCCGTCAAATACCGGAAAGGCGGCACGCAGGGCGAAGGCCACGCGCAATGGTACGGTACCAACATCGGTGACAACATCGAGCCGTCGCTACGAACGGCTTACCCGGCGGGCGACCGGCGGCAGCCCCTGACGGTGCAGATACCCGTGCCGAGCAGCGTCAACGTGGTGCCCCGCAAATTTTACGACGAAATCTCGGCTACCAACGACGTCGGTAACGACTTCCCGGTCTTGCGCTACGCCGACGTGCTGCTGCTTTACGCCGAAGCCCTGAACGAAGTTGGCTACCAGGCCGACAGCGAAGCGTTCCGGGTATTGAATCTGGTGCGGAGTCGGGCGGCTGCACCGGTGTACACGGCCGCGCAATTGGCTACGCAGGCAACCTTCCGAACGGCCGTTATCAACGAACGGCGGCTCGAATTGGCCTTAGAAAACGACCGCTGGTTCGACCTCGTCCGCACGGGTACGGCGGTTGACGCGCTCCGGGCAACGGGCATTACCGTTCCCGCGTACCGGCTGGTCTATCCAATTCCGCAGTCGGAGATTGATACGTACAACAACCCGACGACGTTCCCGCAGAATCAGGGGTATTGAGCGAGGGAGTTAGTTCCGCACTCATACTACTCAATCTCCAGTACCAGCTTCGCATCTCCGCCCAGTTCAATCTGATCGCCGGAGTTGAGCACGTAACCCACGCCGGGCAGATCGGCGCGTTCGACGGTGTTGTCGGCGCGCAGGATTTTGGTTTTGTTTCCATTGGCGGGCAGGCCACCCGCATCGGCGACTAAACGGTATCGACGGCTGGCCGCGTCGTAGTGAATGCTGGCGTGCTGGCGGCTGACGCTCAGGTTCGGGTCGCCCCGTTGCGGATCGAAGCCTGGATCGTCGGCGTCCAAGAACGCAATGTCATTGGTCCGCACCCGCCCCGACGCGGTTTCGGCCTGCTGGGCCCGCCCAATGCAGTAATCGGTTTTGACGGTTGGGTCGAGGACGTAACTCACCTCGAATGTCTGACCCGTCAGCGTTCGCAGCCGCGCCCGCAGGGCTTGCTCATTCGTCGCCGGGTGCAGCACTTCCAGGCCCAGCCGCCCTTGCTGATAGGTACATTCGGCGGGCAGCGCGTCGCGCACGAACTGGTACGCAAACGACCAATCCGGGGCTAACTGAATGTAGTGGTTGGCTAAGTGACGGGCTAATTCCTCGCGGAAACGACCGGGTTGGTTGGCGAATAGCGCCACCGACAGTCGGTCTTCATCGTCGGGGCCGTCGGTGAGGAGCCACAGTCGCAGACCCGTCGGTAAACCGTCTTTCTCGTTGGTGTACGGCGCTAATTTCTCCACGATAAAGCCGTACAACACATCCCGCTGCTGGGGCGTGGGCGGCATTCCCGACGTGGGTGCGGGAGCCGGCGCAGACGGGGCCGTGACGACGGGGGCTACCGGTGCATTCGTTTCGGTTGATTGAACGGGTGCGGCTACCGGTGGTGGCAAGGGAGCGGTGGCGTTGGGTGCTGCACCCAAGCCGAAGAACTGTTTTAGGTCGTCTATGAAGCTCATGGTCGGATTAAGGTTTGTAGCCTGGACGGCCACGTCCGGGTGTGTAACCAATAACATGCTGTACGCTCAGACGTGGCCGCCGGGATGCCGTACCACCAAGATACTACCCTAAAACGTCCCCAAATACCCACGCTCTTTTAGAATCGGGGCGATGGTTGTGTTCGCTAATTTAACCGCTTCGGCGGATGATTTGCCCAGTTCGATGCGGACGCAGGTGACTGTGTGTGAGCGGCCGTTGGGCGTGGGCGCGAAAAAGACGTACCAGCCGTCGTTTTGTTTCTCGCCCATCACAATGCGTTCGGGCGTACCGGTTTTACCCGCCACCCGGCTGATGCTGATTTTAGACCGGCCGCCGGGATTCGACTGTTCAATCATGAAATCGCGCAGGCGGTCGGCGTAGGCGGGTTGCTGCATCAGGGCGACGCCTTTGCCGATGCCTTCCTGCTGCCCAGCCCGGCGCAGGACGTACCGCGGGGTTTGCATGACGCCCCCGTTGGCCACGGCTCCGGCCATCCGCGCCAAGCCTATCGGTGTAGTTGTTAATTGACCCTGCCCCCACGCCAGCCCCGAAAACTCGCTGCGGTAGCGCCGGGGATACCGGATGACGTTATACAGCTTCCGCCGAACCACGAACGACGAGTCGCGCCAGTGCTGAACGATCCGTTTCTTGGCCGATGCGGTCCGCGCATCGGCAAAGGAGTAGCCGCCGACGTAATCCACGTTCATGCCCGTTGCCAAGTACAGATTTGCCAGTTCGTCGTCCAACGTGTATTCGTTGGCCATGCGGATGAAATACACGTTGCTCGACCGGACGATGGCCTGCCGCATGTCGACCCGCCCACCGCACGGCTCGCTTTCGACCCGGCTCCGGCGAATAATCTCTCCGCAACTAATGGGGAAACTAACGTCCGCACCGGGCAGTCCCAGCTTGTTCAGGCCGGCCGTAGCGGTAATGATTTTCGCCGTCGAGCCGGGGGCGGTGGGGTAGGTCATGGCCAAATCCCGTTCGGCAACTAAGTGGGGTAACTTCAGCCGCTCGCGGTCGGGCAGGGCCAGTTCATCGGGACGTTTGAGGTTGGGTAAAGGGTGCATTGCCGACGCCAGGACCTCGCCCGTGGCCGCGTCGAGCACGGCTACCGACAGGCGTTTGTCGTTGTACGGTGACCCGGCCAGGGCGTTTTGCAAGGCTACCTGCAAACTGGCGTCGACGCTCAGGTACAGGTCACGGTCGCGCTGTTTGTAGGCCTCAACCACCCGGCTGTCCAAACCCGCCCGCAGCGCGGGGGCCAGTTCTTGGTAGTCGTAGCGAGGTAAGGTCAGCGTCCGCGCGACGGCGGGCGTAAAGCGGTCGGCGCGGTACTCGCTCGTTAACAGGGTATCCTGGCGCGGGCGATTGTTAAAACCCCGTAGGTCGCTCAGGTGCGATGCTTCAGCAAAATACCCGTTCTGCTGCGCCCAGAATAGCTTAGTATTGGCATCGCCGACCCAGTAAAACAGGTGCTCGCCGAATGGGTAATACCGGTCCAATCGTCGGTTGGTCAAGGCGGTTACGGCCTTGGGGTCGAGTGCGGCCTGTTTCAGCCGGGGTAAATTACGTCGGAGCGTATCGGCCGATGAGGTGGCCAACACCCGCCCGGCGCGGTCGTAGAGCGTGCCGGCGGCCAAGGCGTCGGTCAGGCGGTTGATGCGCGGGTTGTAGCTGTACACCGGCAGACCGTCGCGGTTGACGACCCGGCTCGGCCGGACAATCATGTCTTCCCACCGCACCAGGGCAATGTCGGCCGCGCGCCCGGCCAGAATCAGCGTGCCGACCAGGAAACCGGCGATGCCCGTCGCTAAGACCGGGTCGTAGTGCTTCTCGATGTACGTGTGCTGACCGACCTCACCGGGGCGGCTGGCAATGGCAAACACCGCGCCCATTGCCGTCAGGTTAATGATGAGCGATACCTTCCCATAGCTCAGAAACGGCACCGAAATGCCCGTCAGAGGTAGCAGGCCCAGCGACCCGCCCGCGATGAGCAGAAACTGAACGCCGGTCGCCAGGGCGATGCCCGCGCCGAGGTAAAAACTGAACGGCTGACCGGCCCGGCGGGCGTGGAGCAACGTCCGGTGCAACAGAACGAACAGCAGCGCGCACACCGCCACCAGACCCGCCCAGCCTACTTCTTCGCCCAAACTTGGCAGAATCATGTCGGTGTGGGCGGCTGGCATCGCCGTCGCGTAGCCTTTGCCCAAACCCTGCCCCGTCCAGCCGCCGGTCGCCAGCGTCCAGAAGCTGTGCGCGAGGTGGTCGCCCCCGTACACGTCGTTGTTCCAGGGACTGAGCCAAATGGCTTTGCGGTCGGAGAGCAGGTCTAAGACAACGGGAATATGGTCGCCGAAAGTAAAAGCCGCCATCACCAGCACGAGCAGCACCGGCCCTTCGGCCAGCAAGGCCAGCCGACCCAGCGCGGTCGTGGCGCGGGCGTGACCCCGCCAGACGAGCAGCCCCACCGCCACGGCCAGCCCAAGGAGCGTGGCCGCCCAGCCGGGCAGGAAGGCGAGGGCAATCCCGTAAACCAAACCCGTTGCCAGCGTCAAACCCAGCGTGTTGCGGGCGATGGTATAAAACAGCAGGAACGTAAAGCCAATCACCAAGGCCGGACCCATGTCGCCCAGCAAGAGGTACAGGAGCATCAGCCCGCCCGTTGCCGCGAACACGCCGACGCTGACGCGCCACCGCCAACGTAAATCCGGCAGGGTGCGTAGTTGCTCTTCGTGGGCCGCGAAAAAGCCCGCCAGGAACAACAGCAACAAATACTTGGTCAATTCACTCGGTTGGAACAGCAACCCGCCGACGCGCAGGTTGACGCGGACGCCACTACCCTCGGGTCCCGTGCCAAAGGCCAGCGTTAGTCCGGCCAAGCCCACGGCTAAGGCCAGCCACGTCCAGCCCGTCAGCCGGAAGGTTGTGCGCTGGCGGAGGTTGACCAGCGGGTCGAACCACCAGCGCGTGTAGAACCGCCCGATGTTAATCTGCGACAATAGGGTCATACCCAGCAAACCCAGCCCGACGCCCTGCACGGCCTGTCCGCCGTAGAACGTATCCTGCACCGGGTCCTGAATGGCTAAGAGCGTCAGCACCGATAGGCCCGTGAGCAGCATAAGCACCGGCAGCAAGAGCGGATCTGGCTGGAAGCGCCGGAGCGACCAGATACCGTGCACCGCCCAGAACGCCAGCACAAACCCGCCTACCACCATCCAGAACAGACCCCGAAATTCGCCCGGCGTCCGCACCGTCAAGGCGTGGTCAGCTTTGAGTTGGCCGTACGTGGTCGAGCCGATGAGCCGAAGCGTGTGGGGCCGGGCCGTAAATTCGTAGTCCATCGAACCCGTCAGCCGGGCCGTACCGCGCCGACCGCCGAACTCATAACTGGGTTTGAGCGGCAGGACGCTGTAAGCCGCGCCCGCCCGCAGCCCGGCGAAGGTAAACCGCCCGTCGGCGTCGGTGCGGGCGAAGGTCAACCGGTCGGGTGCATCGTCGGCTTCGCCGGTGGTCGGTCGATGTTCTTTGAGTTGCACGAGCACATTCGCCAACGGCTGTTCGGGACTTGACTCATCATCGGCCGACTGGGCCAGGACCCGACCGGCTACATACAGCCCGCCCGAACCCACCACGGACGGGTAGGGGCGAGGTTGGTTCAACTCCCGAACGTAAAGCAACGAATCAAATCCTGTTAACTGCCGCGATACCCGCAATCGGCTCTGAAAATCCGTACCGCCGATTGGACTCCGCCAGGTCTTCGGCACCCGAATGGCAAAAGCCCGTTTGTTGATGGCTCCCAGGTTATCGGGTTGGTCGTTCCGTTGCAGCTTGACGGGCAATGAATCGGCGATGAGGGCCGCGTCGCGTGGGTCGGTCACGTAATTACCTTCCAGCAGCAGGTTACGAATCGCCGTGGCCCGCAGACCGGACTGTAAATTAACGGCTGCGCCGGCCGCATAATCACCTTCCGTCTGGTCAAGCGCGGGTTGGAGGTTAACGTATAGCTTGGCAAAAAGCAGTAGTAGCAGAACGGTCGCCCCCAACAGGTAACCGCGTTCGGTGGTGGGAAAAACTGGTTTCATTACCCAAATAAAGCCAAAAAAGCCCTGCCGGGCTGAAAAAGTGATTAATGGGTGACTTAGGCGGGGCATTAGGTAGTCCGATGGAGCGGATCAAACTAACCCACGCGCCTTTCGGTAAACGATAGCAGTGGAGGAAAATTGAATGTGAACGTTGCTCCGGCAAGAACGGTCCGCCGGAGCGGTGTCGGAGCTACAAAACTGCACCTTGCTTGCGATACTGCGCCGGCGACAGGCCCATCTCGCGCCGGAACAGCTTCATAAAGTACGTCAGGTTGTTGAAGCCGCAGTCGACGCCGATGTCGGCTAAGCCGCGGTTGGTGGTGCGGAGGAGCTTAGAAGCGAGGGCGATGCGTTGACCGTTGATGTAATCAACGGGCGTCAGGCCAAAGGTTTGTTTAAAGGTGCGGTAGAAATTCGGTTCGCTCATGCACGCTTCGTCGGCCAGTTCGCGGATGTGCAGATTCCGGTGCAGGTGCTTGGTGATGTACTGCGCCACATGCGCCAGCCGGTTGACGTTGATGAGCGTCGTTTCGGGACTCAGCAGCAGCGCGCGGGCTTGGGTTTGCATCAGCCGGACGACTAATTCCTGAATGACTAAATTGGCAAAAACTTCTTTCGCCCGGTTGTTTTCCGTGAAAATGTAAATCAGCCGGGCGATGAGCTGGTGAATCGGCTCGTCGTTGGTCAGAAAGAAATTGCGTTGCCCAAACTGCCAGCCCTGCGCGTTGTCGATTAGCGGTGCCTGCTCGTTGAGCAACTCCTCTACCTGCCGGACCTTATCGGGGGCAATGGCCAAGGCCAGACACTGCGTCGGGTTCTTCGTTTGCGCTTCGGGAAAGTCGATGCGCATGGTTTCGTCGCCCGGCACGATAACCGATTCGCCCGGCAGAAAATCGAAGCAGGGCGTTCCCGGCAAGTGCATCACTTTCTTGCCCCGAATCATACTGGCCAGTACCGGATTGCTGAACGTCAATTCAACCTGCTTGGCAACGTGCTGCGTTTCGTAGATGTTTAGTTCGGCGTTGTCGATGGTGTACGCCGTCCGGTTCTCAACTTCCTGTTCCAGACGCCGGAATTTCAGGTGATGGGAAATGTCGAGGGATGAGGCCCGTACACGTTTCATAGCAGATAATCGGACAGCGCACGTGATAGGCGAACGATCAGCGCGAGCGAAGACAGGCAAGGTACGAATTTGCCCCACTCGATTTAGTTAAATCATCCTAAACTTTATTGGTATTAGAAAATCAAAGCGATTTAAAACGCAATCGCAAACTTTGATAGG
>CAXUEB010000113.1:0-15052 GCA_964249775.1 uncultured Spirosoma sp.
CCCCTCACCCCCAGGCCCACATCCATGACTCAATCTAACGAACGCCTGTGGGCGATGCTGACGCACCTGAGTTCACTCACCGGCTTCTTTACCATTATCGGCAGTTTAATGGCTCCGCTCATCGTTTGGCAGATTCAAAAAGACAAGTCGGCGTTCGTGGAACATCACGGCAAAGAAGCCGTTAATTTCAACATCACCATCATCCTTGCCTCCGCGGTGGCGTTTGTGCTGTTTCTGCTGCTGGTCGGCTTAGTTCTAATCTGGATCGTGGGGGCCGTTTGGCTGATCTTCACCATCATTGCCGCCGTCAAAGCCAACAACGGCGAGTACTACCGGTATCCGCTAACAATTCGGTTCATTAAGTGAGATTTAGAACCACGGTCGCTTAGTTTTAAACGAGCGTTTCAGACCCGTAATCAGCAAAAACGCACCCAACAGCCCGAAAATGATTGCCAGCAGGGTGACCTTAACGATAGCAAATACAACGGCGACGAGGATGACGATGATCGACGCTTTTAGTTTCCAACTGATGCGTTGCCACCAGTTGAGTTCTTTGCGCAGGGGAATGCCCAGCGACTCGCGGATGCGGTTACCGAGCCGCAGTTGCTGTTTCGGCTTCGGGCGGGGCTGTTTGTCGGTTGCCTGAACCGGGACCGTCAACAGCCGCTCTATGCGCTGCATCCGGTGACTAACGCGTTCGGCCGTCGTATGAGTTGGTGGGGTTAGACTGGCCGTCGCCCGAGGTGTGACCGCCGGCTCCGGAGTATCGGTTACGACCGAATCCAATGTACCGGCCACCGAAAGTGAATCCGCCGATCCGTTCCGTGGCCGGTCTATGGTTCGCTCGATGGACATTCGGGCGGCCGCGTGGGGCGTTCGCTGAAAATAGCCAACCGGCCGGTGGCACGATTGAAGGGCAAAGCAAAACAAAGCCGCGAAAAGAAAAACGGTATTCTTCATCCGGTTGTACTGTGCAAATGGCGTTGAGGTCACAAAAGTCCCCATTACAACGAATCCGGCAAGCCCGTTAATATGATTCAGCCGCAATCAGTATGAAAAACCGGCTAACCTGCTTTCTTGCCAAACCCTTTTTACGTTCATGCGCCGACTATTGTCTTTTGTAGCACTGCTTTCGACCGTCTTGCAACCCGCCATCGGACAGACGGCCACTCAAACCACCGAACCCGTTTTTAACTACGACGAAGCCAAGGTTGGTGCCTACTCCCTACCCGATCCGCTGGTTACTGAGCAGGGCAAACGCGTAACCAACCGGTCCGAGTGGACGCGTCGGCGAACGGAACTGCTGCGGCTATTTGCCGAAAATATCTACGGCCAAACGCCCGCGCAACCGGTTCGGCTGCGGTTTGAAACCAAACACACTGACGCCAACGCGCTGGGTGGCTTGGCCATCCGCAAGCAGGTCTCGATCCACTTTACCGACTACCCGCAACTGGCTCCGATTGACGTGCTGCTGTACGTACCAAAGGCAGCCAAACAGCCTGCTCCGGTGTTTCTGGGCTTAAATTTCCAAGGAAACCACAGCGTCAGCCGCGAACCAGGCATTGCCTTATCAACGCGCTGGCTGGCCAACGCCAATGACGGCAAGGTGGTTAACAACCGGGCTACCGAAGCGGCCCGTGGCGCGCAGGATCGACGCTGGCCCATCGAAACAATCCTGAAACAAGGCTACGCCTTGGCAACGGCTTACTACGGCGACATCGAACCCGATTACCCGCAAGGCTGGCGTTCGGGCATCCGGTCCGTTCTGGGCGATACTACTCAAGCAAACAACTGGGGAGCCATCGGCGCGTGGGCGTGGGGCATGAGTCGCATGCTTGATTACCTCCAGACGGATTCGGCCGTGGATACCAAACGCGTTATCGTCGTCGGGCACTCGCGCATCGGCAAAGCCGCGCTTTGGGCCGGGGCACAGGACGAACGCTTTGCGGCCGTGATTTCGAACGAATCGGGCGAAGGCGGGGCGGCCCTCAGCCGGCGGTGGTACGGCGAAACCGTCGAGCGTATCAACCGGCACTTTCCCCACTGGTTCTGCCCCCGTTACAAAACCTACAATCAGCGCGTGGCCGACCTACCCACCGATCAGCACGAACTGCTGGCCCTAATTGCGCCCCGGCCGCTGTACGTGGCCAGCGCCGATGGCGATCAGTGGTCCGATCCGAAAGGTGAGTTTCTGGGCGCGGTTGGCACGGAACCCGTTTACCGGCTTTGGGGCAAAACGGGTTTGGGCACTGACCAGTTTCCGGGTATTGACAAACCCGTTGGGCAGACTGTGCGCTACCACGACCGCACCGGCAAGCACGACGTAACCGATTACGACTGGGCGCAGTATTTGCGGTTTGCCGACGAGTTGGTTCGCTGAGTCGTGGCTACCTTTGTGTCATGATCCCCGACAACGATCCCCAACCCTGGCGGGTAGAACGCTCCGAGTATATCATCCAAACGCCGTGGCTAACCGTTCGGCAGGACGCCGTGCGCTTGCCCAACGGCATTCTCCTGCCCGACTACTACCTGTTTGAATACCGCGACTGGGTCAACGTTGTCGCCGTCACAACCGAGGGGCAACTGGTGCTGGTGCGGCAATACCGGCACGGCATCGCGGGTGTTCACTACGAACTGTGCGCCGGCGTTGTCGATCCGGGCGAAGATCTCCTAACGGCGGCCCAGCGCGAATTGCTCGAAGAAACGGGCTACGGCGGGGGCGACTGGCATCCGTTTATGACGCTGTCGGCCAACACCGGTACGCACACGAATCTAAATTACACATTTCTGGCCACGGGCGTTACGTGTCAGCAGCCGCAAACGCTCGAAGAAACCGAAGACATCACCGTACACCTCGTCGCGCCGGAACAGGTCTGGAACCTGCTCGACAGCGGCCAACTGATGCAGTCGATCTGCGCGGCTCCGCTGTTGAAATACCTGTGCCGGTCAAACCAGCCGCTTGCGTCGGAATGAGTTTTTAAGTCGGTTCGGTAAGTGCGGCAGGGCGTACAACCGCCTGAGTGCATCGGCGTCGGCCGTCCGGTTCAAGTACCAGTCGGCCACGTCCCGAATGGTGATGGCGTCGGGCGCTTGCTCAATTTGTTCAATACCGTCACCGGCCTGAACGTGGCCTTCTTCCAATACCCGGAAATAAATACCGCACCGTACGGCATTGCTGAACCGCTTGACCATGTGGCGGTCGTCGAAGCGGGCGTTGAGCTTAAAACACGGCAACCGCGGCTGCACGGCCCGCAGCCGGACCGTTCCCACCCGAAACACGTCACCGATGCGCACGGTCTCGTCCGGCAAGCCGTCCGTTGTCAGATTTTCGCCAAACAGCCCGTTCGCCCAGCCCAGACGGTTCGGTAACTGCCCTTGCCAGAAGGCGTAGTGCGCCCGGTCGTAAGCGTACACGGCTTTGTCGATACCGCCGTGTACGGCTAAATCAGCCTGCGCGTCGCCCACCATGTTTAGTTTGGTTACGGCCAGCCGATCAGCAGTCGGGCGTTTGTCGATACTCGTCTCGAACGTTCGCCCACCCCAGGTGACGGTGGCGGGCTGACCGACGTTAACGGATACAATGTGCATAAACCTTCGTGTTTATTGGTTGGCACGAACGCGGATGTCCGCCCGCGCGGTGTCGTCTTCCCCATTGTCGTACCCATTACCCGGTGTCGCGTTAGGGTCAGCCGGGTTAGCCGCACGGATCTCAGCCTGACTTACCCATTGCCCGACGCTTGTCGCCCGCGCCTGAAAGGATAAACTGACCATGACGCCGGCCGATACGTTGCTCAACGCGGCCCGGAGTTGGTTACTGCCCGCGTCGACTGTCCAGCCGGCTCCAGTCACAAACTGCAATCCGTTGGGCAACTGATTTAAAATTTGCACGTCGCTGGCACTGCTACCGCCTGCGTTGGTGACGAATATAGTACAGGTTACCAAATCGTTAAGAACCGGAACCCGGTTGCTGAAGGTCATCCGTAAACTTAAATTAGCCCGGCTTGAGTCAGACGGGGGCTGATTTGACACGACCGCGGGCAACGCCGTTTGTTTTGGATTCGGGGATACATAGACCGAGGCATTAGAATCGCCCACGCGGATGTCCACCGTCGCAACGTCGTCCTGACCATCCGCCTGACCCGAATCCGGCGAACTGTCCGGGTCGGAGGACGTTGCCGTCGTTATCTGCGCGGACGTTCTAAACAAACCAGCCCGCGTGGATTTCGCCAGAAATGTAAACGTCGTATCACTTAGGGCGTTCAGCCGCGACACGGTGCCCACCCGGACGTTGTCGCTGTCGGTTTCGCCGGCTTCGTTGACGAACTCCATGTTGGCGGGCAGCCGTAGCGTCCAGCGGGTCAGGTCGGCCGGGGTTGTGCTTTGATTGCGGATGCGCACCTGATAGGCAAACGGCTCGTTGACCCGCAGCACCCGGCGACTGGTTTGCAGCGAAAGGCTTAAATCGGCCGTCGACGGGGCGGGCGCGTCCCGAAACAAAACAATCGACGTGAACGGCTTCAAGGTCAACTGACTGGTGTACAACTGATTTTTTACGTCCCGGTACATGCCATCCAAAGTCACGACGCTGTCTTTGGTAGTCGGGTTGTACACCAGCTTGATGTAGTCGTCGGGGTGATTGCGGATCGACGCGCCTTCCTGCAACCGCACGTTATCAATCCAATACGTTGGCCCCTCGCCGTCGACCTGAACCATCAGCACGGCGTCGGTTTCGTTGTCCGACGACACAAACGGCAATTCGTAACTTTGGCGTCTTGGGTTAACCGTTATCTGGTAACGCTGACCAAACTCATGAAACGGCGGACCATACTGGCGAATGTAAATCAGCAGTTTGGCCGAGGTTGTCGATAGCGCGTCGAACCGGAGCACGTAGGTTTGTCCTTTGGTAAGTGTGCCAATGGGCTTCACGACCTGCCCGTAGGAATTGGTTTGCCCGGAAGGCGCTGGAAATCGGATGCGCAGGCTTCCGTTGTCGAGCTGACTGGCATCCCGTTCCGCTTCCATGTTGTTGTAGCGGCTGTAAATCACGAACCAGTTGTCGTTAGTAGCGTCGAACGTGCTATTGATGCGGGGAATGCCGCCGGCCCCTTCGTTGCGGTACAAACTATACGTTAACGGGCTGGCTTTGGAATGGAGGTCGTGCCCGGCGGAGAAGTTCCGCCAGTCTTTTAGTTCGTAATTACCGCCCTGCCCCCAGTTGATAATGCCCCGGATGGTCGCTCTTTCGTCGTATGGGCGGGCGTAATAGTTCGAGTCGATGGTGCCGTACTGAGGCAAATCGTCGATGTTCGATTCGTACTGACCGACCAACTGAGTTGGGTATTTACTGACGAACGTGTTGTGTTTAACGACATTCTCGCGGAACTGACATTGCCCCCCGTTGTGGTACATGATGAATTGGCACTGATCGTTGTTGAACGAAGTATTGCCGGTCAGTTTGATTCGACTGGTGGCGTGCAGGTAAATGCCCCACTGGTGATTATTAAAAATGGTATTGTCTTTGACCTCAATGTTTTCCGCGCAATCGTCGAAGAAAATGCCGTTCGCCCCCGAATATTCGCGTCGGAAAGACCCTTCCGGTGCGCCGATTCCGTTGTAAATGATGTTCGACAGCACGCGCACGTTACTCATTGGTCTTTTCGGACCGTTCCACACGTAAATCGCGCCCCCGTCGCTTTTGGTCATGCAGTAGTTTGAGATCAGGTTGCGCTGAATCGTCGTGTTGTTCCAAAAGCCGATGCCGTTGTACCCAATGCTGTCGATGACGTTATTTTCGATCAGTACGTTCTGGTTGGCTTCCGACTGCACCCCGTTGTACTGCCCATCCCCGCTTTTGCCCCGTCCCGGCATCATACCGACGCGCCGAATCGTATTACCCCGTAGCGTAACGTTCTGGTAAGCACTAATCGAAAACCCGTTGTTGTTCACCCCAATGATGCGATTTGCGTCGAGCAAGATGTTACTGCCCGACCCGGTAATGACCACGCCGTCTTCGCCCGAATGGAGAATGTCGTTTTGGGCCAGCGTAAAACTCGATACGTTCGCGGCAAACACGCTTTCGTTCAGCGTTTGAACGATTTGTAGATGACGCAGCGCCACGTTCGAGACGTTAGCCAGGTCGACGCCCCGGTTCGTAGTTGCCGTGATGGTCTGACTGTTGGGATTGTCGGCGCTGGCGTAGAGCCGGATTGTTTTGGTGGTTGGGTTGTAGTACCATTCGCCGTTCTGGTCGAGGGCCGCGGGGTGATTCTGAATAAAAAAGCCCCAGCCGTCGGCCGGATAATACGTCGAATTGTTGATTAAGTTCAGCGCGTCGCCGTACTGATGGTCGATGATGGCCCGGTCCAGAATCCACTGGGTGGGTCGCATGACCACCTCGCCCCCTTTCCAGTCGATGCCGTCGGGCAAGTGTTCGACGCTGAAAATCTGGTACCGTTCCGTGTGCGCCAGGATGGTGAGGTAGCCTTTGTTGGGCGCGTCGTAGTTGGGATAACGGCCCAGCGGTAAGGCCGTTTCGTTTCGGTACACGCCCGTTACGACCGGGCCGCAGGACGCGCAGGGCGCTTGCCAGACGTTACCGCCCACGTTGGTCCAGTTCGTCACCGGTACTGACCCGGCCAGAACGGGCTTCGCGCCACTGCCGTAGGCGCTGAACACGATGGGTTGCGCGGCCGAACCCGACCGGCGAATCAGCAGGGTGCCGCGGAACGTATCACCCCGGCGGAACAGAACCGAGTCGCCGGCCTGCAACTCTAAGCTGTTCACTTTGGTTAGGCTCAGCAACGGCGTCGCGGCCGAGCGGCCGTCGTTGTTGTCGTTGCCCGTTGCGGCCACGTAGTAGGTGGTTTGGGCTATTCCCACCGAACAGCCCATAACAAGCCATAGAAAAGCTACTTTATACGGCCCGGCCCGGTAAAATTGGGGGTTTAACCGCTCGTGGACGTATTTGCAAGCGCATTGAGGTTGAAACAAAGACAGCGGTTGAAGCAGAAAACTCTTCAATAAGTAACTGATTGATTCCAAGTAAATTGCGGTTTGTGTACTAATGCCTCCCAAAAATGGGATTAAAGTTAGTAAATAATGCATTGTTAGTGGGTAATGTAAACCGGTAACTACCGTTTAATCAATTAAAATTGGTGTTATCGGGAAACTATTGAGTGAACGGACGTTCTCACCCACCCAGTCCGCTCAGGGCAACTAACCCGAGTGCATACGAAAACCCGTACCTTTGTCGGCTGCGTTTCATTCCATGACTAAAGCATTTATCATTCAGGTAAGTGGCTACTGCAACCCGCCATTGCGTTTTTTTGTCCCATGATTATTCCCTTGGCTCACCGGGCCGACCAAACCCAGGAATACTACTTTTCCGTTAAACTCGCCGAAGTGCGCCGACTGATGGCGGCTGGTCACGACGTGATTAACATTGGCATTGGCAACCCCGACATGATGCCGTCTGAAGCCACGCTCGACGCGCTGACCCGATCGGCACGGCAGGCCAGCGCCCACGGTTACCAATCTTACAAAGGTATACCGGCGTTTCGGGCGGCCATTGCTCACTTCTACGCCCGTACATACGGCGTGCCACTTGACGCTGAAACCGAAATTTTACCCTTAATTGGCTCTAAAGAAGGCATCACGCATCTGTCGCTAACCTTTCTTAACGAAGGCGATGGCGTTCTGGTGCCGGAACTGGGCTACCCGGCGTACCGCGCCGTGAGTCAGATGGTTGGGGCCGAAGTGCAAACGTATCCGTTGCGGGAAGACAAGGGTTGGCAACCCGACTGGCTCATGCTCCCAGACCTACTCACCGATAAAACTAAACTTGTCTGGCTCAACTACCCCCACATGCCCACCGGTGCGCCGGCCACGCGGACGCTGTTCGAGCGAGCAGTACGGTTTGCCCACGATCACGGGGTCTTACTCTGCCACGACAACCCGTACAGCCTGATTCTAAACCAGAAACCACCCATCAGCCTGTTGTCCATTGACGGTGCCAAGGCCGTAGCCGTTGAACTGAATTCGATGAGCAAGTCGCACAACATGGCGGGCTGGCGGATTGGCTGGCTGGCCGCGGCTAAACCCTACATCGACGCGGTGCTGACCATTAAGAGCAACGTCGATTCGGGGCAGTTCAGGCCGCTGATGGACGCAGCCACCGAGGCCCTACTGAATTCGGACGACTGGCACCGGCAGCGCAACGCCGTGTATCAAGACCGGTTAGATGCCGTTCGCGCCCTCTTGGACGCGCTGGGCTGCACCTACACAACCGACCAGGAAGGTTTGTTTATCTGGGCTAAACTGCCCGATTCAGTAGCGTCGGCCGAAACATTGGTCGACGATCTGTTGCACAATAAGCACGTTTTTATCGCGCCTGGCTTTATTTTCGGTCCGAAAGGCGAACGCTACGTGCGCGTGTCACTATGCGTCCCGAAAGAACGCATTTGGGAAGCCGTTAAACGCTTACAAGCATGACCGTTACGATTATCGGCGTTGGGTTGCTGGGCGGCTCGTTTGCCCTGGCCCTGCGCGAGAAATACCCAAAAATGCGCTTCATCGGCGTCGACGCGTCGCCGGTCAACGGGCAACTGGCCTTAGCCAAAGGTTTGGTTGATGCGGTGCTGCCCTTGCCCGAGGCCGTCGCGCAGAGTACGCTGGTGGTGCTGGCCACGCCCGTTAATATCATTATCAAGCTGCTGCCAGAAGTCCTGGATCACCTGCCACCGGACGCGACAGTTACGGATTTAGGTTCGACTAAAGAAACCATTTGCGCCGTGGCCGACGCGCACCCGAAGCGAACGCAGTTCGTGGCGGCTCATCCGATGGCGGGCACCGAAAACTCCGGTCCCGGCGCGGCCTTTCGGGAGTTGCTGCCCGGTAAAAACCTAATTCTCTGCGACCGTCAGAAGAGCCATCTCAACAGCCTGCTGCTGGTCGAAAGCTTGTTCCGCGACATTGGCATGAAGCTGTTTTACATGACTCCACAGGAGCACGATCTGCACTTGGCCTACGTCTCACACCTGAGCCACATCAGCGCGTTTGCTCTGGGCCTGACCGTTCTGGAGAAAGAAAAAGACGAGCAGGCGATCTTCGACATGGCGAGCACGGGTTTCAGTAGCACCGTGCGTTTGGCCAAAAGCTCTCCGCAGATGTGGGCACCCATCTTCGACCAGAACCGGGCCAACGTTTCCGACGCCTTAGCGGCTTACATTGAATTCTTGCAGCAGTTCAAGCAAGTCATCGACGACCAGGATGTAACAACCTCGCTGGATTTTATGCAGCGCGCCAACGTCATCCGGCGGGTACTGGACGGCATCGAAAAGCGGTAAAATCATCTGGTTAAAAAGTTTATATTTGACAAGAAACAGCAATTATTATGACTAAGACGACCGTGCAGGAATCGTTGGAGAAACTACCGGACGAATTTCCGGTTGAAGCGTTGATTGAACGCTTATTATTTATTCAGAACGTCCAGGAGGGCCTACTACAATCAGAAAGGGGCGAAACCGTGCCACTGGAAGAAGTAAAACAGCGGTTGCGTAAATGATGCGAATAACGTTTACGAACCGGGCCATCGATGACCTCGATGCCATTACCGAATACCGTTCAGTTTATTCACCTACTTACGCCGATCATCTGATTGATACGATCATTGCTAAAGTGGACCAACTGAAAGCGTTTCCGGAGATGGGGCGCAAAGTTCCAGAATTTAACTTGGTTTACCTGCGCGAATTAATTCACTATGACTACCGAATCGTTTATAAGATTGTGAGCAATGAACAAATTGATGTGATTACGATTCAACACAGCTCGCGAAACTTGGAAGAACGTTTTTTTGACGCTGAGTAAGATTAACCTACACTTGGCCCAGCACCCGCTGGACGGCATTGAAAAGCGGTAGCTGACAAATGTTGCGCGTAGGCCATGTCATAAATGCCGTTGAACTGCCCGGCGCTGATAAACGCGGGTATGGCCCGCATGGCCGCGAACGCCACGGGCTTGAGCCAGCCCGGTAGATTAACGGCCTGCCCAATTCGGCGCGAAAGCTGCACCACCCGATCCGCTTTGGCTTTACGTATCGTTTCGTACTGGCGAAACGCCTGCTCAACGGGGTTCACCGAGGCCAAGCAGGCAGCAACGACGTGCGCATCTTCAATCGCCTGGCACGCGCCCTGCCCCAAATTTGGGGTTGTCGCGTGGGCAGCATCACCCAACAGCGTAACGCGCCCCCGCGACCAGGTGCGTAGCGTTGGCAAATCATATAAGTCAGCGCGGTGCAGGCGCTTCTCGTCCGTCGCGTCAATGATGTTTCGGACAATCGGCGCAAAGTCACGGCTTAGCGACCGCAAGTAGGCAATGACTTCGCCGGGCACATCACGACCGTTCGCGGAGGCCGCCGTTGTCACGTAGAGGTATACTTGTCCGGTTCCGGCCGGTACAATACCAAACCGCAGCCCCGGCGAACGGCCCCAGTACTCGACTGACGTTGTCTGTTGATGAGTGGGCAGCGTATAATCAACCATAGCCCGCCAGCAGGTTTGCCCGGCGTAGCGCAGCGTCTGATTTTCCGACAAACTCGTACGCACCACCGACCGAATACCGTCGGCTCCAATCAGGAAGTCACCGTCCGCTACCGAGCCATCCGCAAAAGTGGCCCGTACCCGATGTCCGTCGTCGGTGAAATTGGCCAACGGTTTACCGGTATGGATTTGCTCGTTCGGTAACGCATCTAACAGCAGCTTTTGCAACTTACCCCGGTGTACGACCAGCATCCCGTATCCGTATCGGTGCGTTAGTTTTAGTACGTCAACGGTTTGCACCGGGCGACCATCTGCTTCGGTTATCCGGGCGCTCGTAAGCGGCCAGCCAATAACCTTAACCGCATCGCCCAGCCCAAGCTGATCCAACACGGACAAGGCGTTGGGCGACAGCACCAGGCCGGCACCCACTTCCCGGATAGTTGAGGCTTGCTCAAAGACATCAGCCCGAATGCCCCGTTGACGTAGAGCCAAGGCCGTTGCCAATCCACCGATGCCACCACCAATGATAATTCTTTGTGTTTTCATGCCGTTACGCTATATTTAGAACAAATGTACTATCTACAATATAAATTAGTACGTCTGTTCTAAACTAATATGAACACGAAGGAGCTAATCTTGGTAACGGCTTTACGCCTGTTTAACGAACGGGGGACGGACGTAATCACGGTGCGGCACATTGCCGCTGAGATGGGCATCAGCCACGGCAATTTATGCTATCATTTTTCGAATACCGACACTATTGTCAGCCGCCTATACGATCAGTTGGTCGAACGACTCAGTAAGCGCATCCAAGCTGTTATGACGTTAGAAACGCTTTCTCTGCCCTTGCTGACAGCCCTGGCCCGGCAAACCCTAACGACCTTAGCTGAATACCGATTTTTGATGCTGGACTTCGCCGGGGTCATGCGTCGGCTACCCGAACTGCGCGACAAACACCGGGCCTTGATCGGGCAACGTAAAGGCGTGTTTCGGGAAATTTTGGTTCAACTGCGCGCGCAGGGTCTGCTCAGGGCAGAACTTTATTCAGGTCACGACGAGGACTTGCTCGACCAATTCTTTATTGTCGGTGATTTTTGGTTAGCCAGCGCCACCCTTTTATCTGATAAAACCGTTGCGCAACAACTGGCGCACTACCAGCGCGTCTTTCTAGCGTTAATCGCGCCCCTGCTGACCGAACGAGGTTTTGCCCAGTGGCGAGCGCTCGGTGAACCAATGTAAACGGTTCGCCGAGCGCATTACCTTACTTACTCAATCGAAAATTCACGCCCACGCTGCCCTGCCAGCGGCTATTAGTCGATAACCCAATATTACGGGTTAGCGTACGCTCTATGACACCTTCCAACGACCAACGTCTGGCGACGCGGTAGTGAACGCCCAAACCAACGGCACTTTGTACCGTTCTTGTTCGTCGCTCTTGGTAAGGAATCGGAAGTAGTGGATCAAGGCCGCCCAAATTATACAAAGGAAAACGGCTAAGACCCTGCCCATACGCTATCCCCGCCTGCCCAAATAAGGCCAGCCGTCGGTCGCGAACGAAGTAGTAGCGCGTCGACACACCCGCGCCCGCGTACTGGTACTGATTGCCGTTCGTTTCGTAACGACCTTCCAAGGCCACCGACCAGCCGTCTTTCAAAAAATACTGCAACCGGGGCACCACGCGGCCATTGAGACCAACGTAACCGCCATACCCGGCGCTGACGTTGACGCCAACGTTCAGCGTTCCCCTACCCAACAGGTCCCGCTGTTTGTCATTGGTTGGTTCGGCGTTGGGACTGACCTGCGCCAGCGTAAAGGTTGTTGTCAGTACGCCCAGCGCCGTCAAAAAGAATTGTCTCATAAAAACAGTTTTGATTTTTAAGGGTAGATGCTATACCAACCCGGTGGGTTGGAAGGCTTCACCCATTTTAACTTATTTTTAGAATATCATGCAATCACAAACACCACAACCAGCTACCCAATCCGGTACGTTTACAATCGGTGGCGACATTACCATTAACCGCTTAGGCTACGGCGCGATGCGCATCACCGGCGACGGCATCTGGGGACCGCCCAAAGACCACGACGAAGCCATCCGCGTGCTGAAACGCTGTCTCGACCTCGGCATCAACTTCATCGACACCGCCGACTCCTACGGTCCGCACGTTTCGGAAGAACTCATCGCCGAAGCCCTGTACCCCTACCCCGACGATTTGCTAATCGGCACGAAGGGTGCGTTGCTGCGCACCGGCCCGAATCAGTGGCCCGTCGACGGCAGCCGCAAGCACCTTCAAGAAGCGCTCGATGGCAGTTTGAAACGTCTGAAACTCGACCGCATCGACCTTTACCAGTTGCACCGCTTCGACGATAAAGTGCCGGCCGATGAGTTTCTGGGCTTTTTGCAGGAAGCGCAGCAGCAAGGCAAAATCCGGCACATTGGCCTGTCGGAGGTAAACGTCGACCAAATTAAGCAGGCGCAGGAGTATTTTGAAGTTGTGTCGGTGCAGAACATGTACAACTTCGGACAGCAGCGCTGGAACGACACCTTGACGTACTGCGAGGAAAACAACATTGCCTTTATTCCCTGGTATCCGCTCAGCGCCGGCAACCTGCAAGCCGAGCAGGCCATCCACCGCGTTGCCGAGCGCCACAACTCGACCGAGTACCAGATTGCCCTGGCGTGGTTGCTGGCCGCGTCACCGGTGATGGTGCCCATTCCCGGTACATCGTCGGTGAAGCACGTAGAAGAAAACACGGCCGCGGCCGAAATCAAACTAACCGACGAGGACTTGCAGGACATGCCGCTGCCGAACGCGTAGCAGTCTCCGTCCCATCGCATCGTGAGCCAAATTGCTCAGCTATCCAGCCGGTGGTTTGGCTCATTGGCTAATACGCTCTTGTTAATGGCCCGTTTCAACCAAGTCGTCAGGTGGTTTTTGGTAGTAGTCCTGGGGCTGCTGGTTTGGCTCGTCGGCTTCATCGCGTGGCACAGTCCAGGTACAACGGCTCCCATCGTCGGCGCAGATGGCCAGCCGCTGCCTAACAGCATTGCCCTCCTCGAACCAGTCACGATCAACGGCACGCGACAGTGGCTGCTCATTCGGGGGCACGACCGTCGCAAGCCAATCCTTCTGTTTCTGCACGGTGGGCCGGGTTTGCCTGAATTATCGTTGCTCGCCGGGCATGAACTGGAGAAGCGGTTCGTTGTCGTCAACTGGGAGCAGCGGGGCGCGGGCAAATCCTACCAAGCCGGCGTGTTCAACGACGCCTTCACGGTTGATACGTTCGTGGATGATGCCGTCGAAGTCAGCCGGTTGCTCATCAAGCGGTTTGGGCAGCCCAAAATCTACCTCATGGCGCATTCGTGGGGCACGTTCTTAGGCGTACTAACCGTCAGAAAGCACCCTGAACTGTTTCGGGCCTTTTTCAGCATCAGCCAGGTTGCCCACCAACGCGAAGCCGAACAAGTGTCGTATGACTGGGTGCTGCAACAAGCTCGGCAGCACGGCGACGGCCGGGCAATCGAAAAACTGCAGGCGCAGGGCCGGCCGCCCTACCCACCCGACGCCTGGTTAAATTACCTGACCTGGCAACGGGTGCTGGTGGCCCGGTACCGCGGAGGCATGTACAAAGCGAACGTTTACCCGCTGTTTATCAGGAGTCTCCTGCTGTGCCGGGAGTACACGCTATTGGACAAAATTCGGTACGGGCTGGGCGCTCAACAGACCGTCCGCCGACTCTGGCCGACGGTCGTGGCAACGGATTTAGGGCGGGTAGCTCCGGCGCTGGAAGTGCCTTACTACGTATTCCAGGGCCTACACGACTACCAGACACCGTACCGCATTACCCGGCGATACGTAGAACAGGTGCACGCCCTGCGCAAGAAACTATTTACCTTTAACAACTCGGCGCACAGCCCTATTTTTGAAGAGCCGACTCTGTTTATGAACTGCCTCGACGAAGCCCTCCGGTCCGAATCAGGACCGCCAGCGAACCACCCGAACGTCGCAGGCCGAACAGTTCCTCAGTAGGCCCGCGCAACAACCGTTACTCGAACCGGTTTTTAGCATTAACGAAAACCCCTCGGCTATGAATCCTCCAAAGCTTGACGTCCAACAGCTTATGACCAGCACGCTGCAACGGATACAGCAGGGCGTTGAATACATCTCGCCCGCTAATGAATTAATCGACCAATGGAGTCAGGTCCTTGGCGAAGGTACCCAAACCCTCAAAGACATTGCCGGTGAGTTACTGACACTCAAGCGGACGCTGACCGAAGGCAAAGTTCACCAGATTGCCGGGACCCTGCACACGCTCGGCAAACTGACCAAGCAGGTCGCCAACGAGTCGTCCGACCTTAGTTTGGCGAATCAATTGCGGCAACTTGCCGAAGTACTCGACGATGCATCGGCCCGGATCGCGCAGTCGCGGTAGATTAGCCCCAATGGAATGCGAAGCGGGGGGGGGGGGGGCCAACCCCGGTTTGGCGGCCCCCCCGCGGGTGTTGGTGGGGGGGTTTT
>CAXUEB010000113.1:15062-16197 GCA_964249775.1 uncultured Spirosoma sp.
GGGCCAGCGGGCGCGTGCCAACCCACGTTGGGTGCCAACGGCCCCGCTTTCTACTGGTAAGGCTTACTTATCGCCTTTGATCGACTGAATCCGGTCGTGGGCTTGCTTAAGCTGACTCAATTGTGCTTGCAAATCCTGTTTGATATGGGCCGGAATGTGATCTTTGTCGATGGCGTCCTGGTACGCTTCGATAGCCGCGTTCTCGCCAAATTCCACGGAACTCAGCACGGTATCGCGGTCCTTGCCCGTAATGGCGGACTTGATGTCGATCCAGGCGCGGTGAATCTTACTCGAAATGTCGGTCGACGTAGCGTCCGACACGGCCGTACCGTCGATACGAACAATGTGATCGGCCAATTGACTGCGGAAGTTCTGGCTTTGCACAATGTAGTGCCGGAACAAATCGTCTAATTGGGTGTCTTCGTTGTCTTCAACGGCTTTTTCGTAGCCCTGAATGCGGTCGTTGTTGATCTTGACCAGGTCGTTGAGGTCTTCAACAATTTCTTCGTTGTTCATCATGGGTGTTGAATCGTTTGATAGTTGGTGAACCATTGTAAGAACTCAGCCCTTAAACAAATGTTTGCTCAAAATTGGGTTTTAGCCAATAAAGAACGGTCAACTGAGTTGATAAGCCGGCGCGGTAGCGTCTTCGGTTACCCGCCGTTCCAGGGCTTCTTTGCTCGCCAGATGGGCCACGACCGCCACGCCGACCTTGTTGATTACGTCGGCGACCGAAAAAGCGATATGAATCCAATTGAAATCGATGTCGAACGCCGTCAGGATGTAGCCGATGGGGTAAATGCCCCAGAACGTTACCGTCGTCAGGGCCATCAGCCGGTACGCCCTTCTTTCTTCGGGCAAGGCTTGGGCGGCAAATTGCTGCCAATACCGGTACAGCATGTACGGCACCACGACGTAGCCTACCGTCGCGACGGCTCCCCAAATGAGTTTGGGTGCCACCAAAATTTCGTTGTTAAAAGCCAGTTGCTGTTCGCCGATGTAGCCCGTTAAAATCATGAAAAAGTCGGCTCCGAGCAACAGCGCCAACGATTGCTTGATGGCTTGCGGCCGAATTTTAAGCATCTGCGTCATCTTAACCAGCAGCAGGGGCGTCGTGATGGCCCAATCCATGTAG
>CAXUEB010000114.1:0-2699 GCA_964249775.1 uncultured Spirosoma sp.
TTTGATGCATTTTTCGTGATTCTTTTCCGAGCCGTCCACGCGCCACTGACCAATGATCTGGTTACCAATGCGCTGCTGTCGACTGCGCGTCGGCGAGAGGCCGCATTCCTCGAAAAATTTCTCGTATCGATTGAGGGTTTTGTGGCGAAATGGCGTCACAATTCGGTAGTCACGCGTTTGGTTAAGTTTGCTGATTCGGCGGGAGAGGCCCGTTAGCAACAGCAAGGACGCGATGATAAACGTAAAGCCAATCAGGGCAATGTCGTATTGGCCGCTGCCCAAGCACCTACCCAGCGCCGAAACCGCCCAAACAGTAGCGGCCGTAGTGAGGCCTTTGACGCGGTTCTCTTCCCGAAAAATGATGCCCGCGCCCAGAAAACCAATGCCGTTGACAATATTGGCCGCGATGCGGTCACCGGAGCCGCCGATGCGCGCCGACACCATTGTGAACAAAGCCGCTCCCGTGCAAATCATAATCATGGTGCGGAAGCCGGCCGCTTTGCCGTTGTATTCCCGTTCTGCACCAATGATGCCGCCGACGACCAGCGCGGCCACTAACCGAATAATGTCTTCCTGAGCGAACACCATGTTGATAAACCGGTGAGGTTTTGAAAACCTTATCGGTTTGACAGAAACCAACTTTTACTCAAAACCGTTGAAATTAGATAGAGTTTACCCTAATTAATCTCGAATGACTCCTACTACGGAAACCGAATCCCGAAGTGTCGGCTCACCACGTTCCGTTGACCACCTCGATCCCAAGCAGTTCATCATCATTAAAGGGGCAAAGGTGCATAACTTGAAAGGTATCGACGTTGCTATTCCACGTAACAAACTCGTTGTGCTGACGGGCTTGTCGGGGTCGGGTAAGTCGTCGCTGGCGTTCGACACCTTGTTTGCTGAAGGGCAACGCATGTATGTCGAAAGCTTGAGTAGCTACGCCCGGCAGTTTCTGGGCCGGATGGAAAAGCCCGAAGTGGAGTACATCAAGGGCGTGTCGCCGGCCATTGCCATCGAGCAGAAGGTTTCGACGCGCAACCCGCGCTCGACGGTTGGTACGTCGACCGAAATTTACGATTACCTCAAGCTGCTGTTCGCGCGGGTGGGCGTTACGTACTCGCCCGTGTCGGGCCGCGAAGTCAAGCGTGACACGGTGACGGATGTGGTCAATTACATCTTCTCGTTCGAAGCGGGTCAGCGGGTCATGATTACGACGCCCCTGATTATTCACCCCGGACGGACGCTCGACTACGAACTGAAAATCCTACTTCAGAAAGGCTACACGCGCATTGTCGCTGATGGCGGTCGGAATCGCTCCGGGATGCCGGACCACGGCGAATCGGCCGAACCACCGACGGGTCGGCAGGTTATGCAAATTGAAGACTTGTTGGAACAGGGCGTTGAGCAAACCAACGCCCTCGCCAACAGCGCCGACCTGGAGCTATTGGTCGACCGTGGTACGGTGATTGTAGACGACGCCGGTCAGCCCGATGAAGATACGCAATACCGCTTTTCGGACTCGGTACAAACGGCCTTTAACGAAGGGGACTGCATCTGCCGGGTCGATATTGTCGGTAAAGAATCGCGCACGTTTTCGGACAAGTTCGAGCTGGACGGCATTACGTTCGAGGAGCCGAGCGTCAACCTGTTTACGTTCAACAACCCCTACGGAGCCTGCCGCCGGTGCGACGGCTTCGGCAAAGTGCTCGGCATCGACCCCGATCTGGTCATTCCCGACAAAAACTTGTCGGTATTTGAGGGGGCCATCATGCCGTGGCGCAGCGAAAAAATGAGCGAGGAGTTTTTAAAGCCTCTGCTCAAAAACGGCATCCGCTTCGACTTCCCGATTCATCGTCCGTATAAAGAGCTAACGCCCGCCGAACAGGAACTGCTTTGGACGGGCAACCAATATTTCGACGGTCTGAACGGCTTTTTTCAGTACGTCGAAAGCCAGACGTTCAAAGTGCAGTACCGCGTGATGCTGTCGCGCTACCGGGGCAAAACGACCTGCCCCGAATGCCGCGGGTCGCGCCTGCGCAAGGACGCGGGCTACGTCAAGATTGCGGGCAAGTCCATCACCGACCTCGTGTTGATGCCCATCACGCAGACGACGGCTTTTTTCCGCGACCTCAACCTACCCCAAGCCCAGCAGCAGGTGGCCAACCGGATATTGATCGAGATTCGTAACCGCTTGGATTACATGGAGCGCGTCGGACTGGGTTACCTCACGCTCAACCGCCTGACCAATACGCTGTCGGGGGGCGAATACCAGCGCATTAAGTTGGCCACGTCGCTCGGCTCGGCCTTGGTCGGGTCAATGTATATTTTGGACGAACCCAGCATTGGCCTGCACCCCCGCGATACGCAACGCTTGGTGAGCGTGCTGGAAACCCTGCGCGACATGGGCAACACGGTGATTGTGGTTGAGCACGAAGAAGAAGTGATGCGGGCTGCCGACCAACTCATCGACATTGGTCCCGACGCCGGTTCGCTGGGCGGGCAGTTGGTATTCCAGGGAACGTGGGCTGAAATTGAGGAGTCAGGAGTGAGGAGTCAGGAGCAAGGAGTTGATTATCTGACAACCTCTACTCATTCTCACACGCTCGACTTTCTGACCGGGCGCGAAACCGTGCCGGTGCCCACATTTCGTCGGAAAGCAACCAACTTCATCGACATTAAAGGCGCGCGGGAAAACAACC
>CAXUEB010000114.1:2709-16135 GCA_964249775.1 uncultured Spirosoma sp.
CACCCACAACCTGAAGGACGTGGACGTGCGGTTTCCGCTGAATACGCTGACGGTCGTGACGGGCGTATCGGGGTCGGGTAAGAGTACACTCATCCGCAAGGTCTTATACCCGGCCTTGATGCGGCAAAAGGGCGACGCGGGTGAAGAAGCGGGCAAGTATGCCAGCATCAGCGGCTCCATCGACCGGATTTCGGCCGTCGAGATGATCGACCAGAACCCCATTGGCAAGTCGAGCCGCTCGAACCCGGTGACCTATATCAAGGCGTATGATTACCTGCGGCAGGTCATGGCCGATCAGCCCGTGTCGAAGTCGCGGGGTTATAAACCGAGTCATTTCTCGTTTAACGTCGACGGCGGGCGGTGCGAGGTGTGTCAGGGTGAAGGTGAGGTCAAGATTGAGATGCAGTTCATGGCCGATATCTACCTGAAATGCGAAGGCTGTGGCGGCAAACGCTTCAAGCAGGAGATTCTGGAAGTAACGCTTCAGGATAAGAACGTGTCGGACATCTTAGATATGACCGTGGACGAAGCCGTCGACTTTTTCCACAAGGCTGACCCAAAGATGACCGATAAACTCTTGCCGTTGCAGAGCGTAGGGTTGGGCTACATCGGCCTGGGCCAATCGGCCAATACGTTGTCGGGTGGCGAAGCGCAGCGCGTCAAACTGGCGTCGTTTCTCAGCAAGGGCAATCCAAACAAAGGCAGTACGCTGTTTATCTTCGACGAACCGACAACGGGCTTGCACTTCCACGACATCCGCAAACTGCTCTCGGCCATCAACGCCTTGGTCGATCAGGGCGACTCGGTCATCATCATCGAGCACAACATGGAAGTCATCAAGTGCGCCGACCACATCATCGACCTCGGACCGGAGGGTGGCGAAACCGGCGGCTACGTCACCTTCACCGGTACGCCGGAGGAGATGGTGAAGCTGCCGGCGGGTCAGAACTACACGGCGGATTATCTGCGGGGAAAGGTGTAAGATGCTATCCAACACACCTCTCGAAGTACAATGTTTGGCCGCTGGTGAGCAGGAGCTGGGCGTTGTACTTTGAGAGGTGTGTTGGATAATTGAACGTTATGTTATGAGAATAAACGTAGAGACATAAGACGCCAGTAATTAGACGTCAACTTTGAATAGTACAATATATGCGCAGGTGTCTATAATTTAACTCCACCGCACGGAGAGTAACATAACAACTCTATTTGACGGATACGGGTATTAAACAACCTTCCAAGATGCGTTCTTTGGTTATAATGCTCATCACTGTCTTGACCGTACTCATAGTAGGCCACTGTAACATGAGAATAGTGGATGAAGAGTACGTCATCACTCAAGTAATCAAAAACAACACTAACTTGCCTGTCGTTCTTACAATCTATTCTAACCGACCGCCAAAGCAAGTTAGCATTCCAGTAAATGGCAGTCACACAGACAAGTTTTCTTTCGTTGGAATAGGATCATTCGCCCCAGTCGATAGTGAATTTGTAACAGATTCAGTCAGCATAGTTTTTAACAATCGTTCAAAAGTGGTTTATCTCAATCTGGGACCATCTGTGTCTGACAACTGCTCATCAAAAAGTATCTACTGCATCACCAACTATGAGCAAACTGACATAAATAGTTGGCACAAGCAGTACACATACACCATTAATTAAGACGATTTGGTAAAAGCTAAATAAGCTGAATTCAAAAGAAATTGGCAAAAGAGCGGTGACTTGTTTTATCATCGCCCTCTTAAATGTGTATGGCTGACGCGGGCAGCCACCGTTTGTTTATAACAAAGGTGTACTCACTCCACAAGTGAACTGCCCTCGATGGAGTAGGTCTGTTTGCTCTATTCGCTACCACATTACGGAGAATAAGGTACGTCTGCGTTACCTTTGAGGCCCACTCCTGGCTCTCAAACGCACACTATGGCGCACTACGGCTATTTCAACGGCATCATTGGCCCCACCGATCAGTTGGCCGTGGGCGTAACGGACCTCGGTCTGCTCCGGGGCTACGGACTATTCGATTATTTCCTAACCTACAACGGGCGGCCGTTTCAATGGGATTGGTACTGGGAGCGGTTTCAGAATTCGGCCGCGCGGCTGCACCTGCCCTTGCCCTTAGGCAAAGACGAAACCTACGCCTTGCTGATGGACTTAATCGAACGCGGGGGCGGGACCGACACGGCCTTCCGGTTCGTGATGACCGGCGGCTACTCGGCCGACAGCATCAGCGTCGAGCGGCCGAACTTGTTCATTCTGACGGAAGCGATTCATCCCGTGCCGCCGGTGCAGTACGAGCAGGGTATTAAGGTCATCTTAGACGATTACGTCCGGGAAATGGCCGAGGTCAAAAGCACCGACTACAAGCGCGTCATCCTCATGGCGCAGGCCATCAAGAGTGCCGGGGCGCAGGACTTATTGAACCAGAAAGGGGGCGAAATCAGCGAACTAAGCCGCAGCAACTTCTTTCTCGTCAAGGGCGACCGGGTCATCACGCCCGACCGGTACATCCTGCACGGCATTACGCGCCGGACGGTGATGCAGTTGGCGCAGAACGACTTTAAGGTAGAGGAACGGCCGGTGCTGCTCTCTGAACTCTACGACGCCGACGAAGCGTTTACGACCAGTTCAACCAAACGGGTGCTGCCCATCACCCAGATCGGCGAACTAACCATCGGCGACGGACACGTTGGTCCGAAGGCGAAATTTTTGTTAGAGCGGTTTGATGAGCTGGTGAAGAACTGGTAAGCTTAGTCGCAGACCTGCATGGTTTTTTAAGATCCCCGCAGGTCTAACGCGTCTGCATACCGGCTGACGACTGCTTGCGTTATCTGGTCTTCTTGCCTAATTCGGCCAAGGCAGGGCAGACCCGTATACGTCAAGATAAACGTTTCACTCGCTGGAACCGTCGGGCCGTTGAACAGAAGACCCAGCACCGGAACGTTCCGGTTGCGGCACACCTCGACTGACAATAGCGTATGGTTGATGCTGCCTAAATAATTGCGCGACACCAGCACAACCGGCAATCCTAAGCGTTGGACCCAGTCGATGTTTAATTCACGGTCGTTTAGCGGCACCATCAAGCCTCCAGCCAGTTCAATAACCAACGCGTTGTCGGTTTGGGGCAAGGTCATCCGGGCTAAGTCAATGCGGACGCCATCCAACTCGGCTGCTGCGTGGGGCGACAGGGGCTGCATCAGCCGGTACGCTTCGGGGTGAAACTGAGACTTTGGATTACTGACCAACCGGCGCACGGTTGCCGTATCCGAATCGGTTAACGCGCCCGACTGAACGGGTTTCCAGTAATCGGCCCACAAGGCTTCGACCAATACCGCCGACGCAACGGTTTTGCCGATCTCCGTGCCAATGCCGGCCACCACGAATTGCTTGGGGAAAATCATACGACTGGTTCAGCAACGAGCGCGTTTTGCAAGACGGCGATGAGTTGATCCATTTCTTCGTTCGTATTGAAGGCGTGCAGACAGATTCGGAGTCGTTCCTGTCCGACTGGAACCGTTGGGCTGAGAATCGCCCGCACGTCGAAACCGGCGCGCTGGGCCTCAGCCGCCACCCGACGGGCGTGGTCGTTGCCCGGCACGATTAACCCCTGAATGGGCGATTCGCTGTTAACCCAGCTCATCCGGAACGGCAGTGCATCGGCCGGTTCTTCGGTAGTCCGTTGGTGAAAATACTGGATTTGTTGGCGTAGACGCTGACAAGCGGCCAAATGCATTTGCAGGTGCTGGTGAGCCGCGCGTACGGCCAGCAAACTGTGGGGTGGGAGGGCCGTTGTGTAGATAAACGACCGCGCAAAATTAATCAGATAATCGCGCAATACCACCGGACCCACGACGGCCGCGCCGTGAACGCCCAACGCCTTTCCGAACGTATGCACCCGTGCCAGGACGCGCTCCTGCAAGCCCAGTGCCACCACCAAACCTTCGCCATTCGGTCCGTAAATGCCGGTGGCATGCGCTTCATCGACCAACAGAGCCGCGCCGTACTGGTCACAAAGGTTGCACAAATCGAGCAAGGGCGCTACATCGCCGTCCATCGAATACACCGACTCAACCGCCACGAACACTTGTCCGGCCGACTGCGACCCAGACGAACTCAACGCACTCACCCGTTGAAGTATGTTTTCTAAATCGTTTGGATCGTTGTGGCGAAAGCGGTGGCGGGTGGCGTAGCTAAGCCGGGCACCGTCGATCATACTGGCGTGGATGCGTTCGTCGGTGATGAGCGTATCGCCCGCCTGCGGTAAGCAAGCCAGCAATCCCAAGTTAGCGTCGTAGCCGGAATTGAACAGTAAGGCAGTTTCCGTTTGGTAGAACCGGCTCAGTGCCTGCTCAACCTCGTCGGCAAGTACCGTTTGGCCCGCCAGCAGACGGGAGCCGGTAGCGCCGGTACGGAAATTGGTTAATTTAGCGTCGGCTTCCTGAATGGCTGCCCGAAGCTCGGCTGAGCGGGCAAACCCAAGGTAATCGTTTGAGCAAAAATCGACCAGCTCGTCGGCCGTACGAAGTTGACGCAATAAACCGGCTTGTTGACGGGCGGTTAACCGGTTTGTCAACGCAGCAACGGCTGATGTTGGCTTGTGCATTGCACAAAGGTAAAACGGCTTTGCCGCAAATAATTAACAATGGTGTTCTCTCCCCACTCGGATTCATCAAGGCCCGTCCAAAACGCCCGATGAGCGTTCGATTCAAACTTGCTAAACGACAAATTGTGAATAAGTTAGAAGTTATCCACAGCTTCTGTGTGGATAACTTGTCGCGGCTACGTTTTTGTCAACAAAAAGTTTTTTAACGGCACGATTTTCTACTAAACAATCGGATTAGGCAAACCGTTGCGCGCTCATTGTCAAAATCAGCTTACCAAATTGTTTGCCCTCATCCATTTTACGTAATGCATGTTCGGCGTCAGCCAACGGCACCACTTCATCAACGGTAGGAACAAGTCGTTTTTGAGCCACAAAGGTAACCATGTCGGCAAATTCGCGGTCAGTGCCCATCGTTGAACCGAAGATGTTTAGTTGCTTAAAGAAGACTTTCGAGGGCGCGATATCGGTAATGTTGCCCGTTGTGCCGCCGAAGAACGCAATGCGTCCGCCCGGCGCGGCTACGTCAATCAGTTTGGCAAAGCCCGGCCCGCCTGCGCTGTCGATGATGACGTTGAAATACCCGGTTCGATCGCTACCGGTTTGGGCCATTAAGGTTTTCGCCCAATCCGGTTCGCGGTAATTAACGCCCCCCGTTGCACCCATTGCCTTGGCTCGTTCCAGCTTTTCTTCGGACCCTGACGTAACCCAGACTTCGGCCCCGGCCGCAACGGCGTATTGGAGCGCAAACAAGGCGGCTCCTCCGCCAATGCCCGTGATGAGAACTTTCTCGGGAACCGTGTCACCCGACGTGTGCAAACCCGCCCGCGTCATCAGCGCCCGCCAGGCCGTCAGTCCTGCCAAGGGCAGCGCAGCCGCCTGCTCAAACGAAAGATGAGCTGGTTTGTGGTAGATGTATTTCGCGCTGATAGCGAGGTATTGGGCAAACGTGCCGTTGTCGGGCATACCCAGGATGCGAAAGTCTGGGCCGTAGAACCGGGGATTATTGCCCCAATTAAGGGCGCAGTTGATAATGACGGCCTGCCCGCGCCACACCGGGTCAACGCCTTCACCTACCTCCGCCACGACGCCCGCGCCGTCGGACCCCAGCGTAACGGGTAGTTTAATGCCGGGGTACAAGCCCTGCTGGATAAATACGTCGCGGTGGTTGAGAGCCGCAGCCCGTAATTGAATAAGCACCTCGCCCGGCCCAGCGGTGGGCTTCGGCACATCCGTCAACCGAACGGGCTGGTGCGTTTGAAGGAGTTGAATCGCGTTCATGGGCGTACATTTGTGGTATAATAACGAGCAGAGATGATTCGATTTTTCAACGAGGACGTTGACTACAAACTGCCCCAGATACAAGCAACTCGGCAGTGGCTTAAACAGCAGGCCGAACGCGAAGGTTACGCCGTGGGCGATCTAAACTACATTTTCGCTTCCGACGAGTATGTCCTGCAAGTCAATCGGGACTACCTACAACACGATTATTACACCGACGTTATCACCTTCGACCAACGCGAGGAAACGGGCAAAATTGAAGGCGACATTTTTGTTAGTGTTGACCGCGTGGCCGACAACGCCAGTCAATTGGGCATTCCGGCCGGGCAGGAAATGCGCCGGGTGCTGGCCCACGGCCTCCTCCACCTCTGCGGTTACGGCGACAAAACGGAAGGGGAAATCAAGTTGATGCGAGCCAAGGAAGAGGAGTGGTTATCGACTGCAAACCTGTAAGGTCTTGGAGATCTTGCAGTCATTTCACCCCGCCGTCAGGCCGCCGTCCATCTGCAACGCCTGACCGGTATAGAACGCGTTCTCCTCCGAACAAAGCCACAAAATGGCCTGTGCAATCTCGTCCGGCTGACCAAACCGGCCCATCGGAATCACCCGACGCATTCGCTCTTCCATGCCGGGCGCGGTGTTAATCAGATCGTCCACCATCGCCGAATGCGTGTAGACGGGGCACACGGCGTTAATGCGAATGTTTTGCCTGACGTATTCCAGCGCGGCCGTTTTGGTCAGCCCAATGACGGCGTGTTTCGACGCGCTGTACGGCGCACCCATCGGCATACCCCGGACGCCCGCAATGCTGGCTACATTCACGATCTTGCCACCGGGGCCGTCCTGGCTTAACATCTGCCGAACCTGGTATTGCATACCGTAGAATACCCCGCCGACGTTGACGGCCATCATCTGCTCGAAATCGCCCTGCGTCTGATCCGTTAGCCGACCGAATTTGCCGCCGATGCCCGCGTTGTTAATGCCAATGTCTAACCGACCGTAGGCCGCGACGGTCTGCCGAACGGCGACTTCGATCTGGGCCGGATCCGCCACATCGCAGGCGACGAACAAAGCATCGCCCCCCATCTGCCCAATCTGTTCGACGGTTTGGCGGCCAGTCGCTTCGTTCATCTCGGCGACGACAACCCGCGCTCCGGCTTTAGTGAACGCTAAGGCCGTTGCCCGGCCAATACCGGACCCAGCACCGGTGATAAAGGCAATCTGGTTAACGAAATTCGACATGATGAAGCTACAAGTATCAATTGCGCGCCAAAATAGTGCTATTTTGTGGTTTCACCGTCGTACTCATGAGGGTTAAGCGTGCGAGGTCCATTTGGGTTGCTGCGGGTAGTATAATTCTGCTGTACATAGCTGCCATGCGCTGGTTGGCCTGGTTAGATGGCGACGCTCCCGTTCGTCCAAAACCAGCGTCGGTCAAACGCATTGAGCGCGTCGGTATCGACGCCGGACGGGGCAACTTGCTCGGCGTTCAGCCGTGGATGGAGCCGGCTGACTATCGAGACGGCCGGACGTTTCGCGACAAGTTGAAGGTGTATCTGCAAACGGCGAAAGACAGTGGGCTGATTGTGCCGCAAAAAACGGTTGTTATTTTGCCCGAATACCTCGGCACGTGGCTGGTCGCGATGGACGAGCCGAACCGTGTTTATGGCGCAAAAACCGTTCAGGATGCGTTGACGACGATGGTCCTGGCCAGCCCGGTCAAATTTGCCCAAGCCTACCGAAGCGCTCCCGACAGCGTTGGCGACAAGACGAAGTGGACCGTTTTTGCCATGAAAGGGCAGCAAATGGCCGACGAGTACGTCTTGGCCTTTGATCAATTGGCCGCCCAGTTTGCCGTGACTATCGTGGCCGGTTCGATTTTGTTGCCTAACCCCCGCATTGTCGGGCAGCACATGGTTACAGACGACGGGCCGCTGTACAACGTATCGGCCGTTTTCCATCCCGACGGTCGGCTCGACCCGCAGTTGGTGCGCAAGGTGTTTCCCATTGCCGACGAGTTGCCGTTTGTGTGTCCGAGTAAGCCCGCCGACGTGCCGGTGTTCGAGACGCCCGTGGGTCGGCTGGGCGTGCTGATCTGCGCCGATTCGTGGCATTCGCCGGTGTACCAAACGCTGCGTCAAAAAGGTGCCACGCTGCTGGCCGTACCGTCGTATTCGGCGGGCAATGGTGTCTGGCAAACCCAATGGCGGGGTTACAGCGGTACCCCCACGCCCGCCGACGCCCGCGCTAACGTTGGCAAACTGACCGAAGGGCAAGCGTGGTTAGCGCACGCAATGATGGGCCGCGCCACGCCGGAAGCGGGCATTACCAAAGGGTTGAACGTGTTTCTACGCGGTAAGCTGTGGGACTTGGGAGCAGACGGTACGACCATCGTTTTGGATAATGAAGTCAACGCTAAACCGGTTCAGCCACTGCGTCGAATCCGCGCTGATGCGGCAACGCTAACGTGCTTGTGGTTGTGATCAAGGCGCTTTGGAACGATTTGCTGGACCATTTGCGCGCCGACTTCCGGCTGGATTTGTACGGCGCTACGGCTTTGTGGATTGCGTTGCTCTTAACCATCAACTACTACCTTGATCTCGAAGACTCGTATATCGACACGTACCAGGGCCAACCCATCTGGCCGGTTTTGTACGTAGCGCTATACGCCCCGGTTTATTACATCAGTGTTTGGCTCTGGACCTACTTCCACTGTCGACTGGACGTTTGGCGCAACCGGGAATTTTGGTTGCGGAGCGGCCTGGCGCTCATTAGTTACTCCGTGTATTCGGGGTTTAACGGTCACAGTACCTGGAGCCGTCAAGTTTTTGACGGGCAGATTTACGTCTTCGCGTATTACTGCCTGCGTAACCTGCAATCGCTGCTGACGATTGTCTTGCCGCTGTCCATCGTTTACCGAATCTACGATCAGCAACGCCGGCCGAGTGCCTTCTACGGCATGACTCCCAAGCGGAAGGGGTTAGCGCTGTATGCCTTGCTGTTGGCTCTGATGATTCCGCTCATCACGCTGGCGTCGTTCCAGCCTGAGTTTCTTGCATCCTACCCAACGTATAAGGACACCAACGCCAACGAGTTTTTCGACGTGCCGGAATGGGTAACGGCGGTTGTTTACGAACTCTGCTACGGCTGGGACTTCGTGCCAACCGAACTGCTGTTTCGGGGTTTTCTGGTCATCGGTATGAGCCGTGTATTGGGACACGGAGCCGTGTTGCCGATGGTTGTCTGGTACTGTTCCATTCATTTCGGCCGACCCCTGGGCGAAGCTATTTCATCGGTCTTCGGCGGTTACCTACTGGGCGTACTGGCGCTCAGTACCCGCAGCATCTGGGGTGGGCTGCTCATTCACATCGGCATTGCCTGGGGCATGGAGATTGCGGCTTTTTTGCAGAAAATGGCGCATCAGTAAAAGAACTGCTCGCGCCTGATCTTGCCATTCAGTACTTCATACACGCCAATTTCAGCCAATTGTAGCCGGCCCCGGCCTTGCAGCGTCAGGTCGAAATGCAGCGACACTCTGAAGAAATTACCGGCAACGACCGGCTCCGAGATTGTCGTGCCGTGCACGTCAATAATGTTGGCTTGAAACGCCCTTTCTTTTTCTAAGATGGCGGGCAAACCATAAGCACTCGGATTGGGGGCGTGGGCCGGTTCAATTTGCTCACAATCCGGCGACATCAGTTCCGTTTGCGCTTCGACAAACTTGCCTTCACGGCACAGGGCAACGAGCCGGTGCGCAACATCGGTGGTGGTTGGGGTCACTGGAATTGTTAGTTGGTGGCTTGGGCGATGGTCAGGACGTAGCCGTTCAAATCACGGATGGCAAACTCGTCGGCTCCGTAGAAGGTCTTGTGCGGCTCTTTGACAATCGTTGTGCTGTCTTTCAGCCGGTCGTAGAGTGCCAGTGCATCCGACACGGCAACGTACAGCGTCAGGCTTCCACCCACCGGCCGGTCCTGCAAATCTGGGTATTCTGCTTTTAGATTAACGGCTTCTTGGAACATGAGCACGGCGTTTCCGGAGCCCACCATTGCCCAGTCAAACAGACCTTCAGCGGGCACGCTCTGGAGCAGGTCAAAACCAAGTTGCTGGTAGTAATCAACGGTTGCGTTGACGTCGGCAACCATCAAATTAGGCGTTACGGATTGGACGGGCATACCCTTTGTGTGTTTGGTTGGCGACAAAGGTAGGGGCCGTAATCGACGGTAAGTTGTAAAAAAACGTCATGTTGAGCGGTACTCAGCCGGCGTCTGACCAACGTACCGCTTGAAAACATGGGTAAAGTGGGAACCGTCGTAGTAGCCCTGTTCGAGGGCAATCTGCAAGATATCCGGCGGGTCGGTTCGCAGCCGGTCGGCGCTTCGCCTGATGCGCACCACGTCGCACAACGTTTTAGCGCTCACCCCCACGTGTTGCCGGAACTTCCGCTCGAGTTGCCGAATTGATAAGCAGCTAACGGCCACTAACCGGTCGATCGTCACCTGACCACCCGTTTGCAGAATAAGATCAACGGCCCGCTGGATTCGCAAATCAGCGGGTTGAAATTGCCGGTACAGCACCTTCTCCAAACAGGCCGCCATAGCGGCTGCGTCCGTCGGCTGATCAAACAACGCGGGGGTTGACAGGTCCGAAAACTCAATTAGTCCGTTTTCTAAGCCGGCCAGCGGCAGCCCGAAGTACGACGAGAAGCCAAACGGCTTGAACCGAACCCCGAACACACTGGCCCGCTCTGACAAGCAGACGTCGGCAAAAGCCGTCATCGTCCCGGCCAGGTAGGTGTTGCCCGGCTTCAATTGCCGACTTTGATCGGCGCAGGTTGATAAAATTCGCCCATTGAGCGGGAACAACAGGTCCACGCAGCCATCCGGCAGAATCCGACTGGTCGTCGGCTCCGCCCCGCCCCGGCTCAACCAGAAGCTATCGACGTAGGCCGCGATTGCGGGTGAAGGGCGCAGTTCGTTATAAGGCACGTCTCTGGTCTTACGTTGGTCAGTCAGGCTACCGGATAACCGGACGCAGGTAGTAACGCGAACTGGTCAACAATCCACTGGAAAACCCCCAGCACCCGATTCAGTTCGGGGTAGTAAAAGATGGTTGGTTCCGTAACGGCCCGGCTTCCCGAAAGCTTCAAAAATAACCACTCGTTACCAGTCGTTACGCAGCCAAAAATGGCGTCGTACTGAATACCGGACCGGTCGTTTACACTCCGGGCAGCTACCATCTCGGCAACGCACTGCGGAATGCCGCCGTACAAATCCTGCTTCTTGGCTTCAACCAAAACCAGAATGGGTGGCTCCGGCAAGAAAGCTTTGGGATTAGCCGCAATAATAAAATCGCAAATGCCTGACAATTCACCCGGTAGCGTTAACGGTTCGCCGGAAAACAAGGCAACCACATCGGCGTTGTTTTCCTTTACGGCCGATAACACAGGCGCGATCAACATCTCCGAAACGGCCTTTTCTGACTTGGCTAATGCCGGTGACAGTTGATGGATAGCTAAATATCTGGCAAGCCAGTCGGGAAGCGCCAACGGTGTTACGTCCGGCAGAAACGATTCAGTTTCTACCTGAAGGCCAAATCGGTCGCGTAGGTCCTGGAACGTAACAGGACTATAAATAAGCATGGGTGCGGTTGTGTAACCAGTTGCAATTTACTCCCTTTCTCCTGCACCGCCTTACTCCAACGCCACCAACTCTTTCAGTTCATCGTCACTCAAATCGCCCAGCCAAGTTTCGCCGGTTTTGGCGCTGGAATCAACAAATCGCTTCATTGGAATAGAGTCCGCATCACTTCTTCTTTAGTAATGTCAAAATGTCTCGCTACTTCGGATAGGATGCCGGTCAAGGTACCGATCTTAATGGGGTTATGATTGGGAACAGCAATGTGGTGCTGACCGTTTTGTTCCGTCGTTACTTTGATGTGACTGCCGTTCTGCCCAACCACTTCGTACCCATATGCTCTTAGTGATTTAACCAATTCTCTACCCGACACGTCGCGTGGTACTTTCATCGGGCAGATTATAGGGCAAAAACTTCATCTTTAACGAAATGAAGATGAGCCAACTTAGGCGCATCAGCACCGTTTTCAAAATAGCACGCAACGCCCCCCTTGATATTAGCCTTCAACTCTTCGACCGAATTACCTTCCGCAAAAATGGCGGGCCCTTCTGATTTCGCATAGTAGCCCCCTTCCTCTGCTTCGTGAACAATAAAAATGATCTCCGTCATGCCGTCTTTTTGTGCTAAACTAAGCAATTACTGATTGAAAAACCATACGAACTACACTACTCCAACGCCACCAACTCTTTCAGTTCATCGTCACTTAGATCGCCCAGCCAGGTTTCGCCGGTTTTCACGCTGAGGTCAGCGAGTTCTTTTTTGCTGCGGATCATGGCGTCGATTTTTTCTTCCAACGTTCCCTGGTTTATCAGGCGGTAGACCAAGACGTTCTTAGTTTGGCCGATGCGGAACGCACGGTCGGTGGCCTGGGCTTCGACGGCGGGATTCCACCACAGATCGTAGTGAATGACGTGGTTGGCCTGCGTCAAGTTTAGACCCGTGCCGCCCGCTTTGAGCGACAGAATAAACGTGTGGTCGGAGCGGTTCTTTTGGAACTGCTCCACCAGCCGGTCGCGGTCGGGGCGGGAGGTGCCGCCGTGCAGAAACAGCGGGGCCTGGCCAAACGCCTGCTCAATGAATTGACTCAACAACTCGCCCATTTCGTAGTACTGCGTAAAAATCAAGACCTTCTCGTGGTTGGCGTAGATCGTTTCGAGCAGGTTCAGCAGCAGCGTCGCCTTGCCCGACAGCGCCGGCGCAGCCGGACCGTTCTTGAGGTACTGCCGCGGGTGATTGCCGATTTGCTTGAGGGCGGTCATCAGCTTCAAGACCAAACCGCGCCGGGCTATGCCGTCTTTTTCCTCGATCGCCCGCATACTTTCCCGAACGACGCTTTCGTAGAGCGCGGCCTGCTCGGGTGTGAGGGCACAGAACTGATTGTTCTCGATTTTGTCGGGCAGGTCGCTGATGATGGTCTTGTCGGTTTTGACGCGCCGGAGCAAAAACGGACTCGTCACGCGCCGAAACTGATCGAGTTTCTGATGGTCGCGCTCCTGCTGAATCGGCTTGCCGAACTCCTCATTAAACTTACTCAAGCCGCCCAGATAACCTTTGTTGACGAAGTCCATGATGCTCCAGAACTCCGACAGCCGGTTCTCGACGGGCGTACCGCTGAGCGCAATCCGTATGGTTGACTTCAAGGCTTTGACGGCTTTCGTTTGTTCGGTGTCGCTGTTCTTGATGTTCTGCGCTTCGTCGATGATCACCACCGCCCAGGTTATTTTTTTGAGCGTTTCGAGGTCCGAGCGCACCACGCCGTACGTGGTGAGTAGGAGGTCGTGTTCTTCGGTTGGTAGTTTGCGGTTGGGGCCGTGGTAAACAATGGCCCGTAGGTCCGGCGCAAACTTGTCAATTTCTTTCTGCCAGTTGGTGAGCAGCGTCGTCGGCAGCACCACTAAGCCCTTTTGTTTTTTGA
>CAXUEB010000115.1:0-943 GCA_964249775.1 uncultured Spirosoma sp.
GGGGCCAGTTTCGGCGGCAGCACCAGCCCATCGTCGTCGGAGTGGGCCATAATGAGCGCGCCCATGAGCCGCGTCGAAACGCCCCACGACGTACCCCAGACGTGCTCGCGCACGTTCTGTTTGTTCAGGTACGTAACGTCGAAGGCCTTGGCGAAATTCTGCCCCAGAAAGTGCGACGTACCCGCCTGAAGCGCCTTGCCGTCCTGCATCATCGCCTCGATGCAGAGCGTATCGTCGGCCCCGGCGAAGCGTTCGTTGGGCGTTTTGGTGCCCCGGATCACCGGTAGCGCCATCCACTCCTCGGCGAACGTAGCGTAGACGTCGAGCATCTGCCGGGTTTCGGCCTGAGCTTCGTCGGCGGTGGCGTGGGCGGTGTGGCCTTCCTGCCAGAGAAATTCCGCCGTGCGCAGAAAAATCCGCGTCCGCATTTCCCAGCGCACCACGTTGGCCCACTGGTTAATCAGCAGCGGCAGGTCGCGGTAGCTCTGCACCCAGTTTTTGTAGGTGCTCCAGATCACCGTTTCGGACGTGGGTCGCACGATGAGTTCCTCTTCGAGCTTGGCGTCGGGATCGACGATAACGCCCGAGCCGTCCTCGGCGTTCTTAAGCCGGTAATGCGTTACGACGGCGCATTCCTTAGCGAAGCCTTCCACGTGAGACGCTTCTTTGCTCAGGAACGATTTAGGAATGAAGAGCGGAAAGTACGCGTTTTGGTGACCGGTTTCCTTAAACATATCGTCCAAGGCCCGCTGCATTTTCTCCCAGATCGAAAAGCCGTAGGGCTTGATAACCATGCACCCCCGCACGGCCGAATTCTCGGCCAAATCAGCCTTCTTGATTAATTCATTATACCACTCGGAATAGTTTTCACTACGGGACGGAATTGCTTTGGCCATGAGAAAGAAAGGTATAGGGGTAAAAGGGCCGGGGGGGGGGGGGGGGG
>CAXUEB010000115.1:965-3513 GCA_964249775.1 uncultured Spirosoma sp.
CCCCCCCCCCCCCCCCCCCGGCCCTTTTACCCCTTACTCCTATTTTTGAATCTGTTTAAACCCTGCTGAACAAATCGGAATCTAACCGGTTGAAAAGTTGCAAATATAGGTTTTTCTCCTATCTTTGTAATCAATCCGCCCGGCCCTGCGTTATGGATATGGGTCGGTCTTACTACCGAATCAATACGCTAAAATTTCCCTTGCCCCATGAATAAACAACACGCATATCGTTACCTGACGGTGGCCGCGCTGATGGGCTTCTGGAGCTGTGCCTCCACCCAGCAGACTGCCCAGAACACGGGTGAAGTAGACGACCTGTACGCCAATTCGGCCAGCGCGCAGGTGTACGCCGACAACTCATCCGACGTAGCGACGGTGGCCGAGCGGCCCAGCCGTCAGCAGCAACGCTTCGAGCGGCAGCAGTCGGCTCGCAACCGCAACCCGGAGTATTCCGAGTATTCGGACGAGCAGCCAAGCTACGACGCCAACTCCGACGAGTATTACACTGAACTGAGCGCCCGCAAACTAAACCGGGGTTTATCGCCTGATCCGGGTTGGAACGACGGCGGCACCAACGCGTACAACTCGGGCTTTGCCAATGGCTATAATTCGGCCATGACCTCGGCTTATAGCTGGAACCGCTGGGGCTTCAATAACTTCGGGTTCTCGAACGGCTTCAACCTCGGCTTAGGCATGGGGGCATTTGGTGGCTACGGCTTCAACCGGTTTGGTTGGGGTAATAGCTTCTACGATCCATTCTTTTCGCCGTTCTACGGTGGTTCAATGGCGTATAGCCCTTTTGGTTACGGTGGCTTCGGCAGTTTCTATGATCCGTTCTACAGCCCGTATGCTTACGGCGGTGGGTTTAATAACTCGTTCTACTCGCCCTTCTACGGCGGTGGCTATTACGGGGGTTATGGCCGGCCGGTTATCGTTAATAACGTCGTCGTGACGGGCGCTGACCCGTACCGAAACCGGACGTACGGACCGCGCTTCAATCGGTCGTCGAACAGCTACAACGACGCGTTTGTCAACACGCCCCGCACAACCAACGGCGGTGGTCGCCGGGCCGCCGGTAGCAGCTACTACTCGTCGGGCAACAACTCGGGCAACGCGAGCGCCAGCAACAACCCAAGCCGCGGCTCGAACAACGGGTACTACGCAGCTCCGCGCCAGAACAGCCGGGGAACGTACTACTACGACAATGGCAACAGTCGTTCGGGCGCGACAACGGGCCGCGCGTACAGCACGCCCGCGCCGTCGTACAACAGCGGCAGCCGGAGCAACAGTGAGTACTACGCGGCTCCGCGGCAGAACAGCCGGGGCAGCTACACGCCGTCCGACCGGGGCAACAGCAACCAGGGCAGCTACAGTCAGCCGAGCTACCAGCGCCAGTCGCAGTCGAGCTATCAGCAACCGTCCTACCAGAGCCAAAGCCGGGGTAGCTACAGTGCGCCGTCGACGCCCAGCTACAGCGCGCCCAGCCAAAGTAGCAGCGGCAGCAGCAGCAGCGGGGGTGGCAGCAGCTACTCCAGCGGTGGCGGTGGCTCACGCGGTCCCCGCTAACGAACCAGACGATTTTCGATGAAATTAATCCCACCGGTAGCGACAATCGGTGGGATTTTTCGTTTTAGTAATGGGGCCAATTAAACGCTAAGAGACCGATTCTGTCTTACGGCTAAACGCCCCTCCTACTTCTATCAGACAATGAACAAGTCGATACATTTAACCGCCAGCCTGCTGATGGTAGCTGCGGTTTCCTACGGTCAGTACGCGGGTGATGCGTTCCGCTACTCGGACCAGCCCATCAACGGAACCGCCCGGTTTCAGGGTCTCGGCGGTAATCATGCGGCCTTGGGTGGCGACGCCAGCAACGCCTTCGGCAACCCGGCCGGCCTGGGATTTTATAACCGCTCGGAGTTGAGCATCAGCCCTTCGTTGCGCCTGCTGAACACAGACGGTACCTTCCTGGGCCAGACCGCAACCGCCAACCGGTCGCAGGTCAGCATCGGGCAAGCGTCGCTTATTTTTGCCGGTGGTCGCAACCAAAGCAACAGCCGCCTGCGCCGGACAACCTTCGCCGTTACGTATTCGCAACAGAACAACTTTGCGAACGAGTTTATCCTGCGCGGCACCAACAACCGCAGCTCGCTCATAGACAGCTACGTGGCGAGCGTAAACAGCTTTAACGTACCGTCGGGTGAATTGAACCAGGATTACACACCCCCTTCGGGCAGTCAGGTCGTTGGTTCAGCCGGCACCATTGAAGCGGCCGCGTATCAGTTGTTTTTGTTGAACCCCACGGAAGAGAACGGAACGACGTATTTTCGCTACGACCGGGGCGTTCCCGTCAATCAGCAAGTCAGTTACCGGGCCAACGGCGCTCAGTCGCAGTGGGGTTTGTCGTACGCGGGCAATCTCGACGATAAGGTTTATTTAGGGGGTACGCTGGCGTTCAGCCGCACCCGATTTGATTTTAACCAAGTCTATTCCGAGTCGTTTCTCGGCGGTCAGTTCTACCATGGTTTTGACGAAAACTCGTCGTAAA
>CAXUEB010000115.1:3523-13612 GCA_964249775.1 uncultured Spirosoma sp.
CCGACGCAAAACATTCATATCGGCGCGACTCTGACGACGCCCACGTTTACGTCACTGACCGAAACGTTCAACCAGACGCTCTCGGTTGATCCGGTTGGTAGGTTCCCGTCGTTTGACGATCAAGGCAATCCGATTGAAGTAGAGTTGGGGTCGACCACGGTAGACGTAGACCCGAACGATTTTGATTTTCGCTTGACCAGCCCGCTGCGGGCGTCGGGTGGTTTGACGTACCTATTCGGCCGGAGCGGTTTTCTGACCGGTACGGTCGAGTACGTTGGTTACTCGGGCATGAACGTCAACACGAGCTACAGCCAGAATGCCGCCGATAATCAAGCCTTCCGCCAGGAGAACCGCGACGAGATTCAGCGGACATACAACAATGTTATCAACGTTCGGGTCGGGGGCGAGTTCCGGGCCGGACTATTCCGCGCCCGCGCCGGGGTAGCTTATCTGCCCAGCGCTTACAAACAAAACCTGGACGGCCTGACGGCGGCCGATCGCCAGCGGCTGTTGTTTACGGGTGGCTTGGGCGTCCGTAACGAACGGTTCTTCGCCGACCTCGCCGGGGCGGTTACGGGTTTCAAATCAGCTTACACGCCCTACACGCTCAACGACCCGCGCGATTACGGTTCCGGTTTGCTGACCAACCGCAACACGAATTTGACGTTATCACTCGGGGTGTTTTTCTAAGAAGGGGTGGGGTGTAGGGTGTGAGTAAACCGTTGTTTAGCGGAACTTACACTCTACACCTTACCTTTTTTCACAACCACTCCCCAACCTGACGCATCACTTCTTCTTCGTCGGTTTCGCCCGCTACGGTTAGGTGGGCCTGCCGGTAAAACGGCAGTCGGGCTGCGTAGCGTTGCTGCAAACCCTGGAGCAGTGCCGGGTCGTTGGGACTGTACAGCGGGCGATCTTCCTGCGCGTGAGCCAGCATCCGCCGGTAGAGCGTCTCAACGGGTACATCCAGAAACACCGATACGCCCGTCGCGTTGATGTAGGTCATGTTGTCGTTGAAGCAAGGCATCCCGCCCCCCGTCGCCACGACCAAACTACCACCCGGACGGATCGTGCGCAACACGCGCCGTTCGGCCTCGCGAAAATAAGTTTCGCCAGACCGGGCAAACAGGTCAGCAATGGAACGACCTTCCTCGCGGACAATCAGCCGGTCGGTATCAACAAACCGGTAGTGGAGCGCGTCGGCCATGCGCTTGCCCAGCGTACTCTTGCCCGAGGAAGGCATACCGACGAGGAAGATGTTTTTCAAGGTAAGGAGTCAAGAGTGAGTCGCTCCTATTTACTTAAAGAAATCACCTCAGCCGCGTCCGGGGTGCGGTTGTAATGCCATTTGCCCCGCACGACGCCGTCTTTCAGGAGCCATGTGCCGGGGTTTGCCCGCATAATGGTTTTTAGCACGGTCGCGTCCACTTTGTAGTACGGCACGTTGGTTAGCTGAAACTCGTTGCGGAACGCCCGAATCTGATTGTCGCTGACGGAAGTCAGGATGTAGGGCGTGACGTTAGCACCCCGCAGTCCTTCGATCAGGGCGCGAATGGCGGGAAGGCTGCCCGCGTCCAAGTCGGTCGTGTTCTTGACAATGACGAAAAGTTTGTTGCCTTCAAACGTCTGCTGCGTATAGTCACCTTCGTCGTTCCAGACGCGGTAGTCGGTGATTTTCGGCTTGGCACTTTCGTTGAGCAGAACCATCTCTTTAAACTTGTAACTGGGGTCAGTCGGGTACTGCTCAAACTCCTCGGTTTTGCCACCCCTTTCCATGATGTACTTGTAGCGGAACGGTTCAGACGGTTTCATCTGCGCCGGAATACTCTTGCCCACGGCGTAAGGCAGCAAATCGAGCGGGGGCAAAAACTGCACGGCGTAAACGCCCAGTCCCAGCGTCAGCACCGTTGTTAGGCCCACGAGCCAACCCGTATTGCGGGGCTTGATGCGGTTGCGGTGGCCAATGATGAATAAGATCAGCACCATCAGCACCACGTCTTTGCCGAACGAGGTCCAGGGCCGGAGTTTGATGGCATCGCCGAAACAACCGCAGTCCGTGACGCGGTTGAAGTGGGCAGAATAGAACGTTAAAAACGTAAAAAAGGTAACTAAGAAAAACAGCAGCCAGGTAATGACTTTGGGTTTGTAGGAAACCAGCAGCGCCACGCCCAGGATGATCTCGGCCGCGCAGAACAGCACCGACATTACCAGCGTGAACGGCACCAGCGCCATAAAAAAGTCGTGCAACAGGGGCACGTCCTGCGCAAAGACCTCGAAGTATTCTTCAAACTTAATCTGCGTCCCGACCGGGTCGTTGAGCTTAATCAGGCCCGAAAAGATAAAGACGGCTCCGACCAGAAAACGGGCGATGCGGGCCGCAATGAGCATAGGCGGAGTGCCGGTTTTGATTTTTGGTTGAGTGACGGTTGTATTCATGCGGGTGGCGCGGACATTCTGTCCGCCTGGACTATTATTCAGTTCTGAGCGACGCCGATGGAACCTCGGCGTACTGGAGCTTAATTAAACAAAAAACGGCGTAATTTATCATATCCATATAATTAGCGTCAACGCCTTCCGAAACAAGCGTGTTCCCTTGGTTGTCTTCAATTTGTTTGGTACGCAGGAGTTTCATCAGGATAATGTCGGTCATGGAACTCACGCGCATCTCGCGCCAAGCTTCGCCGTAGTCGTGGTTCTTGGCGAACAGCAGATCCATCACCCGGCCAACCTGCGCGTCGTACAATTGTTCGAGTTCGTCGGTGGGAATCTCCGTGCGCCGGTCGTTCACCAACTGCAACTGAATGAGCGCCATCACGCAGTAATTGATGATGCCCACAAACTCCGGCTCAATACCCTCGCCAACTTTGCTTACGCGGGTTTCCTGCAACGTTCGGATGCGCTGGGCTTTGATGTAAATCTGGTCGGTGATGCTCGGCAGGCGCAGAATTCGCCAGGCCGTGCCGTAATCCTGATTCTTTTTTAAGAATAAATCCTTACAGCGCCGAATAACGTGCCGATATTGGGTTTCGGTGTTCATAAGGTTAACAATTGACGGGGCTGGTCGAATAACTGAGTTACAGTGTGGACAGGCCCCTACACGCCCAAACCAATGATTTGTTTTAGCCAGCAAAGCTACAAGTAGAACCGGTAACTACGAGTAAATAAGCAAAAGCCGTTCCCTTTCCAAAACCGGCGGGGGCATCGGGAAAAGTACCCATTGTATTGCGGCTTGCAGCTATGGTCGGCCGGTCGGACGGCGCGTAATTTTGTCTGCACGTTAACGTAAAACAAGTCATGGACAAAAAAGTAGGCCTACTGGCCCACATTATAGCCAAACCCGGCAAAGAACAAGCCGGGGCTGATTTTCTGACGAACGCGCTGCCGCTGGCCGTAGCCGAGCCGGATACCGCAACCTGGTACGCCATCCGGCTTGACAAAAGGCGCGTTGTTTCATACGGCTTATAGACTTTCTTTTTTTGCCTTACAAGACGATGCGATCCTGGACATAACGCTCCGGCACATGCGGGATGAACTCATTAAACCAGGACTGGCCCAATACGAGATGCTGGTCGCTTACCTCAAAATCTACCTGATCCAGGCCCTGCGCTTGAAAGCCGAACAGGAAGCCCTGTCGGTGCCGACCAACGACCTGCCCATGCCGATTGTTGACCTCAGAGGCCACATCGAGCGGTCGTACCGGCATCAACACAGCCCGGCCGATTACGCCCGGCTGGTGCATCTATCGCCTAAAACATTGGGTAAATTGGTCAAAACGCATTTCAACACAACCCTCTCCGACCTGATTGCCCAGCGCATCCTAATCGAAGCCAAGCGGGAATTATACCTTACCGCAAAGTCCATCAACGTAATCGCTCACTACCTCGGCTACAGCGACGCGTATTATTTCAGTCGCTTTTTTTAAGAAGCACACGGGCGTTTCGCCCCAACGCTACCGGCATACGGTCGGCTTTGCCAAAGGCAACGATTTATCCGGCATGGGTTGACGAACCGATTGTTGGCGCTACCCCTTATTTTTGAGCCGAATGATCAAGAAAACGCTGAACTGCCGGGGACGACTTATCTCGTTGGATCGACCCGCCGTGATGGGCATTCTCAACGTGACGCCCGATTCGTTCTACGCCGGCAGCCGCATTGCCCCGGAGAAGGTGATCGCGACGGCGGGCCGGATGCTCGCCGAAGGCGCTACGTTCCTCGACGTTGGCGGCTACTCAACCCGCCCCGGTGCGGCCGAGGTCAGTCCCACTGAGGAAGCCGACCGGGTTCTGCCCGTGATTGAGACCCTCGTCGCCCGTTTTCCCGACGCCCTGCTTTCGGTCGATACGTTTCGGGCGTCGGTGGCGCGGCAGGCCGTCGACGCCGGGGCGCATTTGGTCAACGACGTAGCGGGCGGTACGCTCGACCCGGCCATGTTCGAAACCGTTGCGAAGTTGAACGTGCCTTACATACTCATGCACCTGCGCGGCACGCCCCAGACCATGCAATCGCTGGCTACGTACGACAACGTGATAACCGAAGTAATCGACGAACTAACCGGCCGGCTGGCCGAGTTGCGGGCGCTGGGCCCAAAGGACGTTATTTTAGACCCCGGTTTTGGGTTCGCCAAGACGCCCGCCCAAAATTTTGACTTGCTGGGCAAGCTGGAAGCGTTTGGTCAGTTTGACGAGCCGTTGCTGGTCGGGCTTTCGCGCAAAACAACCATCTGGAAAACGCTGAACCTCACCGCCGATCAGGCGCTCAACGGCACAACCGTTCTGAACACCGTGGCGTTGTTAAAAGGTGCGCGTATTCTGCGCGTTCACGACGTTCGGGAAGCCGCCGAAGCCGTTAAATTGGTTGGACAACTAACTTTTTTTTGAACGTTCTATTGCGTTTCTAACGCTACACCCCTACTTTTGCATTCCCAAACGACAACGACGTTGTTGAGAGGGTCGATGATCTGGTAGCTCAGCTGGTAGAGCAATACACTTTTAATGTATGGGTCCTGGGTTCGAATCCCAGCCGGATCACATTTTAACAATAAAGGCTAATCAGGATTAGAGCTAAAAACACTCGAAATCAACTGATTAGCCTTTTTGCTTTATTGCACTTTATCAGAAAGAATACGATAAAATAAAGTAAAACCGTCAACCAATCCGTCAACTGGATTGAAATAGTTCGTAACTTGGTAGTGACCAAACCAAGTTACAGATTATGCAAACCGCGCTCGCTAAGGATGTAAAATTCCTGCTGAAAGATTCCCGCTCTACCGATTCGACACTGATTTCGCTTGTCTATCGGTACGACAACCACCGATTCGTTTATTCAACCGGCCAGTTTATTGAGCCGTACCAGTGGGACGCCACTAACCAACGCGCTCACGTCAATCAGAAGGCCCGCCCCGTTCGTCAGGCTCACGAAACCATCAACGCCCACCTCGACCGGCACCGGGCCGCGCTCGTTCGTGTGCTGGCGTCTATTCACTTGGCCGGGTCAGCCATTGACAAGGCGCTGCTCAAACAACACCTCGACAAGGAGTTAGGACGCGTCAGAGCCGCTAAACCCGAACCGGTTCAGGCTAAGGCTACCGAAACGTTTACGGAGTACATCATTCGATTTTTTGGGGACGCAAAGGCCGGCCGACGCCTGAACGCAAAAAACGCCCGGTTTGCCGACGGTACGCTCAAAAACTTCATGAAGTACCGGTCAACCTTGATTGACTTTCAGCGGACGACCGGCCACCCGATCAACTTCGACGCCTTTACACTCGACTTTTATAACACTTTCAAAAAATACCTGACTGCACAAGGTCTTTCGCTCAACTATGTTGGGGCGGTTCTGAACGGCGTAAAGATGCTGCTGAAACAGGCCCACCGCGACGGGTTGCACCAATGCACCGACTTTCAGCACCGGGACTTTCGCAAGATTGAGGAGGAGGTCGACACGATTTATCTGAGTGACGACGAACTGCAAAACCTGTTCAATCTCAACCTGACGAATGACGCCCGGCTCGACCGGGTTCGTGACTTGTTTCTGATTGGCTGTTACACCGGCCTACGGTTTTCGGACTACTCCGAGTTACGGCCGCTCAACATTGCGTATGGGGGCCGGATTTTGAACGTGACGACGCAAAAGACCGGGGCGCGGGTTGCCATACCCTTAAACCCGAATGTCCTGGCCATTCTCGACAAGTACGACGGTGTACCGCCCCGCACGATGTCGAACCAGAAGTTTAACGAATACCTCAAAGAGTTAGGCCAACGGGCGGGCCTGAACGGGCCGGTCGAACGGACACGCACTCAGGGGGGCATACGTTCGACGCTGGCGGCTCAAACGTGGGAATTGCTAACGACACACACCGCCCGCCGTTCGTTCGCTACAAACGCATTTCTGGCGGGTGTACCAACGATCTCGATTATGAAGATTACCGGCCACAAATCGGAATCTCAATTTATGAAGTACATCAAAGTAACCGGCGAACAGAACGCTCGGCTGTTGCTGGCACATCCGCACTTTTCGGGCTTGTCAACAGTCGGTACGCAACCCGTAGAACGAGTGGGGCGCGACCTGTTTAAAGTAGCCTGACATCAAACTATCAAATTAATAGCCATGCAAGGCATACACGTAATCAACGACCCTAACGGCGAACCGGCCGTGCTAACGATTGATCTGCATAACCTCGACCTCGACGTTAGCCCGTTGATTACGGGGTTGCTCGACCGACTGAACAATCAGACAGAGCAACAGGAACGCGCCGACTGGCGGTCCGCTGCTCATGCGTCCCTGAACCGGGCCTATGGTGACGATGAACCGGACTACTCAGACGTACCAGCCTATACCACCCGTAACTAACCATGCAGGAGGGAGATATAGCGATTGCGTCGATTCAACAATCAGATGGGGCGTACAAACCGCGTCCCGTTCTGCTGTTACGTCAGTTGCCTGGCTACGGTGATTATTTAGTGTGTGGCATTTCCTCAAAGCTACGGCAAACCATATCGGGATTCGATGAGGTACTACAACCTGACACTAACAACCGGCTACGGGTAGCGTCGGTCGGTCGGTTATCTACTTTAATTGCTATACCAGCGCTTGACATTGATAGAGCCATTGGCTACATACCCGACGCCTTACACCGCGACTTGCTACAACGGTTAGCCGATCTCTGACTACGCCCTAACATGATACAGGAACTTGATTTGGTAGCCTTGGTGATTGATCGTCCGATCTTTGGATTACACCGGGGTAACGTGGGTACGGTCGTTCACGTATACGGAACTGGCGATCTGTACGAAGTGGAGTTTATCAACGCTAATGGCGATACGATAGCCGTCGAAACGCTCAACGCTGATGAAATACGGGCGGTTGATTTAGGACGCGTCATGCTGCATTACAGTGATTTAGAAAACGCGGCATGAACGGCGTAGGTATTATCTACGACCGGGACAGAAAACCCGTCGTAATAACAATTGCTCTGAACCTCGTAGACGACCGGGTAAAGGCGTTGGTAAACAAGTTGCTTATACAATTAGGGTATGCACCAACGGAACCCGATGACCTGACCACGCCCTAACGCATACTGCGACTTGACAAAAGTTTACTTCTCGGGTCTCACAACTTGTCAAAACTTTACATTTTGGGTCTGACGACTTAGTAAAACCTATTGTTTCGCCCAATCTGACGACCGGCTGACTACCACGCCGGGGCTGTTTCTCAATCCTGACCAAACCAAGTATGAGTACTAACCAACTCCAACCAATAACTTCAACTGAGCAAAAACAGACAGAATCTTTACTTTATGCATTGGATCGTTACGCGTCCGTGTGTTGTATGCGTCTACGCGGTTTAATTACAGTATGCGACCAACACATAGAAATTATATATGATGGTAGAATTTCTGATTGGTGCTTTGACCACGTTTTCAACGAATTAGAAGCACTAACTGATAAGATATGCCAAATCAGTTGGGAAGCTATGCAGAATAAAACTTTGCAAAATGAAATAAGAGCGAAATTACTATCCTCCAATAGAGAACAGCACGACGAACTGTATTATGGGCTAATCAAAAATATATACGTTAATTTAGGAGGGTGTATTGATGAAATTGAGAAGTATATGGCCAATCAAGAGGTATATAATAACTTTATCAAAGTCCGCCATAGTGTTGATTACATGGACGTTCGTGATGACGCAACAAAAGAAAACGATACGAATAATGCCTTACGTACTTTGTCAAAACTCGCACCGGGGGGTATATACGGCTCAACCTTATTTAACAGTGCTAAGCACATAAGGTATGCTATTAGGTCTGTTATACCTACTTCTAATATTCATAAAATACTGCCAGTTAGCGAATTGGATGTATTGGTGACCTCAAACGATCAAGAGCCGGAGCCAGCAAAACCAGCCGGGAAGAAGACCAGGAAGAAAGAGCACCTAACGCATAAACAGCAAATGATTTTAGTTGAATTATTAGGGCTGTACCAACACCCTTTACTAATTAATCTGAAGCCTAAACAAAAGGGAATTATTCTTGGCGAATTACTGAATCGTAGTGTTGATGATACAGAAAATATGTTAAATCCCGAAACCAGTAAGGGGAACGAAAAACTAAACTGGAACACCGAATACGACCGGGGCCGAGTAAATCAGTTTTTACGTAACAACGGCGTTGATTTGACTTGACTTAACTTTATTCGGTACTGCTCAACAGTAGGAATCAGTTTTCCTACTGCATCGTCCTACACAGTTAATTAACGCCAACTTCGTGGCATTACGAACCAAGTAATGCCATGTTTCAGCAAGTAATACAAATCAACTTGACGCCCGATCAGTTGGGCGAATTAGTCCAAAAGGCCGTTCGCTCTGAATTGGCCAACTACACCCCACCCGCGCCGGAAGGTTCCGACCTCCCCGAATGGCTGACCCGTAAACAGGCGGCCGAATGGTTGCAGGTTTCGTTAACAACCCTTCACGATTGGGCAAAAGATACCGACGACCGCCCGGCCGTACTGGTTCCGCTCAAAATTAACGGCCGCGTCCTCTACCGACGCGCCGACGTATTGGCCGCCCTAAAAGAATCGCGCCGATTCAAGACCGCAAAGGACGCGTGACGACCGCGCAGCACGTACCAACGGCTGACCGGTTCACGATCTGCCGCCCTTGGTCCGTTCGGGCCGGGATCTCCTCTCCTTTCGCCTTTGCGTTATGATTGATTTCGTTAAACTACGGGCGAACGATTCGGCGTTTGCCCAGCGTCTGCTGTCAAACGACCGGCTGACATTTACGGACCTATTGGATAAGGCCAGACAGAAAGTAGGGGTTATAGCCACGTTTCACAACCTGACGTTCAAAACTTACCCGTCCGGTTTTGTGGAGGTCGAGGGCAGTTTACATAAGTTCTGGAATGACGCCCTGAACGGGACCGGTTCGCAGAACTGGAACGATTTTGGACGGCTCGATCTGTATGATACCATACACGAACTAACGCGGCTGTTTAGTTTCGACCCCGAAGCCGTTACGGTACATAACCTGGAGTATGGCGTTAATGTCACTTTACCGCCCCACCTCAACGCAGGCGACGTTTTACGGCGGCTGCTGACCTACAAAACGCACAAGTTTAACGAAAAGAGCATCGACGGGCGCGGCTACTTCATCGAAGCTGAAACCGCTGATTTTTATATAAAGGCGTATGACAAAGGAACACAATACGACCGGCCGGAGCCGATGTTACGGTTTGAAGTGAAGGCGGTACGAATGAAGACAATCAACCAGCCGCGTAAACCGGCTGTTGTAGCAACCTTAGCCAATCTAATAGACGCGGACCGGCTCGACCAATTGGGTAAACAACTGCTAACAACTTTTGACCGGTGTATCATTGCCGAACCGCTCGCCCTCGCCCAACTAAAACCCGCCGAACGGGAAACGGCACTACGGGCGCAAGACCCGAATACATGGGCTGTACTCGACCGGTCGCAACGCAACCGACTACGTAATCAGTACGACAAACTGACAACCCGCGCCGTGCATCCCAATACGTTACTACGGCCGTTGCTGCGGGGTCTGATTGCTGACAAGTGGCACGGCTTACTG
>CAXUEB010000115.1:13622-16115 GCA_964249775.1 uncultured Spirosoma sp.
GAGTACAAATAGCGACGTTTTACGCCGGGGGCAAATCCACCGCACAGGCGAACCGGCCGGGGAATGCGACGTTTTACGGTCGGGGGGAGTGCAACGTTTTACGCGTTCAAGTATAGCCGTAAATTGTAGCGTGAATACACCAGCCCCTAACCTCGATAACGGCAATAAAATAGTTAAAAAGTCGGGTGGTTTGTCGGATTCACCCGCACCTGATAGCAGGCATAAACTAAGCGAGTCCGGGGTAGACTATGCCACTAACAGACCCGGTAACAACGCCCGTAAATCAGACACACAGAAAAAAAATGTCTGTTCGGTAACGGGTGTGTCGCTGCCGTCCGCGCCGGGTCGTCGGTTCGTATCGGCCACAATGCTACGTAGTGATGACGACCTAATGATGACGCTCGACAACCAGCACAGACAGTACGCCAAAGGCTCAAAAGAGGAACAGTACAGCCGCGTAGCTCACAACATCAGGAACAGAGATAGTAACCCGCGCAACAACCTACGGCGTAAGATAAATCGACTTATTGAGGAGCGAAAAAACAGTTTTTTTCCTGACCTACCGATTCGTTTAACCGATGCAGAACGCGCCCTACTCGACTACTGGAAAGGAACACCCTACGAAATACGATTATAGCACATTGACGATTTATTGGGGGTACTCATGTGTACTCCGTGATAAATAGTGACGCCAACCGTCCCAAAGGTAATTCGATTAACGCCTGACCAAATTACACCGTAATCAGTGTCAGTAGGGGGTATACCTGTTAGCAATTGTTATCATTTGCGTACCCTGTAGTCCGCACGAGACACGCTATAGACCGCGCTCGATCATTCGCGGGGTACACTCTACGAAGTAAGTTTGTAGGCCAATTTACATAGCATAGGCCCCATCGGGGGTTTGGCGCAATAAGGCTAACGCGGCCAATGTATCCAATAACGGCTGCACTTTCCCGGCGTTGGTGCGCTGGAAAAAGGCGGCAACCTGTTTAGCATTTAACGGAACGCCCGCCTGCTGAACGGCATCCCGAACGGCCTGCATTTGTTGGGCCAACTCTTTCGGCCATTCCTGCTGACTAACCTCAGCAACGGCCGCAGTTGTTGCGGGGGCCGTAGTTGGTAAGTCGATACCTAATTGCTGTTGCGGTCCGGCGTTCCGGCCGGGGGCTTGGTACGACGGCCGCAGATAGCGGATTTGTCCGGCCGCTTCTTCGGCGGCTCGTTCGTGGTTGAGCCGGACAAGGCGGGTTAGAATTTCGCCGTCGGTTAAGTTGTGCGGCCAGCCGTAGGCATCGGCAACGGCCGCGTCGATCTGTCGATGCAGACTGAGCACCACCGACGCCAATCCCTGTTGGTTTGTGGTTTGTTCTTTTGCGCTGAGCGATTCGCCCGCCCGCAATTTCTCCACTACGTTGTAGAGGTCGGTTAGGGTCAGGGTCGGGTGTGCGGCCTGTTGGCGCTTGCGGTGTGCGTCCAACTGTTCAGCCAGTTCACGAATACGATCTTGCTGTTGAGGTGTCGCGTCAGGGAAGGGAAACGGGTCAAAACAGCGGGATTTACGATAACGTGGTGTGTTACCGCCTAAATCCGCCCCGGTTGCCAACGCCCAAACAATGTGAATCCGGCTTGATAATACTCCTAAATGGTAAGAGTCATTAGATGCTACGATAATGATTCCATCTTCAGCCAGAACGTTGCTGCTCAAAAACTGGAACACCCGATGCTTAGCCGTCACTACAGTAGCAATATAACGTTCAAGGCTGCGTAGTGCGGGCCGTATATCTTGGCGTGGTTCACCAAAAACCCACCAGCTATTTCGATATGTAGCTCTATTATTCTGATCTCGTTCCGGTTTGACTGTCTCTACAACATGCTGGTAGACTGCTGGGTATGATTTTAATGTTTGTTGGGCTGTCAATCCAAACAGATCAATCACATACAAACCACGATTACGCTCTGTAAAATCTTTGCCGTTGTAATACAGACGGATGTACTTATCAAGTCCAACTTCTGTTCCTAAACCTAACTGTTTAGCCTTTTCTAAAGTAACTACAAAACCTTGTCCATGTAATTTGACTCCGGGGCTGGATACGCCTTCGTTTGCCTTTAGTGGTAGCGCAGAATCTAACTCCGCACCAATTGTTAGGTTAGGCAATATCCTTCCCTCTTCGACCTCAAAAGTGAGTTCTGCGGCTTCATCATCTACCGGTACAATGGCAGTTTTTACAGTTAGTAACAGCCCTGATAGATTTACCCCTGAACGTGAAGACGTAATTTTTTCCGCAACAGTCATAGCAATAGTTACAGCCGCGCCGTCTGCACTTTCAACCCACGGATGATCGGGTATGGCAAATTTCAATGCTAACGCAGGCGTATCACCTTCTAAAAACGGCTGCATCACACGCCGGTTAAACGTCTGTTTCAGGCTGTTAGTCGTAATAAACCCAAACCGTTCGGCGGTCCCCTGTTTCACGTGTTCGGCCGCATTATACC
>CAXUEB010000116.1:0-2996 GCA_964249775.1 uncultured Spirosoma sp.
CGTCGTTGTACCGCGCTGGGTACCTTTCAGCACCACGCTTACGCCGGGCAGTGCGTTGCCGTCCGGTCCGTTAATTTGCCCATTGATGGATCGCGTCTGCGCCATCAGCCCTGTTCCCATCAGGAGCACAAATAGTCCACCCAGCAGGAGATAACGTACTAATAGTTTCATAAAGGTTTTCTTGGAATAGTTAAATACAGAAGGAAAATTCGGCTGGTGTTAGCTTATTACTTATCCTACCACTCAACGATATGTATTAGCGGTAACAGAGCAGTTGGAAGCCAATTCTCTCTAAACTTATCGTCTACCAGGTGTTTTTGCAAGATATATTTTAACTATTTTGCCGGGAAGGTTCCCAACCTTTATTGGGAACCTTCCCGGCAAAGCAGAACCGACTAATTAGCGTAAATACGCCTAAAAGCTTATTTATTGAAAAAATACAAATTCTATGCGATCACACCAGACAACAATTATCGACATCGCGCGGCAGTTGGATTTATCAAAATCTACCGTGTCACGGGCGCTAACTGGGCATCCGCAAGTCAACCCCGATACGCGCCGGCGCGTGCTTGAACTGGCCGAGCAGCTTAATTATCAGCGTAATCAATTAGCCATTTCGTTGCTGACGAGCCAGACGCGCATGGTCGGTATCATGGTGCCTGAATTCGTCAGCTCTTTCTTTCCCAAAGTGATTATTGGGGCGCAGGAAATCTTGACCGAGGCCGGTTACAACGTCGTTATCTGTCATTCCAACGAGACCTACGTTACGGAAGTGGCCAATGCGAAGGCGTTACAAGCCAGCCGGGTTGATGGCATTCTGGTATCACACACGAAAGAAACCCGGAATTTCGATCACATTCGGGCGTTCGAGCGCACTGGCACGCCGGTTGTTTTCTTTAATCGCGTTTGTGAAGAAATGGCCGTTTCCAAGGTAATGGTCGATGATTACCAGGGCGCGTACCGGGCCGTCAAACACCTGATCGAAACCGGCAAACGGCGCATTGCCCATTTAGCCGGACCTGATTCGCTGCAAAACAGCCGGAGTCGGCTAAACGGCTACCGCGACGCGCTGACCCATCACAACGTGCCGCTCGACTCTGAACTAATAATTTCGTACGACCTGACGCTTGAAAAAGCCAAGATCTACGTGAATCATCTGCTCAACTTGCCCTATCCACCCGACGCTCTATTTGCCATCAACGACCCAACGGCATTGGAAGCCCTGAAAGTAATTAAGGCCAGAGGGCTGAGCATTCCAACGGATATGGCGGTAATTGGCTTCAGCAATGATCCGCTCTCCGAACTAATTGAACCCGGCCTGACCACGGTGTCGCAACCGGTGCGTGTTATTGGCCAACAAGCCGCCCAACTCCTGTTAAACCAACTGGCGGGCGATGGCGAAGCGGTTCCGGCGGAAACGATTGTGCTGCCTACCGAGCTAATCATTCGCGGCACGACGCGAGTCTTGATGAGTGGCGATAAACGGTGATGTAAACAGTGACCTTTCCCACTGTCCTACCCTCGGTGCCGGACTCCGAACGTAGCGTTTGGCTTGTTCCAACGCGTTTTGTGTTCCGACGCCCTGCTTTTTGGCTTCCATGACGCCCAGCCGCTTACCCCCCACCAACAAGGCGTAGTCAGCCGGCCCCGCATTGGTTGGCTATTCGCACACAGCGACGCCGTCGTGGGCAGTGAGAGCGAGTTAGTTTAAGTCTTGCAGTTGCCAACCCGCACTCGTTAACAGTTGGTCAATTTGTTGGTAGTTTTGTCGGAGCAACCAATGGCAGACCCCTTGTGAGCACCCATGCGCATTCACCAACACGATGACCAGTAAAATTGTAACTACGTTCCTAAGCAACACGTGGGTCGTGCTGCGCGACTCCTACAACGGCTTCATCGACGACCGCTGCCTTAAACTGAGCGCGGCCTTAGCCTACTACACCGTTTTTTCACTGGCTCCACTGCTGGTGCTGGTCATCTCGTTGCTTGGGTTGTTTCTGGGTGAAGAGGCCATTCACGGGCAGATTTTTGGGCAGATTAACGGCATTGTTGGCAATGATGCGGCCCGGCAAATTCAGGAGATGATTAAAAACGTTGGGTTGTCGGGCAAGACCAACACCGCCTTGGTGATTGGTATCGCTACGCTGGTGGTGGGCGCGACAACCATTTTCGTGGAGATTCAAGATTCGGTTAATATGATCTGGCGAGTCAAACCAAAGCCCAAACGGGGCTGGCTCAAATTGCTCAAAGACCGGCTACTTTCGTCGTCGTTAGTGATTAGCTTAGGGTTTCTCTTGTTGGTGTCACTCATTGTCAACGGGTTGGTGCTGGCCATGAGCGATCGTTTGAGCCGCTACCTACCCGGCCTGAGCGTTTTGATTATCAGCAGTTTCAATTTTCTCATCAGTACGGCCGTCGTCACGGCGCTGTTTGCTATTATTTTCAAAGTTCTGCCCGACGCCAAGATTGCCTGGAGGGACGTGCGCTGGGGTGCTTTTTTTACGGCATTGCTGTTTATGCTGGGCCGCTACGTGATTGGCGTTTACGTCGAAACAACCGGCACCAGTTCAACCTACGGCGCGGCCGGTTCGCTAATCGTCATTCTGGTGTGGATTTATTATACGTCGGCCATTTTGTACTTCGGAGCCGAATTCACCCAAGCCTACGCGAATCATTTCGGCATTCGAATCGAGCCGGCGGATTACGCCGTCTACGTCGAGCAGACCGAGCGCGAACGCGACGTAGCGGTGATTCCTACCCAGCAGAAAGTAGCCGAAGCCCGTCAGAAATGAATCAGCCGTTTTGTAAGCAGGCGAATTAACTCGCCCGCTTACAAAACCGAATTATTCTTTGCGCACGACTAAATTCGCCGGTGGCATCCAAACCCCGTCGACCCACGTAAACGCGAACGGCTCGTCAACGACGGCCCACATCACCCACTTGCCGGCGTTGATGGTGTTGCTGACGTTGAGCCGGTATTCTTTGGCCCGCATGGG
>CAXUEB010000116.1:3006-4988 GCA_964249775.1 uncultured Spirosoma sp.
GTTTGGTCGGGCGTACCACTGGGGGGCAGGCTGTCGTAAGCCACGCGGTAAGCGTCCTGCGTGACGATGTATTCGGTTTGCGAATCCCGTCGAATCATTGGTTTTGGGGTCTGTTTAACCAACAAACCCGTCAACCCGCGCGGGTGTTGTTAATCGGTCAATTCAACAACCTAAATCCAACCGATACGGTCCTTCGGGTTTCTTATCGCCTTCTTTTTCGCCGAAGACGTTAAATTTTCGGCGATTGCACCTTATTGTTGTCAAAAATTACACCGACATTCTATGAAACCCTTGCTTACCCTTTCGGTACTGACCGTTCAGCTAACCTTGGCGGTTGTTGCCCAACTCAACGCGCAATCTACGGCCGCCCCACGCGTTAAAACTGCCAACGGCACAGTCGAGGGCACGGCCGAAGCGGGCGGTTTACGCTCGTTCAAAGGGATTCCCTTTGCCCAACCGCCCGTCGGCGACCTGCGGTGGAAAGAACCCCAGCCGGTCAAAAACTGGACGAACGTCCGTTCCGCGACCAAGTTCGGGCCGCGGGCCATGCAGCGGGCGGTGTTCGGCGACATGAACTTTCGCTCCGATGGCATGAGCGAGGATTGCCTGTACCTGAACGTGTGGACGCCCGCCAAATCCGCCAACGAACGGCTGCCGGTACTGGTGTATTTTTACGGGGGTGGTTTCATCGCGGGCGACGGCTCCGAACCGCGCTACGACGGCGAAAACATGGCCCGCAAAGGCATCGTGACCCTGACGGTGAACTACCGGCTGGGACCGTTCGGCTTTATGGCGCATCCCGAACTGACCAAAGAATCGCCCAATCGGGCATCGGGTAACTACGGCTACTTAGACCAAAGCGCGGCCCTGCGCTGGGTGCAGCAAAATATTGCGGCCTTCGGCGGTGATCCAAAGCGGGTAACCATTGCGGGTGAATCGGCGGGGTCGATCTCGGTCAGCGCCCAGATGGCATCGCCCCTGTCGAAGGGACTGATGGCCGGGGCCATTGGCGAAAGCGGCTCCCTGCTGGGCACGCTGCCGCCAACCTCGCTGGCCGACGCGGAACAGAGTGGTGTTAAATTTGCCGAAGTAGTCGGGGCTAAATCGCTGGCCGACCTGCGCGCGATGCCGGCCGAAAAACTGCTTGAAGCCACGGCTAACCCCGCCGTTCCGCGCTTTTCGTCGGCCGTCGACGGTTATTTCTTCCCGAAAGCGCCCGGCGCTATTTTCGCGGCCGGTGAGCAGGCGCAAGTGCCCCTGCTGGTTGGCTGGAATTCCGAAGAAATGAATTACCGCATGGTTATGGGTCAGGACAAGCCGACGGCCGAAAACTATACGAAGGCGGTGCAGAAATTGTACGGTGAGCGGGCGGACGAAGCGCTCAAATTGTACGCCGGCACCACCGACGCGGAAATCGAACAAGCCGCCACCGACCTCGCCGGCGACCGGTTCATTGGCTACAGCACCTGGAAGTGGAGCGATCTGCACAGCAAAACGGGGAACGGCAAGCCGGTCTATCGGTATTTATACGCCCGCCCGCGCCCGGCCATGACGCCCGAAATGGGCGACGCGCAGCCGGGTCTGGCCGGGGGTGTCGTGCGGGGTAACAACCCAACGGCCATGAAAATTGCCCCCGCTAAAGGAGCCGTGCACTCGGCCGAAATTGAGTACGCGATGGGCAACTTAGCCACCAACAAGGTCTACGCCTGGACGCCGGACGATTACAAGGTGTCGGAGGTGATGCAGAACTACTTCGCCAACTTCATCAAGACCGGCAACCCAAACGGTTCGGGTCTGCCCAACTGGCCCGTCATGACCGCCGGCAAGCCCGTTCAGTACCTCCGCATTGACGTCGACACCCGCGCCGAAGCCGAGCAAAACCGCGAACGCTACCAGTTCTTGGATCAGTTTCAGGCCAAGCCGTAGGCGAATTACCTTGTTTGTTGGAGCACAACCCCCGGTCAGTCGGCGCGCGCGCCCCC
>CAXUEB010000116.1:4998-15998 GCA_964249775.1 uncultured Spirosoma sp.
GTGGAGGCTATTATACGTGTTTGGTGGCCCCAACCCCCGGGCCCGGGGGGGCGCGGGCCCCCCCGGCACCGGGGGTTGCATTTGCGATGACTACGCGCCCAACCGCTGCGCGCAGATGATGTCCAGCACCGTAACGGCTAATACGCTACCGATGGCAACGCCGATGGTCGTGCGTTTTTGGGGAGTAACCTGATAAGCGGCCGCGAGCGTGGCCAAATCGAGCGCGTCGCCCCCGACGCGTGCCCAAAGCCAGCCCGCGCTCGGCCGTTCCTGCGCCAGAATACCCACGCCCGCGCCGATTTCGCGCAGTCCGTAAAAGCGGATAAGTCCCGTTCGCTTTTCCAAACCGAGGGCCTTACCCAATTGATCAGGTGCCAGTACCTCGGCCAATCTTAACCCGATGCTAAACCAACCTAATCCCTTTGCTACTGCCTGTTCGTTCATGTGTGTTCGCGTTTGATTCGTCCATACGTAAAGACAAGCGGGCAGCTATTCCGTTTGCATCCGACCGCTTTATTGAGCATCCGGCCTACCCGGTTGTCGGCTGCTGTAGCGAGGTAGAGTGCAAACGGGACATTCACCGTTTAATCAATTCGTTTTGGTGAGATTGTAATTTTCTGGCGAAAGGTGTTGATTTGTTAATTAGATAAAGCAAAGGTTTGAGCGTAACAAATTGCGGAACTACAAGTGGCTAATAGTCAAGCGTTAGAAGATAAGTAGTTCCGCAAATCCGCGTACATATGTATGCTGGGTGTTTCTCTGTCCTGCTACGCTTCTCCATCTTGGCCGGTCCTTTCGGACACCGAATACAGGGAACCGTAAGCCCGTTTTACGTTGGCGTGGGAATCTGACGCTGTTTAGCCCCCGGCTCATCTTGGGCACGGCCGGCACGAGAACCTATCCGATGGCGACAAACACGCCGGGCGATGGTGGAAGACTGAACGGTAGCAAGATCCGGCACTATAGTTGTTTCAGTTCAACAAACTTACGCGTGGAACGTTTATATTTACACGCACTTTACACACTTGTAAGCTGCACTGGAATGATGCCGATTTCATGAATGACTTTGATTATGTACTCCGGTTTGATGACGAGCAGCATTCATTGAATGCCCGGAATGGCATACCCTTAGATAAGATCGCCACTCTACTGCAATCTTTGCATAAAACTTTGCATTTGGCTCATGATGAGTCTGTTGTCTTAAGTCAAGTGATAGGTAATTCTTATGCAGTTCAAGTTAGTACCAACAGCTACACAGCCCAAGCCCGGATTGCTAATTTGCACGAGCGTATAAGTCACAACGAGTTTGTAGGAATGAATGCTGATGAGCGTCGGTACGCTCAAGAGTTAAAAGATGTGCTTGGGAAACGATTCTTTGTACAAGGGTATGATCCGAAAAATACGGACAAACGCGTACAAATTGACACAATCACTATACCCAAAAAGACTGAATTTTATTATGAGATTTGCACCATTTATGGGGTTGTTACCGCTATTGGTGGTCGCTCATTAACCAGTAAGGCTACCATACGTTTGAGTGATGCACCGTATGATATTGATGTTACCTATGAGCAGGAAAAGCAGCTTGTCAAATCGTTTAAGACTGATCGGCTGGTACTAACTGTTCGCCAAAAAATTCATTATGAGACGGGAGTGGTTAGTCATGCTTCGTTGGAAGAGTTTGAAGTGTTAAGCAAAAAGACATTTGTAGAGGCCGCTGATGAGTTGCGCCAAAAATACCCCGACGGGTTGTTTTTTTTGTCAAAAAACTCGGATTAATGCTTTAAAATGAAGCCAACAAAGCCTATTAAAGAGTGGAGACACGTGTTTTTAGATACGTCCGTAATTATTGACTATTTGCAAAATTCAGAACGACATGCAAGGAATCCGTCTGTTCAAAAACGCATTATTAGTACTCAGGCACTCATTAATTACGTTGGAGGATTAGATGAGGAGGGTAATACAAAATGTGCTTTTTACGTGTCGGCGGTAACGTTAGCTGAATTGGTAAAGACAGCCAAACCTGAAAATGTGGCTCAGGAAATTTCATTAGTTTTTAATACGGCCAATGTGGTGTTTGTTGATTTCAGTCGGAATATAGCAAATCGGCTACAACAATCTTTAGCCAACTTTCTGCCCGACAATCATAAACATGAATTCATTAGAAGTTTAGAAAAGACGTTAAGCGAAAATCATGTAATGAATGCCCGTCAGTGGGTATCTGATGATTTGAAAATAGCCGCTTCAGCCAGTATAATTAAGCGCCTTGATGTAATCTTAACTGCTGATCGGCGTACATTCTTCCCGATTACCGAAAAATTGGAAATTCCTTGTATGGTCACTGACGATATACCGCTTGATTTGTTTGGAGAGTTGGATACTGATATAGTGTAGGAAAATAAGGCGTCACTTAAAATATTCTAAATCTTCAATTTCCTCCCAAAACTCCCTAACGCGCTCCGGCGCAGGCATACCTACCGTAAAGTAACAGCGGGTCAAAGCGATCAAACGCTATATTGTCGCAGAAGATGTAAGACAGCGTAGCGAGAGAGTCAGCGTCCATCTGACTAACGGGTAAGTCGGGTAAGTTTGGCGGGTCCATCGGATGACATAAGTAAGGGTGTTATATTGAATTTCGCGTCTGTTTGGGCTTGGTCGGTCCATGTAACGAAACATACAGGGAGCTTGGCGAGTGAATTTCACGTAGCACCCAATAACCTGAAGCCGTAAAGGCTCCTAACGTCGCCATCGGCCGTCATGGGCGTTGGGTGGTCAGTCCATAAAGTGCTTATGGGGCGGGTTTCGTGCGACAGGTTGCAGGCCGTGGTTAAGTTTTATGCTTCCATTTCCGGGTTTCGACTGATACAGGAAACGCCCCAGTTGGACAGGTCTGGTTTGCGGGGCAGGTTCCAGGCGACAGGTAACTTTGGGGCCATAGCAGGTGAACTATCTTTACGAACCGTTTGTGAGCCTACGCCGGTAGCCCTACGTTACTGCTGACAGGAATCACTTGTAGCACAGTACGTTGCGGACTTCGCGTCGGTCTAATTTTGATTTAAAGAATGTACCTGTAGCGGGTTTTTCCCACTTGGCAAGTCTAACGTTCTTGCGATATAATGTACTTAATTTTAGGGGCTAAATCCCAACCGCTTGATTAAAGGACTGACCTTTTTTGTGTATATTGCCACTACGCAGTACCTACTTAGCTCACTTAATATGGACACTTATTCTACTCAATACCTTACTGACACGGTATCTGACTGCCGCAACTGTGGCAATAAAATTTACGAGAACTTTTGCTCACGCTGTGGGCAGCCAGCCACCTTGAAACGCATCAACGGGCATTACATTGTCCATGAGATTGAGCATGTATTGCACTTTGAGCGCGGCATCCTCTACACGGTGAAAGCCTTGCTACTCAAACCAGGTCAAACCATCAAGGGATTCTTTATCGAGGATCGAAATCGGTTAGTTAAGCCTATCATTTTCATCATTGTCACGTCGGCTATCTACTCAATCATCAGTGGTGTTTTACATATTGAAGATGGCTATGTTAAATTTGGCGAACAGAACCCATCAATAACCGGAATTATCTTTAAGTGGATTCAATCCCATTACGGGTATGGCAACCTGTTGATGGGTGCATTTATTGCCCTTTGGCTAAAGCTATTTTTTCGAAAATATGATTACAATTTTTTTGAGATTCTCATTGCGCTCTGTTTTGTGATGGGTATAGGGATGCTGGTTTTAGCCGTATTCGCCATTTTAGAAAAGCTGACAAAGACTCCACTCATGCAGGCTGGTAGTTATCTGTTTATTTTTTATGCCAGTTGGGCAATCGGACAATTCTATGATAAACGCCGAAAGGCGAACTATTTCAAGGCATTTGCGGCCTATTTGCTTGGGATGATATCGTTCATACTCGTGGCCCTTGTTTTGGGGATGACAATAGATTTCGCAATCAATAAAAGCAAGGGTAAAGACTTTACTAACAGAACATCAGTCCAGTTTTAGCTCTGTTACCCGGTTGCTTTGAGGGACAGGAATCGCTTGTCGATGAGCAGGTTGGAGTGCCCGACACGGCAAAATGTGGAAAGGTTTGATACATCCCGCTCCGCTTGCAGCAACTCACAATAGGCTCCATCAGCACTTCATGTCGTTGGGTGATAGCCTGAGAAGCATTCGTGTGCCAGCGTCTCAGTGACAGGAAGCACGTTTCGAAGGAGCGTTTTCAGCCCAACCAAACAGGTGTGTAAAGATGCAGGCACGTTTGTTTTTTTGAGTAGCTTTCCCACCATCAACACCTGTTGGCGTTGGGTGGCCCGTCCAAGTATGTTCGCGGGGCGGGTTGCGGTCGACAGGCCAAACGCCCCGGTTGGAAGAGTTGAGGAAACGTACTGAAAAACAAACCCGTAAAACAATGAAAGAATACAAAGTTGAAGCCCTGATTTACCACTCGGAAATAACGTTTGACTCAGAACGCATCGTGAAGAAGTCCAAAGAAGGAATTCAGACAAAGCTGGATGAATACGCTTCACAAAGTTACAGATTAACGTCTACGTCATCTATTAATTTTGAAGGTTCTGTTTATATTTATCTGTATTTTGAAAAGGACATTTAATGGTTTTTCGCTCCGCGTGGGCAGCTTGTCGCCCGACAAGTTGCTCGCCCCCGAAGGACAGTAACAGCCCAACCGGGCAGGGATGTAAAGGCTCGCTACGATCACCATCAACCCCTGCGGTCGTTGAGTGATGCCAAACAAGAAAAAAAAGCGTGCTTGCCGGGTTGCGTGCGACAAGTTGAACGCCCCGCATGAGTAAGTTTAGGCTTCCATTTCCATGTTTCGGCTGACAAGGCGAACGCCCCGGTTGGTCAGGCTTTCAGTTCGTAAGGGTACACTCCGGCGACAGGCCGCACGTTAAAAAAGATAATCTTTTGCCAGTATGACTACCGACTTCTTATCAATCATTCCGGTGCTACCTTCGGCTGACATCGCAAGAGACGTTGCTTGGTACGAAGAAAAAACTGGCTTCAAAGTATATTTCTCGGACAAGATGTACGCGGTTCTTTACCGAAACCCTCTTTGTATTCATTTGCAATGGCACGCTGATACACCAGATGATCCGTTGCTGGGAGGCTCAGTTATCCGAATCTATACCAAGAATATAAAATTCCTTTTTGATGAATTTGTCGAGAGAGGGACCGTCACTCAGGACAAACTCATCGCTGATACTCCGTGGAAAACCAGCGAATTTGGCTTCTATGATCTGAACAAAAATGCCGTTTTTATCATGGAAGACATTAGTTAAGCGGTTCATGCATTTGTATACGCTCCACGCTTTTCACCCGTCTGGCGACAGGCCGTACGCCCCACAGGAGACTTTGCAGCCCAACTGACTGAGTTTGTGAGGGTTCAAATATGGTTGTTTTGGCCATCTTCCTTGCTCACCATCAACACTCAGGGGTGTTGGGTGAAGGTCCATAAAGTGTCTGCATTTCCAGGTTGTGGGCGACAGGTTGCAGGCTGCCGAAGTCAAGCTTTTTGCTCGTTGGGTGGGTTACGTGTGACAAGGTGAACGCCCCGGTTAGACAAGTTTAGATTTGCAGGGCCGCGTTCGTGCGACAAAGTGAACCACCTATTAGGACACTCATTACAACCATTGGGTTTAAATATGAGTCCTGATATCAAACTTAAGTCGTTATGAGCCGCGCGTTAACTGTATTCCTTCTGCTGGTGACATCACTGAGTTGCCAGGATGATAAAATTGATAGTCAAGCTACTTCTTGTAGTTATCCATACGGGGAGTTAAGGCGAGCGGAGTTTGTCAGCAATCTTCCGGCAAATGTGATTCTGATTAAAGCTGGCACTTTGAAGGGTAATTATCAGATTGTTCCGTCAGATGGAACCGATTTAGATGGCTCTGATCGAGTACCTTTAGGTATTTGCAACTTGCCACAAGCGTTTTTGCAAGACAGTCTGAAAGTTCAGGTGAGTGGCTATTTAATTACCTCTTCTCTACTGGAAAGAATCCAGATTGCAGTGCTACCGTTTGAAGTAACAGAAGTTCGAAGACGCGATTAGGTAATTTGTTCGTTGTCATCTCTCCCATTTTCCACCTGTCTGGCGACAGGTTGCTCGCCCCCGAAGTCAAGCATTCAGCCCAACGAAAATGAGGGCGTAAAAGTTGTAAGTCGCTCGCCTTCAACTATCTTGTGCGCTCATCCATCAGCCCTCATGGCGTTGGGCGAAATCGTTGACCATATAGCAGTCAATAAACCAGATAAACCCTAATGCAAACTGAGTCAGTACCCAACACGATTGATGAGTACATCGCCGGCTTTCCGGAGGATGTTCAACGGATTCTGGAGCGGATCCGGGCGACAATTCGGGAAGCCGCGCCGGACGCCGAGGAGACCATCAAATATGCCATGCCGACGTTTACGCTGAACGGCGACTTAGTTTACGTTGCCGCGTTCGACCATCACATCGGGTTTTATGCCACACCGACCGGACACGAAGCGTTTAAAGCCGAGCTTTCGGCGTACAAACAGAGCAAAGGTTCGGTCCAATTTCCGCTTAACCAACCCATACCTCTCCGCTTAATTACCAGGATTATAAAGTTTAGAGTCGAGGAGAATTCAGCCAAAGCCAGAGCGAAGAGAATTCGGAAAAAGTAGCGCATTAGCCAGCATCCGACCCGTCTTCTCGCAAATCTTCCAAAACCACCCGTTCGGCTGAGGAGTTATGGTAGCACGATGAACCAGCCCAACCTGCACCCGACCAACGGTTTTTACCCCATCTGCCCGGCAAATCTGCTGACCATAATTCTCCTTGTACTAAGCCTAAGCGCCTGTAACCGAACCGGTCAATCCACCAACGGGCAGCGGATGCGGCTGTCGGTCGGCGAAATTAAAGAAGTCGCTATGCCCAGTCGTAAGGGTGCGCAACTCGTCGGCACGTCCGAAAATCAGGAAATCGTTGACGTATCCCAGCGACCGTTTACGTCGGCGGACAGCGTGGCCATGCAGCAAGGCCAATCGGTGTCGACGGTTTTTCTGGTCAAGGGCGTTTCGACCGGTACGGCTAAATTGTTTTTCTCCGACAAAACAACGGGTGAAGACGGCAGCGGACGGCCCCGCCGGACGTACGCAGTGCAAGTCGTTAGCCAGTAATACGGTTCGGCGTTACCAACGAACGGATTGAAACCGCCAGCCGGGTTTGACTTTCTGCATCTCGATTTCATCGTCGCGTTTCGTCAGTCCGCAGGCTACGTAATTCTGGTGCAGTTTCGCCAGCGCGTCGCGGTCCAGTTCGACACCTAAGCCGGGACCCTGCGGTACAGCCACCGCTCCCTCTTCAAATTGGAAACGACCGGCCGTAATTACTTCGTCCGATTGCCAGGGGTAGTGCGTGTCGAGCGCGTAGGTTAGATTCGGCAGGGCCGCGCCGAGGTGCACCATCGCGGCCAGCGAAATGCCCAAGTGGCTGTTGGAGTGCATTGATAACCCCCGCCCGAAGGTTTCGCAGACGCCCGCGAGGGTCATGGACTGGCGCAAACCGCCCCAGAAATGGTGATCGCTGAGGATAATATCTTCGGAGCCAAGCGCGATGCTGCCGGGAATATCCGCGAACGAGGTCGTGCACATATTCGTCGCCAGCGGAGTCTTCAGCGCCTTGCGAACCTGGGCCATGTTGGCCTGCCCCCGCACGGGGTCTTCCAGGTATTCCAGAATCGGCTCCAATTGCCGACCGTACTCGATGGCCGTTTCGATTCGCCAGAGCGCGTTGGGATCAATCCGTAGCGGTACGTCCGGCCCGAACGCCTGCCGGAGCGCAATCATGGCGTCGACCTCCTGCTGCGGCTCAAAAACGCCCCCTTTGAGCTTGATGGACTGAAACCCAAACTCCGCGCACATGGCCCGCGCCTGGGCAACGATGCCCGTGGGGTCTAAGGCCGCGGCCTGCCGGGCAGCCGCCCAGCCCCGCGCGTCCGGGTCCGTATTAAACTCCAGCGGGCCACCCGCGCCCTCATATTTGTAGAACAGGTAGGCCGAGAAAGGCACCCGGTCGCGCAGTTTACCGCCCAGTAGGTCAACGATTGGCCGCTCGGTTACCTTGCCGATGATGTCCATACAGGCCACCTCAATGGCGCTGAAAATGTGCACCAACTTGCGCTGATCCCAGGGGGCTTCGCCCCGTTCGGCGGCCGTCTCCGTACCGAACCGCCCTACCAACCGCTGTTGAGTCGTGTTTAGTTGAAAAACGTCCTGTCCCATGAGTAGGTCGCGGGCCTCTTCCAGGGCCAAATCGATATCGCGGTTTCCCGGAATCTCGCTGATGCCCGAAATGCCGTCGTCGGTGACCAGCTCGACAATCGTGCGCAGGGCGTAAGGCGCGTGCAGGCCGGCCGCGTTCAGCAGGGGCGGGTCGACGATGGCAATCGGCGTAATGTTAATTTCCCGAATGCGGGGACCGGTGGAATGGGGCATAGCGTTCGTTGAGTCAACCCTGTACTTCATCGGCAACCGCCAGAAGTAATCCTTTAATGTAGCCGTAACAAAACGAAAACGCCTGCGAACCACTGCCGGGATCGGGGTGCGTCGGTACGTGATCGGGCATCACCATACCGTCGAAACCAACGTCGCGGAGGGCGCGGACGACGTGCAGAAAATTCATGTCGCCGTTGTCTGGATAGACTTCCTGAAAATTATTCCAGCCGCCTTTGATGTTGCGCAGGTGGACGTTAAAAATCTGCTTGCGTTCACCAGCCCATTTGATAATCGGCATAATTTCGGTTTTGGGATCTTTCAACCCTTCCGCGATGGAGCCGATGCAGAAGTTAAAGCCGTGGTACTCGCTGTCGTAGAGTTGAGCGAACCGTTTAATACCCGCAAACACGTCGGGGCTGTTCCAGCGGGTGATGCCGCGGTAACCGGCTGGCGTTGGGGGATCGGCGATGTGATTGGCCAATTTAACTTTGTACTCTTTGGCCACCGGCAAAATTCGGTCGAGTAAGTACGTAATGCGCTCGAACATCTGCTCAATGGATACGTCGCCCGCAATGGTTTTGGGATCGTTGCGCTTCACGGCTTCCGCGTAGTTCCAGGTGCTGTACAGGGCGTTGCCGCGCTTGGGGTCCGGCGTTTTTCCGGTACGTAAAACGGGCAGAATGGTCGTGTTGTAGTTCAAGACTTTGATGCCCGTTTTACCCGCTACTTGAATCATTTGCTGCAAAATTTCGATTTCGCGGTCGCGCTCCGGGCTTTTGCCGAGCAGGATATTGGGGTACTCGACCTTGTCGATGCCGGCCGAGGTCAGCGGAAAGTGGTAGGCGTCGAGGGCGATGCCGTATTTTTCGCAGGCTTCCCGTTTCGCCAGCGAATCGTTGAGGTCCCAGCCTTTGCCCGGAATGGCTTTGGGTGCCCCGCCGTCGAGGTTATACACGCCGTGCCGGGCTTTAAACTCCAAATTTTCGGTGGTCGTGCCGCCCGATTGGCAGCCGACTTTCATGAGCACTTTTTTTGGAGCCGCCGTTTTTGCTTGGCTCTGGTCGGTACGGGCTACCGACTCATGGCCGAATGCGGCCGCCCCCACGGGACCCGCCGTAATGACCCGGATAAAATTCTTACGTTTCATCGGTTAAGGTATGTTTAAGATGTTCAAATACCATTCGTCATCATTCCAGCAGCAACACCAGCGAACTATGATCTAAGTCGCCGTTTCCGCGCGCTAAGGCCCTTTCCATTTGCGCGGCTACCAAGGCTGTGCCCTTGAGCGGCACCGACAGTTCCTCACCCGTTTGCAGGGCGATACTTAGGTCCTTGTTGTGCAGTTTGATTTTGAAGCCCGGCTGAAAATTTTGGTCAATCATCCGCTTGCCGTGCAGGTCGAGGATGCGGCTCTGGGCAAACCCGCCCAGCAGCACTTCCCGCATCTTTTCCAGATTAACCCCGGCTTTTTTGGCCAAGGTAAACGCTTCGGCCACCGCCTGAATGGTCATCCCAACAATAAGCTGATTGCAGGCTTTGGTGGTTTGGCCCGCACCCGGCTCGCCGATGTAGACGATGTTCTTGCCCATTGCCTGAAAGATCGGCAGCGCCCGCTCAAACGCGGCCTCACGCCCACCCACCATAATCGACAGCGATGCGGCTTCGGCCCCAACCTGCCCGCCCGACACCGGCGCGTCGAGCGCTTCCCCCTCTTTCTCCTGCATCCGGGCGTAGATGGTCCGGGCCGTGGCGGGCGCAATGGTCGACATGTCAATAAACAAGGCACCCGGCCGAATGCCGGCCGCGACGCCCTCCGGCCCCAGCACGACCTCTTCCACCTCGGGCGAGTCGGGCAGCATCGTGATGATCACGTCGCACTGCTCGGCCAACGCCCGGTTCGTGGGCAGCGCCTGCGCACCGGCCGCCGTCAGGTCGCCGGCCGCTCCGCTCCGGCTCAGCACCGCGACGGGAAAGCCAGCTTTGAGCAAGTTCAGAGCCATCGGTTTACCCATGATACCCAATCCGATAAATCCTATTCTTTCCATCTGCTTTTATCTCCTCGGTGTATCTCTGACCCATCTTTTCATACCAACGGAAACAATTGCGCGGCAATCAGGATGACCACGAGGCCCGTCAGGCCCATCACCACCAGCAGGGGCGATATGGTTTTTAGCGCTTCCCGCTCGGTTAGGTTGCTCAGTTTGCAGATGATCCAGAAACCGGCGTCGTTCATCCAGGGCACCAGCTTGGAGCCGCACCCAATGGCCAGCCCCAGATACAACGGGTGAAAGCCCAGATTGGCGTTGCTGGCCATGCCCGACAAAATGCCCGACGCCGTAATCAGCGCTACCGTCGCCGAACCCTGGGCCGTCCGCACGACGGCCGCGATGAGAAACGCCAGCGGAATCAGGGCCATCTGGTAGCCTTTGGTCAAGTCGGCGATGCGGCTGCTGATGCCGGTTTGCTGCAACATACCCCCGAACGCCCCGCCCGCGGCCGTTATCAGGATG
>CAXUEB010000117.1:0-11926 GCA_964249775.1 uncultured Spirosoma sp.
CGGTGCCCTTGATCGTCACGCCCGTTAGTTCTTCCAAGAAGATTCGCTCCATCGCGGCAGCGATTTTGGGGTCTTCGGGAATCACCGCCCCGTAGTCCTGACGGGCTTTTAGGGCCATCGCCCGCAAACGCTCGCCGTCAACTTCGACCTTCGCGTCCGCACGGGCTTTGTCCAAATCGGCCTGATGCGTTGTCCGTTCCGTTGCCAAGGTGCTTTCCAGCGTCCGGTACGCCGGGTGCGTTTTTACCTGCTCTTCGGTCAGATCGCCGGGCTTGATTTCGGGCTTGTACGTGCCTTTGATCGTTGATAGCAAGTCTTCGACGGTACCGACCTCGCCCGTTTCGACGGCGAATAGCTCTTTGGCTTTCTTGTTGGCCGCTTTTTGCAGGATGCCCGCCCCGGCGTCAGAACCCTCTTTGCGGACGGCCTTGATGCGCTCGGAGATTAATTTATCCACGTCGGTGGGCTTATCGCCCGTCAGCATGGTTTCAATCTCGGAAAGGGGCTTACCCAGCGTTGTGGCTAAGGCAGACAAGGCAACGCCCTGTTGTTCTTCGGTTAATAGTGCCATTCTATATGAACGTTTGGTGTTCCGACCACAGTAGGGGACATTGGGCGTCCCGGTTCCACAATCTTGTCAGCAAAGCGGCTGACACGCACACAATACAGGGCCATAACGTGACCCCGGCCCGACCATACCCGCTGAATGTCTTTCCCGTGCGGACGGCTTGACCGAACCGGTGGACGTTGACAAAGCACCTCCCCCGCTCCGGCGGCCCGGCAAAGAGGCTGTTAGGGTGCATCCGCCGGCCGGCTGGCCGGACTTTCTTGTTCAGGTTCCAGAGGTCATTGACAACCTTCTTACACCGCACGCCCTCATTTGGCTACCGCTCCGGCGGCCCGGCAGCAGCAGCTTGTTGAAACGGGCGGACTCAAACCACCTATCTATGCGGATTACAACGTTTACAGCGTTGCGCCTAATCAGTTTGGCATCGTTTCAGGAAATGCCGGTCTGTTCCCGGCCGTCACACGGTTCTATCTTAGTTGCGTGGCCTCTCCCGTGAGTTATCGGCCTTCGTTATAGTAGCGAAATGATGTTGCACCATGCGCAGCCTGGAATCGAACCAGACCGCTTGGGGACTTGAACCCCGCTTCACATTTCGCCCGCGCCATGCGGTAGTCATTACTCCGATTTTTCCGCCTTACTACGCGGATTTTTCGGCAGGGTCAGTTCGTTCGGCTCGTAATCACCCCCCTCAACGTTGTCGAAGTTCTTGGCGTGACCCGACGCCTGAAGGGCTTTCCACTCCCCATCGGTTAGATTGTGATCAACCTTCGTTTCTTTATGCTTGACTTTCATCGGTTACGTCGGATTTGGGTTTAGCGGTTCTTGGTTTGCGCGCGGGTGCACCCGCTTTACCGGGTTGCTCAGGCTCTTCAGTTCCGGTCGTGTCGGCCACGTCATCTGCTGGGCCGTCAGCTTCATCGTCCAAAGCAGAACTACCCTGTTCAAACAGAATGCGCCGGGCCAGCGAGTCTAAATTGTCGTTTTCCTGCTCAGTCAAATCACCGGCCCTGAAACGCTCTTCGATTAGGGCAATGGCTGCATCAATGTTGGCGACCGCGACCTTTTCTTGTTGCCCTTCGACGGTCTGATTATCCACGCCGGACAATAGTTGCGGTGACGTTTGCGGCTGCAACTCAGCGGGCACTTTCGCATCCGCGCGCTCGTAGCCGAGCTTTTCGCCCAACCCATCGGGCAGGTACTTCTCATCGCCCGTCTTAGGGTCTCGGTACAGGGTTTCGTTCATGGCCTTTCTGGTAGGCGTTTGATTGGGTGCTGCTTAACAGATTGAGACAAAAATAAGCGAAATACGAATAATAAAAGTAGTATACGAAAAATATTCGTGAACTGGCTTATTGAACTACCAACGTGCCGTTCGGCTTTTTTTCGATGTCATCCCGCCGGCGCAGGGCTTCCCGGTCGCTGATAGCCGAGAAATGATGTCTGCAAAAAAATCCACCGGCATCGGTAAACGGCGCGTAACCCGATTTAGGCTTACCCGAAAAATAACCCGCTGCCTTGTTCTCGTAGCCACCGTACACATCGCTCGCCGTACCGAACCTGGCAATCTCCGAACGCAAAAACACCTTGCCATCCCGTGCCCGGCAGAAGGGGCGCGTACCCGCGATCGTGCCGCCCAAATAAAGGAACGCATCCATGTTCAGTCCGGCTGAAAATTCTTGCTGCATCACCCGGTCGGCCTGTTGGTAGGTGTCGTAAGCGACGGCGTTATAATGGCGCGAATACACGCCCCGAACGGTGCCGTCTGCGTCACCGGTAACGAACGCCCGAAGGTTGCGTTTGAAGCGCTCAACGCCAATGCCGGATGACTTCTGAGCGTAGGCGAACTGCTGAATCTGCCGGCGCACGGTCGTATCCCGGCTGAACAGGTCGAATAGCCCGTCGCTGACCACCTCCCCGTCGGGGCGAATACCGAACCGCTCAACGTACAACCGTTCGACGCGTTGTTGTACGTTCTCAAACAGCACGTCGTTTACGTACTGGCCCGACATCGTATCACCAATAGCCCCCTCGAAATAGCCGTCGTTGAGGTTCTTAATGATCAACAGGTCCGTCCCGAACCGCGTGAGCACGGATGCGTAATCGCGATTCTCGAATTTACCCAGTAGCGGAATGAGTGCCTTCGGACTGGCCAGAATTTTATCGGCCGCGCCGAGCAGGTCGGCCAGTAAATCACGGTCAAGCGTAGCCAGCCGGTTGTCAAAACCCGATTGCAGCTTTTCAATGGCGGCAACGCGCTGTTGGGATTCTTCGGGCGTCATGCCGCTTCGGATGGATAAGGCATACGTACAAAGTCTACTCCGATAACGTCTTCGTACAATTTTTTGAACCGATTGTAGGGGTAGTAAATAAGTATTGTATAACCGGCACCAAACTGTATATCGGTAACGCTTTTATACGTTACCCCGCCCGGACCCTCATGATTTCTAACCTGCATAAATGCCACAACATTCCGCAAGTCAAGTGATATGGTGGACTGCTTAAACTCTTCATCGTCTTCGTTGTCAGCAATCGCACATCCAAACTCATAATGATACTGCTTATTCATATTGTTTACGCGCTTTGTTGTCCTAAACTACCCAAATTCCGAATGCCCGCCGACAGGTCTACCGTGCGGGGTAACTGCGCCTGCAACTGATCAAGTTTCACCGATACCAGTTTATCACGCTCAGAGTATACTAATTCATAAAACGCCGGGTTCTCAATTTCAAGCTCGCCAAACACCACGTCGACGTTCGCCCGGAGCAAGGCCAGCCGGGGCGGAATCCGGTTGGACGCGTCGAAATACTCAAACGTCTCGAGCGTCTGGGCGAAGTAGGGCACGTGCTGTTTTTTGATGAAGTAGCGGGCGAGCGCGGCCGGGTCCGCTTCGTAGCGTTTGCGGGCGATGTCGTCCAGAATCTGCTCAATCTCGAAATCGGGCGCGCCGGCGTCGCGGGCGGCCTTCAAATCGGTGTACAGTTCGCTCAAACTGGCCAGCTTCAGATCGCGCGGAAACTCGTAGAGGCTCTCAACCCTGCCCGATATGCGCATGAGCTTGGTGGTGATGTTCACCAAGAATTTATACACAAACGACTTGTAATCGGCGATGGGTAGAAGCGTGTTGTTCTGATCTTCCCGGCTAACAACGTACTCAGTGGCGGTCTTGGACGGTCCCGACACCTTGATTTGTTGGTCGGTGCTGAACGCCGTAACGTAGATTTCAGACTGCTTGGCTAGAATCTTTTCGTCGTACGCCTGCACCGTGGCCAAATCCGGCTTTTCGGTAAAGGTGAGCTTGGAGAGGTCGAACAGGTCCTCGGCCGTTTCGTTGCCGGTTAGCTCCATGCGGACCGTGTCCTGCTCGGAGCGGTGCGTCTCAAAGCCCGAACCACCGCATTGTTTACAGTCTTGGCCCGTGCTGCGGTTTGTACCTTTATCACAAACTGCCCGCATCAAGCCGCCGTCGATCAATTCACCTGGACAAGCCGGTGCCCGCTCGTACCGGCGCGGCCAGCCGTGTTTCCGGCTGACAATGTCGTTTTGTGACTTGAGATTGATAAGTTCCTTGAACTGATCCACGCAGGCGTGTAGTAACCGCGACACGCACGTCAGCCCGCCCGTTTCGGTATCGGGCAGATCACCCAGCCGCACGGCCGGCACGGGGTCGATGCCGGGCGATAACGTGGCCATGCTGTAGACCAAATTACCCACCGGCGTGGTTACGTTAACTACTTTTCCAGCAGGGGTAACACCGGACTGGTATTGGTCCAAGCCCGGTGGTATATCTTCTCGGCCGTCTGCCTGTTGGTAGTAGCGAAGGGTGAACGTTCCGGCGTAAAGCACGTAATCAGTAGCGACGCGCGGCACGTTGTCTGGGTCTTTGTAGGCCACCGGTAGCCAAACGAGCAAAAAGTCTAATTCCCCGCGGGTATAGCGAAAATTTAAGACACTGGGGCACTCAAACACGACGGCGTAGGGCTTGGCCCGCTCGCCGAGATTAGCCTGAAACGGCGCAAAATCCAGCAAGATAAATGCGTTAGGATCGGCCTGACTCAGCGTGTCGTAATGGCCCGTCAAGTAATCGTCGAGCGAGCCGCGCTGGGCCGAACCCGCCCCGCCAAAATTATTGAGCACGTCCTGTAAATCGCGTTGGTCGCGCTCAGACGTGCCGGTGAAGTTCAAGCCCTTTTTAATGTCCTGAACCCGGCTAATCTGGCCCACTTTCTTGAGCAGGGGGGCCGCCGTACTCGACAGGTTCTGAAACGTCATGGCGAGCCGCTGGGCAAACTCCTCTTCGTCCTCGCGCCGAACCGTGCGGCTTAGAAACCGCTCGTAGCCCCGGCCGGTGAGAATCGTTCGGTAATCGTCGCGCAAACTAACGGTGCGCTCGTAGCCGGCGTGGCGCAGATTCAGGTTAATCGTGTCGCGCAGTAGTTCGTGCGCGGCTTCGGGAGAAAGATTCGGCATAGCCCGGTCGTATAGATAGTTGTACCCTGTACGACCGGGTTAAGCCACGAACAAGAATCTGAGCAGTGAAATACGACTAAAATTCGTATTTGTGCAAATCAATTCATGCAATGGAGTGAACGTCGAAGACCATCAAGCAAGCGAATTGCTTTTTGGTTGGCCTTATAGGCTTCGTCATTATGTCGAATAGCTTCACGGTGAAGCCGCATTATTTCTTCGTATTGCCTGTCAATCTCCCGTAGCCTTTTAAGTTTGAGGAAATAGATTCCAGTACAGGAAATCGCCCAAAGAATAGTGAACGTAACAAATGCAAGTGCCATAATTATTCTGTCAGTATTCCCCGCTGTTTCTTCCAGCGCAAAAATTCTGGGTACAGTACTGACCCCACGCCATACGTGAATGCTGACAGGCAATGCCCGTTTTTCTCGTAGGTTACACCGTTGGCGTCCTTGCCCTTTTCTTTCAGAATACCCGTCGTACCTTCTTTGGTGTCGGCCAAGTCCTTGATTAAATTCGGACAGTTTGTCTCATCAATAACGATTTCTACGCCTGCTGTCATCCCGGCCAGCACGTCGTTGATAAAATCGCGGAACAGACTACTGACCACGACCGATTTATTAACCCCGTTGCTGCGCGAATGCAGAAATGGGGCGAGTGTCGTGCGCACCCGGTCGAACCGCCGAAAGTTACCTTCTCCCTCAACCCGGTTCTCACCCTGCCGGTCACCGTGGTAGGTAAACGATTTTCGGTGGGGTAACAGATACTCTTTGGCCAAGGCTTCGCTGACCTTGGCTGTTGAGTTGTTGGGGTTGGCAAAGCAGTACTCCTTAAAAAAGCGTAGTCGCATCCGATTCGGCAAGTTCTCGATCTGAAAACCCAGCAGCGTCATGTACGGCACGGTGTTGAAGTCATAGGTGCCGTGCACATCGGTCGGCAACGCGGGCAAAAACGGCACCGCCCCGGTATGCTTGTTGTAATCAAATTCGTGATACCATTCCCCGCCGGTCTTTTCGCGAACGTCCCAGTTGCCCTCGACGTAAATTTTGTACTTGATGGGATTTACCCGTTTAAGCTCTTGAAGTCCTACTTTGAACTGAGCCGCTTCGGGAGAGCCGTTATCCTCAATCGTCATTGGAATGTAGCACACGCCCGGATACAGTTCGCCCAGCGTTCCGGCCACGTAAGCATCGTAGTACTTTCTGACCCACTGAACGTCGGTCGGGTTGACGGTGACAAAAATAATTGAGGGTGGCGTCACGCCTACGTTAGCGGGCACAAAGTAAGACCCGCGCCGTTCGAGCGCCTTGTCAAAGGTGATGCTCCGTAATTCTTCACCCTGCTCTAACCAAATGTAGTTAGCTTCTATGCCGTTCCAACGTTTGCGCTCAGGATCCATGTGATCCTGCTCCGAAAAGAACTGGAAGCTGCTGCCATTGGTGAACTTCCAAAGAAACTGCGGGTCGCCCTTGAATTGCTTGACGAACGAGGTTGGAATGAGCTTTTCGACCGTCGGCAAGGTCGTTTCTCTTAGCGTCTGTAATGTGTTTCTGACCACGAACGAACGCGTTCCAGCGTAGCGCTTGTGAAGCGTCATCAAGACCCCACCGACGCCATAGGATTTTCCGCCCCGAATCGCACCCCCGCAGATGATTAGCCAGTACAGGCCCGAATGGGCCGCGTGAAACAATTCGGCCGCCTTTGGGAATCGCGCCGGGTCGAAACTAACCTGCGTGTTGAGGATGGGGGGATTCATTGAACCATAACTAACGCGTAAGGCTTGCCGATTTTTACGCAGTAATCAATGACAGACTTCGCCCCTTTAGACTTGCCGTCCCAAATGCACAAAACCTCATCCGAACTATCAACAATTTTATAATTCCGCTTGATTGGGGCCGCCCGGCCGTATAGTTCATATTGAGGCTTTATCTCAATAATAGGCAGATTGTTTGCTACAGCATAATTTCGCGCCACTGTATCTACGCCATTCGCACCGCCGGACACAATTTCACTCACCGAAGACGAAACGTGTTCTGATAAGTCAAAGTTATTGATAGAGCGACTACCGACGATGGCCAATTTCATTTTCTATTAGTTTGTAAGTGCTACCAAGGGAAGTACGTTTTTGCCCTCTAACTTCTCAACGCAAGATAATAATGTTTTGCCGGTCGTAAGTACATCGTCCACAAAAATTACATTTGATTCTTTTATCTGAAAGCTAACCGTAACAACTGGGTTCATCTTGGATTTGTTGCCTTCCAATAAAACGTCTTCATAAAAGGGAATACCCGTAATCACCGAGATAGCTCTGGCTAACTCCGTAGCCGGGTGAATACCCGTTTTGGCATAGCCAGAACCTTTTGGTGCGTGTATGATGGCAACATTGTAACGAAATATCAATGATGCATATTCGGCCATGCTTTTAGCGACAATAGCCATGAACGCAGTTTCGTATTTAATTGTCGAGACCGAAATGTTTCGGGGCTTTCGTACGAAACCTATATAGTAAAAAGGCTTTCGCTTCAGCAGTGTAGCCTTAATCTGAATCGGATGGTGTTTCACTTAAAAATTTATGCAGTTACCATCTGGTAGAATATATACACTCACCTGTTTGGGGGTTCCCAAGTCTCCGGGCACCTGCTTATATCGTCCATGCAACTGCAGAATTTTGTCTAAAGCGTCTTTTGGATCGTGAATCTCTATTTCTAATCCGTAAGCTCCTTGCTTGATTTTCCTTAGCAGGTGTAAGTTACTCCGAGCTTGGTCGCTGTTAAGATCAACACGAACAACACTTACCGTCTTTTCTTTACCTTCATCGTCCAGTATAGGTTCGCCGGTTAACACGTGCAATTGCGGTTCATTTTGATAAGAAACAAAGGGAATTAAACTGCCACGACCCATTTCAGCCAGCCGTCGAACAGCTTCGCCCGCACTCATGCCCATTTGTTCACCCAGGCGTGAAACAGCCGCGGCAATATCAACATTTCTCAACAAGCGCCACCCAATCTGGTATGCTGTTACCACTGAGTAGCCAGCGCGCCGGGCCGCTTCGCTCGCGTTCAAACAATCAAGGTACTCAACTACAAACCTACGCTGCCGGGCATTGAGCTTATCAAGCGGATTTACTTCGGACGTCTCCATACTTAATTCATTGTTCTAAGAAACGAAAGGCAGTACCGACAAATTGACAAGTCAGACGGCACCGTATCCAGCGTTAGCCACCGGCGATACATGTGCATCGGCGTTCTCGTCTCCAAGCACAGTTCAGTCTCAGTCTCATTGTTGGTATACAGCGTAACGGCAACCATACCAATGGGGTGCTGGTAATTGTAAGCCCACACCGTGCCACTGTAAGCCATCGGCTCCAAGTGACCGCCCCGTAATGAGTGTTGCGAGTCGACTACTTTCTTTGCCATACGAGCGAATTTACTACAATACGATCAATATTCGTAATCACTGATTTAGTTCAAGTTCCAGCGCCGACGGTTCGGACTCCCGAATTTGCCGAACCTCATCCGCGCCTTGGCTCATAGCGGCTTTCCGGCCCTTGCCCAAAAACCGCTTTGTACGCGATTCTTTGGTTAGAATGGCCTCAGCCTTGATGCTCGACTTAGTCGCCCGGTCTCGCTGGTTTCTAAGCGCCGTAATGCGCGCATCCCGAACCGATACTGACAACTGTAACTCCTCCAATTTCAAGCTATCAATTTTAGCGCGCTCGGCGGTCTTTAGTCCCGCGGCAATGAGTTGAGTATCCGGCTGGGGAAATAACCCGGCGTTGGGCAAGTATACCGGGTTCAGTGTGCCGTTCTCCGACAGGGCTTTGTAGAAAGCCGCGAGTCGCTGCTGAGCCGTGAGCTTGGCCACCGCCTGATCAGACTTAACGACGGCCCGGTTGCGTTCGGCTTTGAGACCATACGCAATCGCGGTAGCTTCATCAAACTGCTTATTCTGCTTGGCAATGATTTTGTCCCGGCTATCCGACTCACGGTGCCAGTGCGCCGAATCCGTCTTCAACTCGCCAATGCGCTTAAAGGCATGCTTAGCGATGTCCTGCCATTCTTGCTTTGTGGTGCACTGGCCAACCATCAGGTAAACAAACAAAGCCGTCGTAGCCAACAAGATAAAGCTAAGCAATTTTGCGTTTAGTTTCATGGTTTCAAATTAGGCAGTATGACAAGGTCAAAATTCCAAAAGCCTTGCGACCCTTTGGCGGGTACGGGATTCGCAAACCGAACCGGATTTTTCAACTACCAAGCGAACCGGCCAGCCGAGTAGTCGCCAAAATGCCACTCGTTAGGCATGTCATTGAAGCCAACCTCCCGCTGCCATTTGTTTTCAATGAGCGTAGTTTTAGTAGTACTGACCAACTCTACTTGACCAATGATTGCGCCTTTTGGAAAACCGTCATATGCATATGGGTCCCAAAGAGTTGACTTGAACGGTTCTTGAAAAATAAGCTCCTCGCACCAAGCGGGCATTGACTTCGTAGCATGAATAAGCAACGGCCCCCGGTAGTGAGTATCCCAACTACGGGTCTCGAACTGCTTTGCGCCAATGACGACCAATGACGCGTAGGGTTGATACAATGAAATAACTTTCATCTTATATCCTGTTTTGTGGGAGTTTGCGTAATAATCGACCGATAACGGTGGCCATGCGGCCGTTCTCAAACTCAACTAACATCGAACCATTCACGTGTGACCTCACGCACTTACCCCGCTCATTCCGAACGGCGGTACAGGTAGCACCTTTGAGGGTTGAGTCAGTTAGGCGGTCGCCTTTGTAGGTGTAACGTTGCATCGCATTAAGAAAGGTTCTTGATTATCAATTGTAGCGTAAGTTGTTGCGGATTCAAATACGCGTACAACTCATCTCTAATTTGATTCGCGGCATCATCTTCCATATCGGATTCTTGTAGCAGGTCTAATATTGCGTCGATATGACTATCTAATTCGGTCAGTATCTGCTTATCATATTCCTTTGCCATCTTTCTTCGACCGATTCCGGCCGGTCGCCGTGGGCTTTGCAACCGGTTTCTTGGCGTCTCTTTCGCGCTCTTTTAAGACTTTGAGTTGGCGTTTTAGCTCCGCAATCTGATTCCGCAACACCGTACAGTCAGCTTGTTTCTCAATTAGCTGGGCTTCTTTACTGGCCAGTTTGGAGATGGTTTCGTTTATAGTCATGATTTTACAAATTATTCTCGTGGATGTACCGCGATTCTTCGGCGTCGTAGTCGGTTTGGCTCATGCCCGGTTCGAGCACGGGCCAATTCTGACCAATGAACAGGTCTAACTGCTGACTACCATCAGCGTACGTTTCCAGAAACGGTAGTGTTGCGCTGGGTTCGTTGCCGGTCCACCGGTTGGGATACAGGCCAGAGTTCCAACACCAACGGATGTAGTCCATTTCCTCTTCGTTTAAGATGTCGACCGCAGGGTGATGCGCCGGACGGTTGGCGTTAACAACATCCTGAATAGCCAAGATGCGCTGGGTAAATTCGCGCCGGGCGTCAATGGTAAGCGGTCCCATGCGGTTCTGATTGGCTGACAGTTTCCCATCTTTGCGCCGTTCGCCGGTCGACTGCCGGAGCCGGTACTGCGGTTCACGCATCTGCCGGTAGATCGTGCGCAACTCTTTCATGGGTGCTATATACGACCATTCGGGCGGTCCGCCGTTGCGGTTTTGAATCACTGCATCAAGCGCCGTGTCCTGACTGGCCAGCGGGCAACACACGCAGCCCGTGCGGGCGTTAATCTCTGCCTGACTACCTTCCCGGTTGTGGCCGTAGGCTTCAGCCAGCATCTGCGTTTGAAAGCCGCCGTAAGCATCCGTGCGGGCGTAGTGTGTGAGCCAATCCCAAACCAGACACACGCGCCAATGCAGAATCGGGGCCAGCTTATCTGCTACGCCGTGGGTGAGGTCCTGCTGAAACCACCCCTGCCCACACTCGGCCCCATTCTTGCCGCACGACATTTTGATCCGCGCGTCGCGAACCGCTGATTCACCCTGCCGAACGCCGGTTAAGACTAACAGCTTTTCGCCGGTTTGTTCGTGGAGTTGTTGTACGGCCGCGCCCATTGGCTCCAGCTTAATCTGCCGCGTACACCAGCGCAGGGTCGTGTTGTTGGGCGGGGGAACGCCCCGGCCCAGAATGTACGGCAAGAACCGCCGTTCCAGCGGGGCCATGACGATCTGAACCGGAAAGCCTAATTCAGCAAGGCGGGCAGCAATAACCTGAAACGATGCGGCCAGTGGAGGTAGCTCCATGCGCGTGTCGGCGAAAAGAATCGTCAGGGTTTTTGGCCGCCTTATCTCACCGTTCAGAATCAGGGCGATAATGAGCGTGACCAAAGCGGTACTGTCCTTCCCGCCCGACCACGTAATGACCCAGTGTTCGTGGTGGGCGCAAGCCCTGAGCGACTGAATTGTTAGGTCAATGGCTCCGCCGATTTCCATGCGGGCGTCCTCAAATAAGGTTGGTGCTAACTTGCTCATGCCGTTTCGACCTCCTTTCCGGCCGGCTCGGTCGCGGTTGCCGGCTCCATTAGATCAAACAGGGTTAGCGTACTCAAACTCATCTCAGCCGCGCGCAGGTGTTTCAAGCCGTCTTGCCAGTACTCGGTTTTTAGTTCCGTGCCGAACGCCGAACGCTTCATCCTGACCGCTTGGTAGAGCGTACTGCTAATGCCCGAAAAGGGGTCGGCAACCAACTCGCCGGGGTTAGAATACCGCTCAATCAAGCGCTCAATGATGTCGAGTTGCAACGGGCAAATGTGCTTTTCATCGCCCTTGCTGACTTGCTCCGAGTTGAGCGTATGCATCCGGGTCACGTCGTCCCAGATGTCGGGGTGATTGCTCTGGGGCGGAATGGCCATGAAGCCCGACGGCAACTTA
>CAXUEB010000117.1:11936-13190 GCA_964249775.1 uncultured Spirosoma sp.
GACTATCCAGCGCTTCGTTAATCGCCACGTGCCGCGGGTAATCATAAGGTTCGAGCGCTTCCAGCGCTTTCCACGCCCGCAAGATTTCTTTGTGATTCAGCCGGCGCAGCACCTCCTCACTGGCCAGCCGGTTACCCGACGATTTCCAGTGGGCGTGGGCGTCGGTTTGCCACCGGCCGCGGCTGTACTGACTTTTTTCGTGCACGACCGGTGCGTCGGCGTAGGCATTACTCGAATCGGTCGGCGCTTTGCGAAACACAAGTACATACTCAGGCAAACCCGCACCCATCTTGGTCATATCCTTGCAGGCTTCGCTCCAGCCGAGCCGGTAGGTAGAAGCGTTTTCCCGCACCACGTCGGTGTCGACCGTAATGCGGGTCAACAGGTGAAAGCCCCATTTTCTGAACGCCCGCGTGGTATCGTCGCTGAACGGCTCAATGCTCGAAAAGCCCGTGCCGTTCTGGTAGCTATACCGGATCCGGTCCTTGACGTGAATCGCGGCAATGCGGCCCGGCTTGAGCGTACGGTACAGCTCAGGAATCAGAAAATCCATTTGCTCGAAGAACTTCTCGTTGCTTTCGTTGTGGCCAAAGCAGTTGTAGTTCTCCGAGTATTCATAGTGGTTGCCGAAGGGAATCGACGTAACGATCAAATCAATGCCGTCTTCGTCGATGCCTTGCCACTCGGCTACGCAGTCGTTGTTGACGAACGTCCATCCCTGACCGTGGGCAACCTGACGGCCGGCGAACATTTCGCGTTTTAGCTCCGACTGGTAGAGGTCGCTGTTTAGCCCGTGACGCTTAATAATCGCCGTCATCTCCGACTGCAATTCGCGGTGGTTGGCCCACTTCTGCATGAGAGCTTTATAGATTTCATCTTCCGCGTCGGTGTAGATAATGTGCACCTCGCAGGGCTTATCCTGACCGAACCGGTAGATCCGGTGAATTGCCTGAATCCAGTCATTGAATTTGTAGTCAATTCCCACAAATACCGCCTTGTGGCAGTGGTATTGCAGGTTGACGCCGGACCCAGCAATTTCGGGTTTTGTGGACAAAAACGTGTAGCGGCCGTCGGCAAAGCCCGATAAAAAGTCTTCGCGCTGATCCATGTTCTGCGAACCCCAAACCGATTTACAATTCGAGCCAATCGCTTTCTGAATGGCATGCCGTTCGGCTTCCAGATGATGCCAGATAAGCCAGTTGTCGGTTTTTCCATCAACAACAATGTCGAGCATTTTAGCGACCCGGTGCTCCA
>CAXUEB010000117.1:13200-14595 GCA_964249775.1 uncultured Spirosoma sp.
CCAGCGAATCGCGCTTTTCTTTGGCCGCGTCGGTGAGGCTTTTACTCGAATCAGCAACCAGTGAAACTTGCCCCGTATTCTTATCAACTTTGGCGGCCCGCTCGAAGGAGATGCGGTGCGGAATAATGGCCAGGTCGGGCAAATCGTAACCCATGTCGTCGTGGCCCAAGTCGCTGGGCTTAGTGATAAAACACGCCCACGACGACATCCATAGCCAAAACTCATGCGCCCGGCGCTCGTAGATGGTTAGGTTACCCGCCGTGGTGCTGTCGCGCTTAAAAAACCGCGTGAGCGCTTGTCCCCGGTCCATGATGCCGAGGTAATCCGCGTAGTTAATTAGTTCCAAAAACCGGTTCGGCGAAGGCGTCGCGGTGCAGACAAACCGAAACGGCACGGCCGCAAACATCTCCAGAATCGTCTGGGTGGTGTCGGTGTCGAGTGAGCGCAGAATACTCGCTTCATCAAAGCAAACCACGCTGAAAAACTTAGGGTTAATCTGACCGCGCCGGACCCGTTCGTAGTTAGTGATGTAGTACTCGGTATCGTCCTCGAGCTGATCGGTTGAGGTGATGTACTTAATCGGTTCGATGCCCAGCTTACGGCCGTCACGAACGAACTCGTGCTTAACGCCAAGAGGACACACGATAAGTGCACGACGGTTGGTGTGGGCGATGATTTGCCGACACGTCTCTAACTGAATCATCGTCTTGCCCAGGCCAAAGGACAAGAAATCCGCCCGGCAACCGCCGAGGCAGTTCCAGACCACCACGTCGCGCTGATGCGGCTTCAGCAGCGGATGCACCTTGGCAGAGTCTAAGACGAAACCGGTTTTGGGCGCAAGGCTGATTTTGGCTTCTAAAAATTCTTGATACGTTTCCATGCGTGTTAATTGTTAGACAAACAAGGGAAGAGACTTCTTTAAGGCCCGCGTCCGGCGGGCGTTGGCTAACCGGTGCGGAGCGTCGTACCGATTGTGGCAGCATTGACACATCGCTTTCAAGTTATCCTCAGCGCAGTCTTCGGGCGTGTGGTTGAGATGGGCGACCGTGAGGACAATGGTTACCGGATGGCGGTCGGCTTTTCGACATAGCTCGTCTTCGTGCTTCGGGTTAATATGGCTTTCGGCAAACTGCTCTACCGTGTAGAACGTACCATCCGCGACGCGCCAACCCTGCAAGCCGTTTGCAATGCCGCAGACTTCACATTGGTTACCCGCCCGTTCGCGTATTCGCTTACTGATTAGGGGCCAGTCTTTGGGGTAGCGTCCTTTGTTTTCGGGTTTGATGGGCATGGCTTGGAGTTAGTGAATTGGGCTGGATTGCCATTTGTCAAAAGCGGCTTGTAAGCCCCGCAGTCCTTGGTAACAGATAGCCGCCGGCAGACCAGATAAGAAGC
>CAXUEB010000117.1:14605-15726 GCA_964249775.1 uncultured Spirosoma sp.
CCAGGGCGCTGTTGTAAGCCAGCCGAGTAATACAGCCGCCGACTCTTCGTCAACCCACAGGTGATCGGCAAGGTAGATGCGTTTATGAACCGGATTCATCATTCATGGATTTTCTTCGTTTTTCGAGCACCACGTGGGCAATGTGGTACACCTCCTCGTTGCCGGTTTGGGCGGCCCGGCTCTCACCTTCTTCGAGCGCATCGAAGGGAACCACGTCGGCGTTGTCGCGCAACCAATTGATGTACTTCTCGTGGGTTGGCACCGGCTGGTTCATATCCGGCGTCCGTTGGGCGCGGGTGGGCAAGGTCGACAGGCTTTTGCGAATTTCGTCCGGCATCGCCCCGGCCAATAGCGCTACGTAATCGCGGGTATCGCCGTTCGCGCTCGATTTTTCACGGCTACGCACCGATTCGAGTTGATCGATCTTCCAGTTCGCGTAGGCCCACATCCACTCGTTGATGACGGCCGCGTCGAGCCGGTTGTAGACTTTCAGCACCCCGCCCCGGTCGTCGCGCAAATCGCCCTGTTTGAGCAGCCGGATGCAGAGCACGAGGTCCTGCACGGATTCGGCGCGGTACTTGTCGAGGTACAACTGTGCGCCCTCAAACACCTGCAACGGCGTTAGCTCGAAGCTAAGCGACAAACTGTAATCCAGCATTTTCAGGACCGCGCAAACAATTTTCATCAGCAGCGGCCGGCCCAAATTTTTCTCAGCGATCGCAATGCGGGGGGCCGATTCGGTCAGGCTTAAATTCGCATCTTCCTGCATGGCAAGCATGATTTCTTTCAGGCTATCGTCGAAACCGCGGCTGATGTCGAGGGCGCTTTTGGTCCTAACCGTATCGTTGCCGAAGTATTGAATCAACTGCTGGGCCGAACTCGGCTGGGCTTTGACCACCGCCGTCGGCTGGGCCGTCTCCACCCGATCGGGGCCGGTACTGGGCGCGCCCGCCTTGTCCGTTGCCGCGCTGGGCAGACCCATTGGCGCGGGAAGCGTTTTGGGCAGTTTGGGCGTTGGTTTCATGCGTCAGGTGTTTTGTTAGGTGCCACTGGGCAGAGGTTGCTAACCGGCTACCGAGCTTAAAACTTGTTTCAATTAGCCAAATCTCCCGTTTTTTTGA
>CAXUEB010000118.1:0-11434 GCA_964249775.1 uncultured Spirosoma sp.
TCATCAACTACCTGAAAGCGGAAAACGCGTACCTCGACCAGGTTATGGCTCCGGGCAAAGCCTTGCAGGATAAGCTATTTGACGAAATGAAAGGGCGCAGCAAGCAGCAGGAGGAAGCGGTGCCCTACAAAGAAGGACCGTACTTCTACTACACACGCTACGTAACGGGCGGTGAGTACCCGATCTATTGCCGCAAAAAAGGTTCGCTCGAAGGCACCGAAGAAGTGATGTTCGACGGCAACGCGATGGCCAAAGGGCACGAGTACTACCAGTTTGGTGGTTACGAAGTAGCGGACAATAACGAACTGGCTATTTTTTCGGAAGACACCGTCAGCCGGCGGCTGTACACCTTGCGCATTAAGGACCTGAAAACGGGTCAGGTGTATCCTGAAGCCATTCCGAATACCGAAGAAGGCAGTTTCGCCTGGGCGACGGACAACAAAACGCTGTTTTACATCCGAAAAGATCCGCAGACGCTGCTCGGCTACCAGGTTTATCGGCACGTGCTGGGCACCGACCCGAAAGGAGATGTGTTGGTGTACGAAGAAGCCGACAACCAGTTTTACATCGGGCTGGGCCGCTCTAAATCGAAGAAGTACATCACCATCGGCTCCGACCACAACGGCGTCGCGACGGAGTATCGGCTGCTGCCGGCCAATCAACCGACGGGTCACTTTACAACGTTTCTGCCCCGCCAAAAAAGGCACGAATATGACATTGTGCACTACCAAGACAAGTTTTACGTCCGCACGAACTGGAAAGCTGAAAACTTCCGGCTGATGGAAGTGCCCGAAGGCAAAACCGCCGACCGCACGGCCTGGAAGGAAGTCATCGCCCACCGCCCCGACGTGTACCTGTCGGACGTAGACGTGTTTGCCAATCACCTTGTCTTAGGTGAGCGCAAAGCCGGCCTGACCAACATCCGGGTCATTAACCAGAAGACGAAAGCCGATGAGTACTTGGATTTCGGCGAACCGGCTTACGTAGCGGGTATCGGCTACAACCCCGACTTCAACACGAACGTCCTGCGTTACGGCTATTCGTCGCTGACGACGCCCGGCTCGACCTACGACTACGACATGGATACCAAGGTCAAAACGCTCAAGAAAGAGCAGGAAATTTTGGGCGGTTTTGACAAAACTAACTACGTTTCGGAGCGGGTCTACGCCACCGCCCGCGACGGCGTTCAGGTACCGGTTTCGCTGGTGTACCGCAAGGGTACGAAACGCGACGGCTCGGCCCCGCTGCTGCAATACTCCTACGGCTCGTATGGCTACTCGACCGATCCCAACTTTAGTTCGACGCGCCTGAGCCTGCTCGACCGGGGCTTTATCTTCGCCATTGCCCACATCCGGGGCGGGCAGGAAATGGGCCGCCGGTGGTACGAAGACGGCAAGATGCTGAAGAAGAAAAACACGTTCAACGATTTCGTGGATGTGTCTGAGTACTTGATTAAAGATAAATACACCCGTTCCGATAAGCTGTTTGCAATGGGCGGCAGCGCGGGCGGTTTGCTCATGGGCGCGGTTATTAACCAAGCTCCGCAGTTGTACCGGGGCGTCGTCGCGGCCGTCCCGTTCGTGGACGTGGTGACGACGATGCTCGACGAAAGCATTCCGCTAACGACGGGCGAGTTTGAAGAGTGGGGTAACCCCAAGCAGAAGGTGTACTACGACTACATGAAATCGTATTCGCCTTACGACAACGTCGACAAGAAAGCGTACCCGAACCTGCTCGTGACGACCGGTCTACACGATTCGCAGGTGCAGTATTGGGAGCCGGCCAAGTGGGTCGCCAAGCTCCGTACGATGAAGACCGACAACAATCCCGGCGAGAAAACGCAACTCCTACTCCATACGAACATGGAAGCAGGCCACGGCGGGGCATCCGGGCGGTTCCAGGCGCTCAAGGAGATCGCGCTGGAATACGCGTTTATGCTGAATTTGGTTGGCGTGCAGCAGTAAGCCGTTGTTCTCTTTTCTGAGCGGGCGACAACGTGTCCCGGATTTAAATCGTCCGCTTAGAGAAGAAAGCAACGGCTTACCACCCTGCCATTAACTTAAGCACCCAGTCCGGCTTGATAAACAGCGCCACCACGGGCACCGTTACACCAATGGCCAGCCAAACGGCCGCTCTGGGTAAACTGACAATTTCTGAATGCGCAGGGCGTTCGGGGAATCGGAAGAAAAGTAAAAACGGAATTTTGAGGTAATACACCAACGAAATCAGGGCGTTGAGCAGGCCCAGCACGAACAGGGCCAGCAGCCACGGATTGGCAGTTTGGCGGTACGTATCGAAGAGGGCCGAGAACGATAGCAGTTTAGCCGTAAAACCGACTGTCGGGGGCAAACCCGTCAAACCCAACATGACGATGGTTAACGCCACCGACAGTAGCGGCTGCCGGGGTCCCAAGCCCGCAAACTGACGAATGGCTAAGGTATCACTGCCGGTGCTGCGAGCCAGCAGGTCGATCAAAAAGAAAGCGGCCAAGGACATAAACAGATACGTACCGGCGTAGAACAGCGTAGCCTCAAACCCGGCCTGACTCAGCGCCACCACACCCACCAGCAGAAAACCGGCGTGGGCAATGGTCGAATACGCCAGCAACCGCTTGGCGTCGGTTTGGCGCAGGGCCGACAGATTGCCAATTAAGATACCCGCCAGCGCCAGCACCGCCAACGGCGTTTGCAACGCGTAGGCCGTGGCCCCCGTCGCCGACGATTCGACCGGCAGAGCCGTCACTAACCGCATTAGCACCAACACGGCGGCAATCTTTGGTCCGACTGAGAAGAAGGCCGCCACCGGCACCGACGCGGCTTCGTAAGCGTCGGGCGTCCAGACGTGGAACGGTACGCCGGAGAGTTTGAACAGTAGCCCCGCCCCCGTCAGCAGCACCGCCACCGTAGCCACGGCCGCGTCCTGCCCGGCGAGGCTTGCACCAAAGGCGTCGGCGGTAAGGTCGAGGGTACCGGTCATGCCGTAGAGTAGCGACATCCCGTAGAGCATCACGGCTGAGCTGATTGCTCCAAACAGCAGGTACTTAATGCCCCCCTCCGACGCTTTGCGGTCGGCCGCGAGGGCCGTCAGCAGGTACGAAGCAATCGAAACGAGTTCAATGCTCAGATAAATGCTCAGCAGGTTGACCGACAGGGCCATCAGAAACAGCCCCAGCGTCATGGCAATGAGCAAAGCCGACCATTCGGGGGGTAGTATTCCCCTCACGGGGGCGGTCCGGCGGTCCGGTGAGGGGAACGTCAGCGCTTCGTACAACAAGACCAGTCCCGCCCCCAGTGCCACAACGACCTGCACAAAGATGGCCTGCCCATCTACGAACAGCAGGCGCATGAACAGAAAGCCACGGGTGGGCAACAACGCGGCCCAAACCCCCGCAACCAGCACCGTTAGGACGCTTAAAACGGCCAGAAACCGACGCGCCTGTGCCCGATTACTCCGCAACAGCAGCAGTTCGGCCACCAGCAAGCCGCAAAAAGCCGCTGATAGCCATACCTCCGGCCCGAAGCCGCCGAGGCTATTCAGGATGTTATCTAACTGATCGGAAAGAGACAAAGTAACGTGTTCGTAAGTCAGAAGGTTGATTCGGGGGTCGGTACGTAAGTTGATACGTCAAGCGTTTGCCCTTCGTCAACTTACGCACCGACCTCCGGACCAACCTTCCGACCAGTTGGATTAAGCAATGCCGTCGCGCTGCACCTGCCCTTCGTAGGGACGCAGTTGGATGGGCTTCTGGTTTTTACGCAGGCGAATGTTGAGGAACTCGACCAGCAGCGAAAAGGCGATGGCGAAGTATAAATACCCCTTCGGCACGGTGCCAACCGGCTGGTTGACGATAACAACTTCCGATAAGTGCGCCCCTTCGACCACGAGCATCAGCCCAATCATAATCAGGAATGCTAAGCCCAGCATCTGAATCGTCGGGTGTTCGTTGACAAACTTACCGACGGGACCGGCGAAGAACATCATAATCAGCACCGACAGGATAACGGCGATCATCATAATCGTTACGTTCTGGGTCAAACCGATGGCTGTCAGGATGGAGTCGATGGAAAAGACGATGTTGGTGATGGCAATCTGCGTGACGACGTTGCCAATCGTTGCCCGGCCGCGGACGTTGCCGGCTTCGTCGTGCTCCTCCGGTCCACCTTCGAGTTTGTGGTGGATCTCGGAAGTGGCTTTGTAGAGTAGAAACAGCCCCCCGGCGAACAGAATCAGGCTTTGACCGGTCAGGGCGGCCTTGAACCAGCCTTGATCGATGTGGGTAAACGGCTTGCTGAGCGAGATAACAAACCCGATGCCCAACAGCAGCACGAGCCGGAAACCCATCGCCAAGCCCAATCCGATATTGCGGGCTTTGCCCTGATCCTGCGGGGCCAGTTTGTTAGCCGCAATAGAGATGAAAATGATATTATCAATACCCAAAACGATTTCTAAGAACGTCAGGGTCAGCAGGCTGATGATGGATTCAGCGGTAAGTAGTTCGCTCATAATGGGGCAAAAATACCGGCTCCGGGTTGCGTCTGCAACTCTTTGTTACGGAAAGAACCGCGAAACGGACGAAAGGTTGGCCGCCGGCCCGAACGGTTACCTCGCCTTTGTCGGCGAAATGATGGCGCTGGATAAGCACTTATCTGCGGACTAACTAAAAAAGCCCCGGTTTAACCGGGGCTTTTTTAGTTAGAAACGTTGGTATCGAACTACTTCCTATACACAAGTGTAACAGTACCAACGACATTAGTAGTTGTTGACGTAGGAAGCGTGAAACTGGATGGCGTGGTTGACGTAAGTTCTTGTATGTTCTTAGCATCAGAATACGTGTACGTTTCATCATCTCCGGTGTCGTAGTTCAATGTCAACGTGTTGTTTGTAAACGCCCAAGTTCCTGGATAGTCGGCTACAAGGACACTTTTGTCGTTCGAGTTAAATGTATTGTCTGAGAATACGTCAAAAGTTGATTTATACGAATTGAAGTAATACAGGTCAATTGAGCGACCGTTCAAATTTGAGGTAGCCGGAAAACCGCTGAGCAGCCCTCTGTTCAGCTCCCACCGACCAACTACCGGTGATACAGGGGTCGGCTCATCTTCTTTACAAGCATTTAAACCAATCGTGGCAACGGCCAGACAGAGTACATAGAACAAATTCTTCATAAAACTTTGTAGAAATCGGTTTAACAACGGACAAACTGGGGCAATTTAAAAAGAAAACGAATCGGTTATTTGTCCTACTATGTAAACGGCAAAATTGTTCAGTTACTCGTTTTACGTCCTCTACGCACGCCGAAGTCTTTACGTTGTCTTCGGCTTCAAATATTTTCCGAACCACTGCAAATACCGCTCAATCCGGTCTTTCTGGTAGCTCGGCGTGGTGATGCCGTGGAACTGCCCCGGATAAATAATCAACTGCGTTGGAACGCCCAGCGAACGTAGCGCCTGGAACATCTGTTCGCTGCCCGCCGACGGTACGTTAAAGTCTTTCTCACCCGCCATGAACAGCGTCGGCGTTTTGATGCGATCGGCTTTTAGAAACGGGTACGATAATTTCAGCCACTTGTCGGTGTTTTTCCAGGGCGCGCCCAACTCGTTTTCGTACTGATTGGTGTACTGGTCGATGCCGTACATCGTTAGTTGCAGCGAACTACCGGCTCCGCTGGCCGCGGCTTTGAAACGGGTATCGGTCGCGATGGTGTAATTGGTTAGGATGCCGCCGTAGCTCCAGCCGCCAATACCCAGCCGGTCGGAATCGGCAATACCCTTCTCGACGAGGTAGTCCGTCGCGCTCAGAATGTCCAGCACCTCTTTGTTACCCCAGTCGGCGTAGATTGCTTTGGTGTAGTCCAGCCCCCGGCCGTTGCTGCCCCGGTAGTTCACCGCAGCCACGGCATAGCCACCCGCGGCCAGCATTTGCCGCGTTATATCAAACGAAAACTCGTCCTGCGACACCGGCCCGCCGTGAATGAACAGGATGGCGGGAGCCTTCCGGTTAGCCGGCGCGTTCACCGGGCGGTACAAGAGGTTCGAGACCTGCGCACCATCTTTGCTGCGCGACGTAAAGCCTTCTACCTTGGCCAATTCGAGGGGTGCTAAGAACGCGTCGTGCACGTGCGTCAGCCGCCGGGCCTTCCCGCCTTCAACGGCGTACACTTCAGGGGGCGTCTGCGGGTCGCTCGACATCGTTGCCCATCCATTCGCCGGAGCCGTCGCCAGATCGCTGAATGCCCGTTCGCCACCGACTACTTTCGTTAGTTTGCCGTCAGTGAGCGTATACTGACCAACGTAAGACTGCCGGTCATCCTGCACCAATACGCCGATGGTCTGTCCGTCTTTCGCCCAGTGTGGGTTGCGTACCGGCCGGTCGAGTTCCTTCGACAGCAGCTTCGGTTCGCCCCCGTTGCGATTAACAACCGCCAGCACCGGTTGGTCGTACATCAGGAAATTACCCGGTGCCGTCGAGCGCAAATACGCAATCGTTTGCCCGTCTGGACTCCAGACCGGGTTGCTGTCGTAGCCAGTCCAGGTAGTTAGTTGTTTTAGGGTAGCGCCTTTGCGGGCGTCCATCACGTAAATATCCGTGTTCTGGTTGCGGTCCGGCTCTTGGGTACGGTTGCTCACAAACGCCAGTTGCCTACCGTCCGGCGACCAGACCGGCGACGTTTCGTCGTAGATGCCGGTGGTCAGCGTATCGAGTTTTTTGGTTGCCAGGTCCAGCACGTACAGGTGCACCGGGCTGTTTTCCAAATAGCCCCGAACATCGGCTTTGAAATGGTACCGGTCCAGGATGTACGGCTTGCGAACCTTTGTTTTAGCGGAGTCGGCGTAATCCACGTCCCGCAAGACAAGCACAATTTTCGTCCCGTCCGGCGACCAGACGTAATCTTCCAAATCGTTTTTTAAGTCGGTTAGCTTCTTGGCTTCCCCACCCCGCCGGTCCAAGAGCCAAATTTGCCCTTTGGTCAGTCCCTGCCGCGCCGACACGAACGACAGGTATTTACCGTCCGGGCTGAACCGGGCTTTCGATTCACCGTCGGGCGTGTTGGTAATCTGAACGGTTTCCCTTCCGTCCCAGCTTACCATGTAGATGTCGCTGTTGCGTTTGTCTTTGGTCGAATCCACCGTTGACACGCCGTAGGCCACCCACTTGCCATCGGGCGAAACCTGCGGGTCGCTGACGGTTTGCAGGCGGTACAAATCGCCCGGTGTCAACGGCCGTTTCTTGGTCGGCGTCTGTGCCGGGCTGCTCAGCGTGTAGAGCGTTAGCCAAATAAGGAGTAGACGAAGAGGCATCATGACAATTGATGTTATCTTGGACATTAGTCAAGTCGTTTGTTTCTCGCGGATGGTCACAGAAATACATCAGCAGGAATCGGCGAGAATCCTTTAAATCACCGTAGTTATTCAACGCAAATTCGGTACGGGCAGCACCGGTAGGCTTTCGTTGCCGTCTTCGCTCACCGACTGCACGGCGAAGTAATAATTGTCTTTCGAGTAGGGCAAGGTCATACCCAGCTTGTTGGTGAAAAACTTCTTCTGCCAGAACGGCCAGTGCGTTTCGCGCATCAGCACGTAGTACCCACGCACCTTGCGGGAGGCCGTCCCGCCGGTTTTGGGAGCTTGCCAGTAGAGCACCGTCGCGTTGGTTAGGTTGCGCACGTCCACCGTCACCTGCTGCGGCACGGCGGGCGCTTTGGCTAAGTTCGCCAGCGTCGCGAGGTTAACGGCGGTGTTTTTACGTAAGTACTCGAAATCCATGAACTTGGCGTAGTCGCCGTACTCAACGCCGTCCTGCGTGCGCAAATCCTGGTGCTGATGCTCGTAGTTTTCGTTCATCTCGGTCATCCGCACGGCCGCGAAACCGCGCTGCACAAACGGCGTATGGTCGCCCCCACGCAAGTAGCGGTCGTTGCGGTAAATCATCACCACTTCCAAGTTCTCGACGTAGCGTTCGCCCACTTCTTTCAGGTACCGGGCCAGCGTCCGGGCTTTGCCATCGTTCTCGTTGCCAAACTGCCGGATGCGGGCGATGCGCCCGGTTGTGTCGTTGGTCAGGTTACCGGGTAGGCCCTCGCTAAAAACCCGCAGGCGCGTGTTGTCGATGATGCGCGTGTCGGAACTATTGTTGCTGCCCATGATGTCGTTGTTCAGCACTGCTTCGAGGTTCCAGCCTTCCTTCACGGCCCGCTCGCTCAGGTGCTCGGCTCCCAGCAGGCCCTGCTCCTCGCCGGTCAGGGTGGTAAAAATAATGGTTGCCGGAAACTGCGCCTTGCTCATCACCCGGCAGAGTTCAATCACGGCGGCCGTGCCCGAACCGTCGTCGTTGGCTCCCGGCGCGTCGGATTCGCGGTTCATCACGTTCGTAACGCGGCTGTCCATGTGGCCCTGCACGATGAAGACGCGGGTATCATTCGGGTCGGTGCCTTTCAGCGTTGCCATGACGTTGCCCATGTCAGCGGGCTTGTCGATGCGCCGGCCGTCGGGTTGCAGCGTCCAGGTATCAAGTTGGGCCGTCAGCCGTCCGCCCGACTGTTTGGCGTACTGCCCAAACTTACCCAAAATCCACTGCCGGGCCGCGCCGATGCCTTTTCTCTTATCTGTCGTGGTGCTTAAGGTATGCCGCGTTCCGAAGCTGACCAAGCCGTTGATGTGCGCCCGTAAGCTGTCGGTAGAAATCTGCGCAATAAGGTCGGCGATTTGCGGGTCGCGGTTGTTGATAACCGTTTGGGCAAAAGCCGGAAGCGAGTAACTCAAAGGAAAAGCAAGCAGGAATAGGGCGTATCGGTTTTTCATCGGTTAGCAGATTGGCCGACGAAACTAACAAAAAAGCGCAAACCGAGGGGCCTGCGCTGCTGATTTTGGACTATCTTTTCAGAACGACCACGCCACGCCCGTGCCAACGGCGGCCTGCCCCGTCACGGATACCGGCTCGACCGACAGGCCCACGCGCGGCTGCCGCAAGAGGCTGTTGTAGCGCGTGACGGCCCGGTTGACCTGCCCGTTGCCGATGATGGACAACGTCAGCGAAGCCGCGACAGAGCCGCCGTAGACCGTCCAGTACGCTCCGTTGCGGGTGCTTCGCCGAACCAAAATATACCCCAGCGGCACCAAGGCCGTCAGACGACTGAGCGTCGTTAGCGTGCGAAACGTTTGAAAATGATGGTTTACGGCCGGATCGTCCAGTTCGTAAAAGGGCACTTCGAGTGAGTACGGCGACGACAACTTCTTACGGCCGTAGAAGTACACGCTGCCCAGCGACGACGAACCGTAACCCCGCTCAATGGGCATCAGGTGCGCCGGTACGGGCGCGGTGCGGTAATGGGCCGTGTCGTCGCGCCGGCGTTGGGCGTGGGCGGACAAAACACTTGTAATGAATAAAATTGTGAAGAAATGGTAAGTCTTTAACATGCACATTTTTATCAATAGGCGAATAACTGCTGAAGTTTTAGGCACACCTGCCGGGCCGTCGTTTCATCCAGTTCGCCCAGTCTGTTCAACAAACGACGCTTGTCAACCGAGCGTATCTGATCGAGAGCGACTTGCCCTTCCCGCTCGTCAACGTAACAATCGACCCGCGACGGAAACCGCTTTCGGGTGCTGGTTAGGGCGGCAACAGTAACTGTGTTCAGAAAGGAATTGGTCGCATCGGGAGAAATAATCAAACAGGGTCGGGTTTTGTTGATTTCGCTGCCGACGGTAGGGGCCAGATTAACGTACCATACCTCAAAACGCTTTACTACCATGTCCAGCCGTTATCGTCAAAGTCATTCGAGAAACCTTCCAGTAATTCACCCTCGGGTAGATCGCCGTTCGCGATGGCCTGCCGAAACTGCTCTTCCCAACCTTCCCGCGGATTACGGACCGGCTTTAGAATTAGGGCATCATCGCGCAGTTCAATATCGACCGAATCTTTAATCTGATACTTGTCGAGAACGGCTTTCGGGATGCGAATGCCTTTGGAATTTCCGATGGATACGACGGCTAAGCGCATAAAAAAAGTAGCTACGTTGTAATTACAAACGTAGCTACTTTTAGCGCTGTTTCCAACAACGGGTTTTGTTTACTTCACCACCTTCAGCGTCCCTTGCATGAGTGACGAGTGGCCGGGGAAGGTGCAGACGAATTGGTAATCGCCCGGCTCGGTGGGCGCGACGAAGTAAATGCTTTCGGCGCTTTCGGGCTGAAGAATGTTCGTGTGGTACAAGACGTTGGCCGACGCCGGCACGTAGTTCATCGTCGCGCCATTGAGGTTTAGTTTCAAGGCCGCGTCGCCGACGGCGTTGGCGGTGCCGGGCTTCACAATCACGCAGTTGTGCAGCATGTCATCGTTGTTGTTGAAGACGAGCTTCACGCGGCTGCCCGCTTTTACTTCCAGTTTCTCAGTGTCAAACTTCAGGCCCGGCTTGGTGCCGATAGTTACCGTTTGATCGGGACCGGCGGTCCAGTCGGCGGGCTGCTCCACAATGCGCTTAGCGCTCTTCGCCAATTCAGCGGTTCCCCGCCGGGACCGGGCCGCGGCAACGGCCGGTTTACTAACCTTGCCGTTTGTTGTGGCTGGACCGGCTTTGGCCGAGGCCATCATCGCGCTGTGGTCGTGGCTCGCCGATGCCGTTGGCCGGGCGGCTACCGTAGCGCGTTCGCCGGGGGCAATGGCGTTGAGCGTGTAATAGCCGGTGGAGTGCAATAGGGACAAACTACCCGATGCCGACCGGACGCCCTCGGCTTTGACTTCGTGGATGTAGCCTTCACGCAGGGCAGTGTCGGCCACGATGCGGGCGCTCAGGCCGTCAGCCGCGACGATGACGCCCCGAATCGGCACGGGTCGGGCGTTCTCAATCGGGCTGCCGTAAGTTTTGTGGTACTTATAGGTAAAGCTATTTAAGCTGTATGAAGCCGGATCTTCAGCGGTTTTACGGTCGACAGGCATCGTAAACGTGACGTCAAAGCCGTCGGGCTTGGAGCGAATCGTCTTCATTTCGAAGGGCGTTTTGCCGGTCCAGACCAACCGCTGAATGCCGTAGGCGTCTTTGCCCGTCGCGGCCCAGCCCCGGCTCGTCATCCCAACGAACATCGAACCGTCCTGCCCCCAAACCGTGCGCAGAATACCCGACTGAAAACCTTCCCGGAAGGGGAAACACGCGCCCTGCCACTCGTTGTTGACTTTTTCTAAGGCCACGCGCATAATCTTACTGTGCCCCTGATCGCCCACGAACACCTGCCCCGCGAACGGCCCAAACGCGCCGTTGGTCGTGTCTTCTTTGAAATCGGCCGTCGAAATGCCCATCAGCGTGTGCGGGAACCAGACGGCGGGCACTTTCAGATTTTTCACCGTTTTGGCCACCTCGTGCATCGGCTTGCCCGTGCTCGGTACGTCTTCCGGCTTTAGCGTTAGGGGCGAACCGGCTTCGCTCGTCCAGCGCAGACCGGCG
>CAXUEB010000118.1:11479-15650 GCA_964249775.1 uncultured Spirosoma sp.
AACCCACCCAGTCGCCCTGGTTTTCGGTGTAAAAAATGCTGCCGTCGCGCAAGACGCCAAAGCCCGCGGGCGAACGCAAACCCGTGGCCCAGGGCGTCATTTCACCCCGCTCGTTCAGTTTCAGCATCCACCCGCGCCACTTAGCCAAGCTCGCGCCGTAGCCAATCCAGTCGAGGTTGAGCGTAATGACCATGTCGCCGTCGGGCAGGAGCACCGGACCGTAGCTGTATTCGTGGTAGTTACCCGACAAGGGCCACTTATAAAACGAACGGTACTCATCGGCTACGTCGTCGCCGTCATTGTCCACGAGCTTTGTGACTTCGCCCCGTTGCGTGCAAAGCAAATACCCTTTTGGGTGGTACATGAGGCCCAGCGTGCAGTCCCGACGCAAATTTCTTGAACGTCGGCACGCGGCTTCCCTGCATGTACGGGTTGCCGATGATCCAAACCTCGCCCCGGCGCGTGCAGGCCGCCAACCGTCCGTCGGGCATGGGCGCTAAGCCGCCCACTTCGAGTTTTACGTCTTCGGGGATTGGTAGCGTAACGATGCGGTAGTAATCTTCTTCGGCCGCCGGGCGCTGGGCAAAGGCGGGAGACAAGAGAAGGGCGAAAAACAGAAGGAAAATGAGTTTTTTCATGGTTTGTCGGTTGCAATCCTATAAGCTGGACCGCCGTCGAACCGCACGGGCGGCCCCGCGCCGAAGCGGTTTTGGAAACCTTATAGGTTTAATCTAAGCAATTCGTAATCCGTTTCGGGTCGGGCGTTCGGTTTGCAGCAACGTAACGGTGCCGTCGTCGGCAACTGCGCCCAACACTAAACATTCGCTCATAAAGGTAGCGATCTGTTTAGGCGGAAAGTTCACCACCGCTACGACCTGTTTACCAATTAGTTCATCGGTCGAGTATAACGTTGTCAACTGCGCCGAAGTACGCTTTGTACCCAGTTCGCCAAAATCAATCGTTAGTTTGTACGCCGGTTTGCGCGCCTGCGGAAACGCTTCAGCCGCCACGATGGTGCCGGCGCGGATGTCTACCTTTTCAAAGTCGGACCAAGTGAGCATGATTCGTAGTCTGATGGTACGGCATCTTGGCAGCCAGCTTACTAAAATACAATCGAGTACTGCACCGTCCCTTTACCATCTTTCATTGCAACGGGCAGCAGCAACTCCTGCTTGCCCGCACTCTGCCGCATCTTCACCTTTGCTTTGGGGTCGACACGGACGTAGTAGCTGCGGTCGTTGACGGCGTATAAACCCTTTCCTATCTCCTCGACCGATGTCCCAGCCGCGACCCGGCAATAGGGCGCTCCACTGGGTGAACCATTGACGCTTAGCGTCCTCACAAGCGCGTCGCCTTCAGGACGAACGATGTCCGTAACCGTGGCCCCACCCATGCCGTACTCAATCGTTGGAAAACCTTGTTTGTCAAGCAATAAGCCTTTGTATTGCAATCGGTTTTCATCAACGCTGTCGGGCCAAGTCATGTCCTCGTTGGTCAAAATCATCAGCGCCGGTTGGGTAGGCAGGCGAACCGTAGTGCCCATCGGGCTGAGCAGTTGCGGCTCCCCGCGCTCGTACCACATTTCGGTTACGTCGGCAAAGTTGCCTTTCCACGCCTGCAACAGGGCCATTTGATTCAGGTCCAGTGTGTAGTGCACACCCGCCGGCGAACCCACCGACAAGCTGTGGGTCCGTTTGGTTTTTTCGCCTGGCATCTGCACGAACGAACGGACGAGTTGCGGTTTGGCTTCGGGTACGACGCTGATGACGCCCACCGGATCGGGTTCGGGCAGGGACGTCAGCGCGTGGAGCGCCTGCGAACGCGTTCCAGCTTGCGAGACGAACAGTCCTAAACCCGGCCGTGCCCACGAGCGCGTAAAAAACAGCAGCACATCGTGCGGTCCGGCCGTCAGCGTCGTTTTAGCGACGCTCGGCTGGCCGAGGTCGTGATAAGTTTCGGGAACAATATTTTTACCGTCAATCCACAGTCCGGCGATGCCGCCATTGTTTAATTCAAACTGATAGTCACCAGCTTGCAGGGCGTCCATCTTCCCCGTGAACAAAATTGAATACCGGCGCGGCTGACCGTAGGCAACTTCGTAGTTAATGGCTGCGGTCGTATCCTGTTTTAAGACCTTCTTGCCCGCCAGGTCCGCGCGTTTGCCGTTTTCACCTTCGTAGATGGTGTAGCTGAGCGGACCACTCCACCGCGCTACATCGCGGGGCGACATGGCGCGGTAACCCACGTTTCGAACGGCAACGGTGCCGTTGGCCGCCTTCAAAGTAATCGGCCCGGTCGCTTTGCCCATAAGCAACTCACCTTCGCGCACCGTCACACCGTTCAGTACCAGCTTTTCTAACGTAGCGGGTCCCTTTGCCCCGCCCGTTTTATACCACAATTCCACTGTTTGCCACAGACCGGGGGCTTTCAGCAAACGACTTAACGCGGGGGAACGGTCGATCTGAATGGGCTGGCCAACCGGTAATCCAATCGATACGTCGGCGTTGGGCGTCATCAGCAAATCAAATCGCAGCCGGAAGTCGTCGGTTGGCGTCACCAGCGTCAGGGGTTGATTCGTGCCAACCAGCACGGCATTACCCGGTTTCGTTTTCACCGAAGACCCGTCGGGACCAGTGGCGACCGAACCAACGAACTGCCAGCCGTTCGGTCGGTTGATTTGCGAGAGCGGCAAAGTGGGCAAGTCACTTTGGGCGTAGACCGTTGCCGACAGGAGCCAGCTCAGCGACAAAACCGCGGCCCGGCGACCCATAAACAGATTCAATAGCTTCATACAGAAGACAAAGCAGGAACAGCTATTTTTGTACTCATCAAAGATAGTTAAAGCTGGGCGCTTACGGGCTGAAGACAAAAACTTTCGTCCCGAACGGCCCGTTTAGCGAACGTCTTGTTTTTACCCGATTAACGCTCAAGTATAAGCATGAAATCAACGCTGCTTTTTCTGACAATCGCTGCTACCGCGGCTTTGGCCGGTCCGCCGACCAAACCCGCCAAGCCGAAACCCGTTTCAACCCCCGCGACTTTACCCGCGCCGGACCGTAACGACCGGTACGCCGGAGCGGACCCGCCCGACAATAGCGGCCTTAAACTCGCCAGCGGCTTTCGGGCGCTGGTCGTGGCCGACAGCCTCGGCCGGGCGCGTCACGTGGCCGTCGAACCTTCGACCGGTACGGTGTTCGTTAAACTCGATCGGCTCAAGAACGGCAAGGGTATCGTGCAACTGAACGATACCAACGGCGACGGCCGGGCCGACCAGACCGTCACGTTCGGCAACTACCCCGGCACCGGCGTGGCCATTTACAACGGCTACCTCTACGCGTCGGCCGACACGGCAGTCTTTCGCTATAAGCTGACCAACGGCCGCGTGGCGGACGGCACCGCGGGCGAACCCATCGTCGTGGGTATACCGCTCCAGCGCCAGCACGCCAGTAAGTCGATGGCTATTTCGCCTGACGGTAAGCTGTACGTCAATTTTGGCGCACCCTCGAACGCCTGTCAGGAGAAAGATCGTCAGCAAGGCTCGAAAGGTCAGGACCCCTGCCCGATTTTGGAGAATTACGGCGGTATCTGGCAATTCGACGCCAACAAGCCCAGTCAGCGGCAGTCCGACGGCAAACGTTACGCCACCGGCATCCGCAACGCCGTGGCCCTCGACTGGAACACGGCCAACAACACGCTGTACGCCCTGCAACACGGCCGCGACATGCTGGCCACGCTCTACGCCGACCAGTACACCAACGAGCAAAGCGCCGAACTGCCGTCCGAAGAGTTTTTGATGGTTAAAGAAGGCTCAAATTTCGGCTGGCCCTATTGCTACAACGACCATGTTCAGAACAAGAAAGTCTTGGCTCCGGAGTACGGGGGCGACGGTAAAAAAGAAGACCGCTGTGCCGGGGTAGATAAACCCATTATGGCGTTTCCGGGCCACTGGGCACCCAACGACGTACTATTTTACTCGGGCGACGCTTTTCCGGCTCGCTACAAAAACGGCGCGTTTGTGTGCTTCCACGGCTCCTGGAACCGCGCTCCGCTGAAGCAGGGCGGCTATTTTGTGGCGTTTATTCCGTTTGGTAAAGACGGCCGGCCGTCGGGACCGTATGAGGTATTTGCCGAGAACTTCGCGGGCGTACCGGAGCCGGGGCAACCGGGTCAG
>CAXUEB010000119.1:0-7951 GCA_964249775.1 uncultured Spirosoma sp.
CGGGAGCCGGAACCGGATACGTATGACCTTCGACCACCCACAGCCGACCGCGGGAGTCAATCGTAAAACTAATCGGACGAATGATAGCCGGTTCGGCGGCTGCCAGCGTGACCTTGAACCCGTTGGGCAGGGTCATGGCTTTGGCCGCTTCCAGCCCCGAAAGCCCGGCGTTGAGCACGGGGTCTAAAGGTGGCAGAATGATAATGTCTTTCTGGTGCAGCTCGTTGGGAAAGTTGGGCCGGGTGGGATAAAACAGAAACTCGTCGAAGTTGATGTGCGCCCACTTATCATGGGGAATGTACGGAATCTGCGAAATGCCGGTTTCGTTGTCGATGATGCGAACGTAAATCTCTTGGTTTAAATACGGTTGCAAATCGACAACGACCGGCTGAAGCGTGGCCCGGCCTTGTCCGGTGCTGTGAAAGATGACCTTATCCGTCGCGGCCAAGACAACCTCAACGCGCGTATCCTGCAAGGCCCCGCCCGACACCCGGAACGCGGCAAACGGCTGGGTCACGGGAAAGGCAATGGACGTTAACGTGCCGGTCTGTTTGGCGTTCGTGGTTCCTCCGCTGCTCAGAAAATACTTGCCCGCGAAGCCGATACGCATGTCTTTTTCGTGCACCGGCGACGGGTCCTGGTTGACCAGCGGGGCCGCAAACGCGTCGCCGGTGGCGGTCCAGTTCGTCAGGTTGCCCGTCTCGAAGTTCAGGTCCAGGGGCTGTCCGTTCTTGGTGGATAGCTGTCCGGCAACGGTCGCGTCCGTAATTGCGCCGGTTACCACCTCAACGTTGCCGACCATGCCGGCCGCGCGGTGACCCGGCACCGAACAGAAATACGTATCGCTTTGGTCGGCCCGGAACGTAATGCTGGCCTTGCTTCCTTTTTCCTGAAGCGTTTTGCTTTTCAAGCCAAGCTTTTCCAGGGCAATGTCGTGCGTCATCAGTTCGCCGTTGGTAATCGTGATGCGGACGCGGTCGCCCTTATTCGCTTTCAGCGTTGGGTTGCGGGCACCGTCCTTGCCGAAATACCCCAGCATCGTCGCTTCCAGGGCGTATTCCCGATCTACCTTGGCGGTGTCCTGCGCGGATTGGGTTGGGGCAGACTGCGCCAGGCTGTTCGTGGTGGGTATGCCGCTACTGGCAGCAATGCAGGCAATGAGTAAACGGAATAAAGGCATAGTCGTCGTGAGTTGATTTGGAGAACTCAAAGCTCGGAAATCGTCAGGTTCCGGAACTCAACCTGGGCCACTCCTCCGCTGTGAATCTGAACGGCAATCACCCCTTTCTGCGGAATCTTGGGGTCTTGCTCAACGTAATCGCAGGTTTTGACGCCGTTGATGTACAGTTCGTGATGGTTGCCCCGACAGCGAATGATGTAGCTGTTCCAGCCGTCTTTCCGAAGCAAGTGTTTAAGCGTTTGCAGTTCACCGCCGGCCAGTTTGCCCCGCCGGTGTTCGTCGTACAGGTCGCCCCAGTAGCCATCCCCAATGTCGGCCTGGTAGCCAACGATTTTATCGCCCTCAAGAAGCGAACGGTATTGAATTCCGCTGTTAATCATGCCCGTCGACGGATCACCCGTTAGCCGGAACAGACAACAAAATTCAAAGTCGCCGTATTCGTTCTGCGTGCGCAGATACGTATTGGCCGGTATCTTGTTGACGCCGTCCCCGCTGCGAATCACGCTGTCTTTTACGGACCATAGTTTTTCGTGGGTCGGGTCAACTGTCTTCCAGCCGGTCAGGGTTTTACCGTCAAATAAGGGCTTTGTTTTACCGGATGATTGGGCAAATACGGGGCCTCCGCTGCCGAATAGGAGCCACGCAAAAAGCTGCAATCCGATAAGCCATTTCGCCAGACTTGGCCCACTAAGCAGCCTGTTCCACATTACTTGCATGAGGTTTTAGGGAGTACGAACGGGTCTGATTTCGTTACACCTAAAACATACGAACGTCGCTTTACTACTTGTTTGCGTAAGCACTTCCACCCGCTGATACCTCCAAAAAGTAACGGATGGCTCCGCAACTGAATGGCGCACCGGACGAAGCGTAAACCCGGGCTGTACCAAGCCTTTGCCGGTAGATCGTGTCGTTGTCCGCCGGGTTATCGGAAGGAATGCAATTTTTGTGCATCTTTCGTCGGGCGTTGGCGAACCCAGACCGTTTGCTTGTCTTTCACCTAATTCGTATAGCTATGTCAACTTCATCGCGCCGGGAATTTTTGCGGACAGCCGCTTTAGCGGGCACGACCCTGCCGGTATTTCCTTCGTTGCTGAGCGAAGCCGCGGCTGCACCCGTTATAAATGACCTATCGTCGGCACCCCTGAACAAAGTTCGGCTGGGCTTTATCGGCGTCGGTCTGCGCGGGCGCAACCACATTCAGCAGGCCCTCTACCGCACTGATGTGGAAATCACGGCCCTCTGTGACACGGACCCGCAGGCCATCGCCAAAACCAACGCGATGCTTGAAAAAGCCGGCCGGAAAGCCGCGCCTGCTTACACCAACGGCGATAAAGCGTTTGAGGAACTGCTCAAACGCGACGACATCGACGGCGTTATCATCGCGACGCCCTGGGAATGGCACACGCCAATGGCCGTGGCGACGATGAAGGCGGGTAAGTACGCCGGACTTGAAGTGTCGGCCACCGTTACGCTCAAAGAATCGTGGGACTTGGTCAATACGTTCGAGAAGACCGGCGCGCACTGCATGTTGCTGGAAAACGTGTGCTACCGGCGCGACGTAATGGCCGTGCTGAACATGATTCGCAAGGGCATGTTCGGCGAGATGACCTACGCCCACTGCGGCTACCAGCACGATTTGCGCAATATCAAGTTCAACGACGGTAAGGGGCACGGCGTAGGCGCTGAGTTCGGGGCGAAAGGCTTTTCGGAGGCCGGTTGGCGCACGCAGCATTCTATCGACCGCAACGGCGATCTGTACCCGACGCACGGCCTCGGACCGGTGGCGCACTGGCTAAACATCAACCGGGGCAACCGCTTTACGCACCTGACCAGTACGACTACGAAGTCGCGGGGGCTGCACAAGTACGTGGTTGATAAGGGCGGAGCCGACCATCCCAACGCCAAGGTTAATTTCAAACTGGGCGACGTCGTGACGACGGTGCTGGAATGCGCCAACGGCGAAAACGTCGTCATCATTCACGATACGAACTCGCCCCGGCCGTATTCCTTGGGCTTCCGGGCGCAGGGCACGCAGGGCGTCTGGATGGACGACGGCGATACGATCTATTTGGAGGATGCGGCCGGCGTTCCGGTCAGTGCTAAACCGCACGTTTGGGAGCCGTTCGAGCCGTACCAGGAGAAGTATGATCATCCGCTTTGGAAAGAACACGCACAGAAGGCCGAAAACGCCGGTCACGGCGGTATTGACTTCTTCGTCATTCGCGCCTTCATCGAATCCATCAAGCAGCAGGTTGCCCCGCCAATTGATGTGTACGACGCGGCCGTGTGGAGTGCCATCAGTCCGCTGTCGGAAGAAAGCATTGCCAAGGGCAGCAAGCCGATGGAAATCCCAGATTTTACGCGCGGCAAGTGGAAAACGAACCGACCCATTTTCGGACTGAACGAGGTGTACTGACGGCGGAACGATGAATAGCTTCTCTATTGCGGTCTCGACGCCCGGCCGTATTTGTCTATTCGGCGAACATCAGGATTACTTAGGACTGCCCGTTATTGCCGCGGCCATCTCGCGCCGAATTCAGATCACCGCCGACGCCACCGCCGAGCCGGAGGTTAGCTTGCGCCTGCCCGACATCAACGGCCACGAACGGTTCAGTTTAAACGACCTGCCCCTGGCGTACCAGCACGATCGAGACTATTTTCGCAGCGCCGTCAACGTGTTACACCGGGAAGGGTTTCGGTTCTCGCGGGGTATCACGGGTGAGGTGCGGGGTGAGATACCGATCAACGCCGGTACGTCGAGTTCGTCGGCGCTGCTAATCACTTGGCTAAACGTGCTGATTCAACTGGCCGATGAGCCTCGACCGCTGACGCCCGAGCAAGTGGCCGAACTGGCGTACCGGGCCGAGGTGCTGGAGTTTGGCGAGCCGGGCGGCATGATGGACCACTACGCCACGGCGGTGGGGCGCGTTATTTATTTGGTTTCCCAGCCGGCCATTGAACTCCGCCAACTCCAACCCCCGCTCGGTACGTTCGTCTTGGGTGACTCGGGCGAGCCGAAAGATACCATCGGCATCCTAAGTCGCGTCAAACGCGGTATGTTGCGTATTCATCGTGAATTGACGGCCCGCCATCCCGAATTTTCGCTCCATACCACGTCGCAGGCCGAAACTGCCGAGTACCAAAACGAGCTTAACTCCGATGATTACATTCTGCTCATGGGCACATTGGCCAACCGCGATTTGCTGCGCGAGGCCCTAACGACGTTGCAAGCCCCTGAACTTGATCATGTCCATCTTGGACACCTGCTAACTGCGCACCACGCCCATCTGCGCGACGCCCAACGCATCTCTACCCCGAAGATTGACCGAATGCTTGACGCGGCCCTCGCAGCCGGAGCGCTGGGTGGTAAGATTAACGGTTCGGGCGGGGGTGGCTGCATGTTTGCGTATGCCCCTAAACAACCCGAAGCCGTCGCCGAAGCCATCGAGCGAATCGGTGGACGGGCGTACATTGTGTCGATAGCTGAGGGGACGCTTGTAGCTCTGGCAATCCTGCCGGAGTAGCCGTCAAGCTAACAGCATAGTTCAAGCTAAGCTGGCTATTGGTCTCTACAACTTAGCCTGACGGCTACTCCAATAAGATCGGGCCGCCGATGCGGTGTCGGAGCTACCTCATTAGCCTGACGGCTGCTCCGCTAAGATTGGCAGAGCTACACATACGACGGGTAGAAAAACCGTTGGTCCTCTTTTTACGGTAACAACCTTGGCATAACCTCGCACGTACAAGTTGTGCCAAAATCTTCCTGTCTATTATGCATACGTTTAATATCAATCGTCGGCGGTTCCTGCAAGGAACAACAGCCTCGCTTGCCCTGTCAACGTTCGGGGCGTATGGTCTGGACGTAATCAACCCCGCTAAGACGCTTCGGGTGGGGCTAATCGGCACGGGCTGGTACGGCAAGAGTGACTTGTTTCGGCTTATTCAGGTTGCGCCTGTCGAAGTTGTGGCCCTCTGCGACGTCGACAAAAACATGCTGAACGGCGCGGCTACGCTCGTGAGTCAGCGGCAGAAATCAGGTAAAACGCCCAAGCTCTACGGCGATTACCGGAAAATGCTATCCGAGAACGAGATGGACATCGTCTTAATCGGTACGCCCGACCACTGGCACGCCCTGCAAACCATCGACGCCGTCAAAGCCGGGGCCAACGTTTACGTCCAAAAACCCATCAGCGTGGACGTCATGGAAGGCGAAGCAATGGTGGCCGCGGCCCGCAAGTACGGCAAGGTGGTGCAGGTCGGCACGCAGCGGAAAAGCACCCCGCACCTGATCGACGCTAAGAAAAACATCGTCGACGCCGGCCTGCTGGGTAATATAAAGCACGTCGAAATGTGCTGCTACTTCCACATGCGGGCCAACGGCAATCCGCCCGTTGAACCCGTTCCGGCGTCTTTAGATTACGAAATGTGGACGGGTCCGGCTCCGTTACGACCCTACGACGGCACCCCGCACGTCCGCTGGTGGCGCACGTTCCAGGAGTACGGCAACGGCATCATGGGCGACATGTGCATTCACATGTTCGACACCGTCCGCTGGATGCTCAAACTGGGCTGGCCGAAGCGCATCAGCTCAACGGGCGGGATCTACGTGCAGAAGGAAGGCAAATCGAACATTGCCGATACGCAGTCGGCCATCTTTGAATACGACGGGCTGAACTGCGTCTGGCAGCACCGCACCTGGGGAACGCCCGTCAACCCCGATTATCCCTGGTCGTTTACGCTGTACGGCGACAAAGGCACGCTGTGGGGCAGCACAATGGCCTACGATTTCATTCCGCAGACTAAAGAAGGCCAGAAGATTCACAAGGACGTCGTCTACGAAAAGGAAAAGTACCCCGAAGACCTGACCGAACCGACTACCCCGAAAATCGAACTAAACGCGGCTCCGGCTACCCGGCTGCACATGCTCGACTTCTTGGCAGCCATTGACAAAGGAAGCCGCCCCGTCGCCGATATTGAGGAAGGTCACATCTCGACTGCGAGTTGCATACTGGCCAACATCTCCATGCAAACGGGTCGCCCCGTCGTTTATGATCCGCAGAAACGGATTGTCGTTGGCGACCGGGAAGCAACGGGTTTGCTGACGCGGCCGTACCGCCAACCGTATACGCACCCGAATCCAACGCGGGTGTAGGCATTGAACAAGACGAATAGACCGCGGATTGTGCGGATGTTCCAGCGCTGATTTACGCAGATATCATCTGTGAACATCCGCGCCGGCCATTCGCCCAGTCCGCGGTCTATTGTTAAATAGCTGCACAATTCGAGAATCATCGTTAACCTTCCGGCTCAATGCTCGTTTACGGTGTACGAACGACCTGAACGATTATGAGTATGTCAACGTCAACCAAAGCCCTGCTGTGGGGGCTGGCCGGCATTGGTGCCTGGAACGCAGTACGCGCGTTTCTGGCCCAAAAGCGAAAAATAGAATTTACCGGTAAAACGGTGGTGATCACCGGCGGTTCGCGCGGGCTGGGGCTGGAAATGGCCCGCTTGCTGGCCCAAGAAGGAGCAAACTTAGCCATCTGCGCCCGCGATCAAGATGACCTCGACCGCGCCCAATCCGAACTGGAACAGTACGGCGTTGACGTGTACGCCGAAGCCTGTGACATTGTTGATAAAAACCAGGTCGAGCGGTTCATCGAGAACGTCCGGCAGGCTATCGGGCCGGTCGATGTGTTGATTAACAACGCCGGTATCATCATCGTCACGCCCTACGAACACGCCACCGAAGACGATTTTCGGGACGCGATGGACACTAACTTCTGGGCGGCCTTCCACATGATTAATGCCGTTCTGCCCCAGATGTGGGCTAACAAGGCGGGTCGGATCGTTAACATCACGTCGTTCGGCGGTAAGGTAGCCGTGCCGCACTTGGTTCCCTACTCAGTTAGTAAGTTTGCCTTGGTGGGGTACTCAGAAGGCATTCGGGCCGAACTCCTCAAAGACAACATTTACGTCACGACCGTTTGTCCCGGCCTGATTCGCACGGGTAGCCCGCGCAATGCGTACTTCAAAGGGCAAAACGAAAAAGAATACGCCGTTTTCAAGATTGGCGATTCGCTGCCGTTCGTGACGATTAGCTCCGAAGACTGCGCCCGGCAGGTTATCAACGCCTGCCGCTACGGTGAAGCCGAGCGCATCATTACGCTGACGGCCAAGATTGGCGCGGCCCTCGAAGGCATCGCGCCGAACCTGATCGGCGAAACGATGGCGCTGGTGAACGCACAACTCCCCGGTCCCGGCGGCATAGGCGAGCAACGCGCCTACGGCCGCGACAGCGAAACGCCCCTCTCGCAGTCGGCCCTGACCACCCTGACCGACGAAGCCGCCGAACGGAATAATCAAGTGCTATAACGTAGCTCCGACACGCTTGTCGGAGTAGCCGGCGACAGCCATTTTACGGTTAGTTGCTGTCGCGTACTGCTCCGACAGGACCGGGCCGCCGGAGCGGTGTCGGAGCTACGGACCAGTCGAAGCTACAGTCCTAAACTTCCCTCTTATGCCCATCCAACATTACGCCGTGATGCACGACTACGTGCAGGCTAATCGCTCGGTGACGGACGAGTACGACGACGTACCGCTGGAACTCGTCGAAGGTCAATTGCCCGCCGATCTGGTCGGGACGCTGTATCGCAACGGGAACGGTCGGTTTGAGCATCAGGGCGTTTGGTACGACCACCTCTTCGACGGCGACGGGATTATCGCCAAGTTTCATTTCGACGGGCGTGGCGTTCGGTATCGGAATCGTTA